>JAKMEW010000477.1 GCA_022425745.1 Rubripirellula sp.
AAGCAGATGAATCAGTGACGCAATCCGCGGCTGAACCGGGCATGTTGTTGCATCGAAGTCGCATGTTGATACAGACCGGGGATGGCGTGATCGAATTGCTCTCCGTCCAACCTGCTGGGAAACGTGAAATGTCAGCAGAAGAGTTTCTTCGCGGCTATCAGCCAGAAATACGATCACGTCTTAGCTGAATTTTCGTGCCAATCGGTAACGGAAGCTTGTTTCGCTCCAACGACCATCTTTAGCGTGGTCAGACACTGTCCAGCTAGACGCAAACTTCCTTATCCATACCGCGGATACGCCAAATAAATCGATCGTGTATACTCGAGGATATTTGATGCTCCATCCAAACTTTATGGTAATCGCCATGCGTTCACTGCTCCTCCTGATTCTTGCCCTCAGCCTCTCCGTCGCGATGTGCGAAGCTCAGGCGGATAATCCTTCCTCACCGCCGAATATTGTTCTGATCATTTCGGACGACCAAGCTTGGAACGACTACGGGTTCATGGGGCATCCGGACATTGAAACTCCAAATCTGGATCAGATGGCGAAGGAATCAGTACTATTCCGACGCGGATACGTTCCCACCGCCCTCTGCCGTCCCTCGCTCGCAACGCTACTCACCGGCCATTACGCATCAACGCATGGGATCACTGGAAACGATCCATCGCCCAAATACGCGAAACCTAACACACCCGAGAACAATCAGCAGCGAGCTGATCTGATCAAGAAAATCGACAAATTCCCAACCCTCCCAGCACTGCTTGGACAACAAGGATACCTCAGTCATCAAAGTGGAAAACTCTGGGAAGGCAGCTTCCAAAACTCAGGGTTCACACACGGGATGACACGTGGATTCCCAAAACGTGGTGGACGTCACGGAGACGATGGGCTGAAAATTGGCCGAGAGGGTTTGGAGCCAATCGCACAATTTTTGGATCATGCGAAGGAAGAGGCCAAGCCGTTCTTTTTGTGGTACGCGCCGTTTCTCCCGCATACTCCCCACAATCCACCAGAGCGTCTCCTCAAGAAATACCACTCCGGTGATCGACCCATCTCGGTCGCTAAATATTACGCCATGTGCGAGTGGTTCGACGAGACATGCGGTCAGCTTCAGCAACTGGTCGACGATCGCGGAATGATTGAAAACACCCTGTTTGTTTACGTCACCGATAATGGGTGGATCCAAGATCCAAAGTCTCAGAAATACGCTCCACGCTCCAAACAATCTCCGAACGAAGGTGGTATTCGAACCCCAATCTTCTTCCACTGGCCAGATCAACTTGCTCCACAGGACCGCAAAGAACTTGTGAGCAGCCTCGATCTCTATCCAACAATTCTTTCATTCGCAGGCATTGCACCGCCTGAGAATCTACCTGGCCTAGATCTCACCGTAGCCCTCACGGGTAACCAACCGATTGATCGAGAGATCATTTTCGGCGAAGGATTCGCCCACGACATCGCAGACGTCAACGACCCTGAAGCTTCGCTGCTCTATCGTGGTGCATCGAAGGAAAGTGGAAACTGCTGCTGACCTATGACGGTGAGACGAACCGTTACGCGAGCTCACACCCGCGGACAATTAAGACACCGCAGCTGTATGATTTGATTAAAGACCCGAGTGAGTTGCACAATGTTGCAGCAGACAATCCTCAAATTGTTCAACGACTTAGCAATGAACTGACCGGTTGGTATCCAATCAAATCAAGAAAGACCCAGCCGTTGTCAGCCGCCAAATAATCACCCCTCGGATGGCACAGCCTTTGCGGCATATTTTTCATGCGGTTTATCAAGCAAGCTAAACGGGGAACCGCGTGAACTATTACCTCGCTTCCCGTAACGAGAAGGCCGGTGGGAATGGTTGCATCTCCACTGCCAACACCAATTATCGTTTCAGGATCACTTCTTAATGCCCGCCATCATTCGTGGTTTTGGAGGTTCCGTCCCGGCTGGTTCGATCAGCATGAATCAGGCTGCGGATTTTGCCGCACGGACTTCAGCAATGCCTGAGGCGATGCACCGCAAGGTCCACGCACTCTATCGTAAAGCCGGGATTTCAAAACGCGGTAGCGTCCTGATTAATCCGCAACTGCCTCAAGAAGACGGCTTTCAAGACTTCTACGCCACTGCAAGGGATGCCGACGATAAGGGACCAACCACTGCGCATCGATTGCATCGATTTCAACAAGAGGCCCCAGCACTCGCCAGTAACGCCGCCAACATCGCACTAACCGCGAGCGGTCTACGACCTGAATCCATCACACACCTCATTACGGTCACATGCACTGGGTTTTACGCACCCGGTTTGGATATTGATCTGATTGATCAACTGAACCTCTCCCCCAGCACCGAACGAATCCAAGTCGGGTTCATGGGATGCCACGCCAGCATCAACGCATTGCGAGTCGCTCAGGCGTTGTGCGAAAGTGATGCAAATCGCAATGTTTTAGTTTGCTGCGTTGAACTCTGTTCACTGCACTACCAGTATGGAACGGATACTGACAGCATCGTCAGCAACGCGATTTTTGCGGACGGTGCAGCCGCGATAGTTATCAGCGGTGCCGAAGATGGTGTTGAAGTCGAGGATGTAGAAGTCAAGGATGTAGAAGTCAAGGATGTAGAAGTCAAGGATCTCGAAAACGCTTCCGAAAAACTCGGGATCATCGCCGCAACCGGATCAGTCCTGGTAGCGAATTCCACGGATGCGATGACATGGCGAATTGGAAACCATGGATTTTGCATGACGTTATCCGCGGAGGTGCCAGACCTCATTACCTCCCAGCTCAGAACATGCATCGAACCTTGGTTGGCACACCATGGATTGACCATCCAAGGGGTAAAGGGGTGGGCGATCCATCCAGGCGGCTCAAGGATTCTGAACGCAGCGCAGCAATCCTTAGATCTCAATCAAGAACAGCTCTCCCACTCGCGATCGGTACTCAATGATCATGGCAACATGTCATCCGCGACGCTTCCCTTCATCCTGAACAGGTTATCGGATGATCGAGTCGAGAAACCCTGGGTCATGTTGGGATTTGGTCCCGGTTTAGAGATTGAAATCGCTTTGATTCGCTAGATTCCAAGAGCCACCCGAGATTCCAAGAGCCATCCGAGATTCCGAGAGCCATCCGGGTGCGGGTAGAGAGGTCACAGAAATCAGGAGTCCTCTTTTGGCAGCGAGACTTCGACGACTGCCGCCGCGACGCCATCTCCCCAAACATTGACCGAAGTCCTGAATCGATCCAAAAGCCAGTCGACACTGAGAATCACACCCACAAGTTCAACTGGCAGTCCGACTGAATTCAACACGATCACCATGGTAACGAGACCGGCTTCGGGAATTCCGGCGGCACCAACCGCAGCAAGTGAAGAGGCAATGACCACAATGATTTGCTCAGTAAAGCCAAGTTCGATCCCAGCCAACTGTGCAATGAACATTGCTGCAACCGCCTCATACAATGCGGTCCCGTCCATATTAATAGTGGAACCCAGCGGGACAACAAAACCGGACGATTTCTTTGAGACGCCGAGATCCTTGGTGCACTCGAGAGTGACTGGTAGGGTCGCGGTCGAGCTTGCCGTTGAAAAAGCAGTCAACAAAGCCCGCGATAATCCAAGAAAATAAGTCAGCGGATTACGTTTGGAAACGACCCACAAAATCAATGGCAACACGATCACGCCGTGTATCGCCAAACCGACGCATACACATGCGAAGTACCCACCAATCTGCCTCAGTTCCGTTCCTAGTTGCCCATCTTGAACGGCCTGTCCGAATCGCCCAGCAATCATACAAAAGATACCGGCCGGTGCGATCACCATCACCAAGTCAACCAGCCGCATCAGTACGGCGTTCAATTCGACAAATACCTGCCTTATCGTCTCCGCTCGACTCCCGAGCTGTGCCATGACGAGACCAAAAACCAGAGAAAACACCACCAGCGGTAAAAGTTTCATTTCCACCGCCGAGGCAAGCAAGTTTTCTGGGATCACCATAAAGAGCAGATTCTCGATAATCATCCCGAGACCTGGTGTTGCCTCTTCGCCCACACCGAGCTGTGGAAAAATCTTTGTCACTTCGGCATCGGTTAGACCCGATAGCTCGGTGAGCGAGTCCAACATCGCCCCTGCAGAATCGGAGGCAGCGGAATCCGCCGTTTGATTGGCCACCGTCTCAGTAGGTTCATTCTCAGCCACGAGGTTCACACCCAGCGTGTTGATAACAACCAACCCAATCGCAGCAGCCAGCACCGTCGTCGATAGATAGTAAACCAACGCGACCATGCCCGGCTTACCAAGCTTACTCACATCCCCCATCGATAGCACACCACACGCGACCGAGGTACACACGAGCGGCACGACGAGCAACTTGAGCATTCGTAGAAAAAGCTCGCCACCAAACGAGAAATCAGCTGCCAAGGTGGGCTGTACCAGTGCGAGAATCAAAGCGGAGATGATCGCCCCCAGCATCAACAATGCCAAGCGTCGTGGATTAGAAGCAATTCCGCTCATGGAGATTTCCGTATCGATCTAAAAAAGTTGTGAGTCTGATGAAAGCCACGGTTGGTCGCCTATGATAACGCCTCAACATCCGCTTGTCAGAGCCGACCGAATCGCTGCACTAGAACAGAAACGAAGAAACCTACGATTCACTTCGTGAGATCCCAGACTCTACACTTTTGCACTCACGTGATATCCTGAACGCAGTTGTTATCCTCTGGATAGAGCATCCCAGCAAGCACCACCAAGTCGTCCCAAGTTGTCATGAGCTACACCATTGTCGGAGTGATCGGGCATATCGACCACGGAAAGACATCTTTGGTGGCCGCGTTGACTGGTGTCGACACCGACACGAATCCTGAGGAGAAGCGTCGGGGCATCACCATCGATCTTGGATTCGCTTCCTTCACAAGTGGAGAAGACCAATTCGCCTTAATCGATGCTCCAGGTCATCAGAAGTACATCGGCAATCTACTCGCAGGTGTCGCATCCCTCGACCTCGGTCTCCTCGTCGTCGCCTCAGATCAGGGAGTACAAACGCAGACGATTGAGCACGCAGCAATCCTTCGGGGATTAGGAGTCGACCGCATTCTGGTCGCACTGACTCGCTGTGATCTCGTCACCGCAAGCAAAAGATCGATCACACGAGAGGAGGTCGAGTTCTTCCTCTCTGATGCTGGCTTCGACACCCTCGAAATGATCGAAACCTCCATCGTTACTGGTGAGGGAATAGAGACCCTACGCGAACACTTAAAGGTTCACCGGAGACGTGAACCAAGAAAGACCGATGGCGCCTTCCGGTTGCCTATCGATCGAGTCTTCTCCAAGCCGGGACGCGGCACGGTCGCCGCGGGTACGCTTTGGTCCGGCAAGGTGCATATCGGTGATGAAGTCATTATCCAACCATTTGGACAAAAAGTCCGAGTCAGGGACATCGAGGTGCATGGCCGGCAAGTGGAGTCAGCGCACGCAGGAATGCGCACCGCAATGAACCTCGCGGGGATCGATGCATCCAAATTGCGTCGCGGATGCGAGCTTGTCACGTCTGCCCGCTACCCCACAACGCAGCGTTTTCTGGCATCCACAAAACTTTTTTCCGACAGTCCCGCGATCAAGTGCCCAGCGGAATTTCAATTTCACACCGCAACCATGCGTTGTGACTGTCGATTGATTGGGCCCCGTGTACTTGAACCCAATATCGAACAGTTCGTTATCGTTCAAACCCATATGCCAGTGGTTCTCGCCAACTCTCAGCCCTACCTCCTACGCCGCCCCTATCCACAGGGCTCCATCGCCTCGGGCAAAATGCTCGTGCCGCTCGAGGGGGTTAAAAAGAGGACTCAAGAGATTCTCAACCTTTTTACAGATCTGTCTCACACGGATGCTGTCGCACAAGTCGTAGCCCAGATCAAACTTCGGGATGAGCTACGAGTGGATCAACTGTTCATGCCTCAGGTCTCCGAGACCGAACCGCATCGCGACATCGAAACAGCTGATTTCCTTAAGCACGTTGAGGCGAATCCCCTAATCATTCGCATTGCCGACAAATTGATCTCCATAGACAGCGTCGAGAAAGCGAAGCGATTGATTCTCGAGCGTTTAGAAACGCAAGCCGCGACCGAGAGTGCGTGGGTTGATCAAAAATCTCTGACGGATCAGATCAGTCGACGATCAACCTCCACAATCGCCAATTACGCCCTCGAATCACTTGAAAATGATCAGCAGATTGTCCGGTCCAACCGGTTGCTGGCACTTAAAACTGAGCGTACTTCTCTCTCAAAAAAGCGGCTAAATGCGTTGAATCAAGTGATTGAAGTACTGACCGACAACCGCACTCCGCCCGGCCTTTCAGAACTCTCAGAGCTCACAAAGCAGAGCGAAGACGGACTAAAATCCCTCCTCCTTTTTGCCGGTGAGCAGGGAACCGTGATCAATGTCGGAAATGATCTATACTATGACAACCAAATGATCGCGGCATTTTGCGAAGACCTCAGGGCACTGTTTAACTCGAATCCCAGCCGAACCGTGGCAGAGATCCGCGACTATTTACAAATCACTCGGAAGTATGCGATCCCGCTACTAGAACACTTCGACAAAAAACAGATCACTCACCGCAGTGGAGATCATCGAACTGCTGGTGCGAGTCTGCACTTAATCGCTTGTCCAACTACCGACTCCTAGAATCCAACGAATTCACAACGAGAACACACTAGGTGCTGAGTTCAGGATTCTCCCCCAAAAACCGCATACCATTCAACTGATCAGCCAATCGGTCATATGTCTCAACAACCGTTGTTACGCCATATCCCATCCTACGATCGACTCGCCCAGGATGAGAAAATCAAATCGCTGCGGCAGCGTTATCCGCACTCCATCGTCCTGCAGTGGATCCGAGGAGCGATAGCCGAGATCCGCGCAGAAATCGACTCGGGTCTGATCGAGCAGCCCACCGAAATAACCCAAAAAATCATTTCACGGGTCAGTGATCGAGAACAGCTCTATCGTGGTTCAAAAATTCGCTCCGTCATCAACGCCACGGGCATTATTTTGCACACCAACCTAGGTCGATCGCCCCTCAGTGATCGGGCGATCCGCCGAATGGTGGATGCAGCAAAATCAGCCAACGTAGAACTCAATCTTCACACCGGAAAACGCAACCACCGCGGACAGCACTGCGTCGAACAATTGTGTCAGCTAACTGGCTGCGATGACGCGGTTTTGGTCAATAATTGTGCTGCAGCGACCATCCTCGTACTGCAAGCCGTCTCAACGGGCAAAGAAGTGATCATTTCTCGCGGTCAGCTTGTTGAAATTGGTGGCGGCTTCCGTTTGCCAGATGTCTTTCGTACGGCAGGTGTGACGATTCGGGAAGTGGGAACCACCAATCGTACTTATGTCCGTGACTATGAATCGGCTATGACGGAGTCAACCGCTGCGGTGATGAGAGTCCACCACAGCAACTACAAACTGAGTGGATTCGTGACTGAACCGAGTATCGCGGAGTTAGTCCAGATGCCGCACTCACCCGAAATTCCAATCATCGATGATCTCGGAAGCGGATGGATTGGAAAACAGACCGGTGACTCATCCCTGTCGGCTTATCCCGATGGGCAATCGGAGCCTTCTATCTCGGAAAGCATTTCAGCGGGAGCGGACCTCACTCTCTTCAGTGGAGACAAATTGCTTGGTGGACCACAGTGCGGCATTGTTCTCGGAAAAAAGAAATGGATAGAGATTCTAAGACGTCATCCGCTGATGCGTGCAATGCGTTTAGACAAACTCACTCTCGCGGCATTGGAGGCCACGCTAGAGATCCATCTTGAGGGCTCGACGGGAAGGGAACTCCCAATGATGCAGATGCTTCATTGCGATCCGGAACAGATTAGAACCCGGTGTGAACAGATCGCAGAAATGATCAACCCAACGGCGCCATGCAAAGTGGTGCCCTGTGAGTCACAACTCGGTGGCGGATCAATGCCAGGTCAAACACTCAGCAGCTATGCCGTCCAAATCCGGCACAAGTCAGTGCACCGTTTGTCGCGTCAACTACGGACTGGTTCACCCGCCGTTCAAGCACGCATCGCGAACGACTCGATTCTCTTCGACTTGAGAACGGTTCCTGACTCACAGACGGAACAACTCGCCACGGCAATCAAAGAGGCAATCCTGCTCGATTCCACACAGAAAGAAGCAGAATGATCGAAACGCTGAAGCGGAAGCGAGTGATACTGCTTGGAATCGGGCACACCAACGCACATGTCCTCGGGCAGTGGATCATGAAAGCGCCGAAGGATACGGAGCTGGTGTGCGTCTCAGACCAACCCGCTGCGACCTATTCCGGCATGCTACCCGCGGTTCTAGCTGGACAACGTCCGGTATCTGCGATGACCATCGATCTGGTCAAACTCTGCGCTGCAGCTTCCGCCAGATTGATCATCGAACAAGTAACGGGAATTGATGCAGAGAAACAGACCGTACAATTCGCCGAGCGTCCGGAGCTTCACTACGACCTATTATCGATTGGCATCGGCTCAAGCACCGCGACCATCACGGCTGATCCGTCTACCACTCCAAACCTTGCGATCTCGATCAAACCGATGCAGTCTTTCCTACAGAGGTTGACCGACCGTTTGCATCACCTTGCACATCAGGATCCTCAGCGAGAACTGCAAGTTGTGGTGATCGGCGGAGGCGTTGCAAGTATCGAAGTCTGCCTCTGCTTGCCAGCATACATTGAGTCTGTCATTCCAAACCCGTACCGCATCAGTTTGGTCACTTCGAATCAAAGACCTGCAAATGAGCTCAATGGACGTGCGGCCGGTATCCTCGAAGAAGAACTGCGTCGCCGCGGTGTCCAAACCGTTACCGAATCGCGTGTTGCCTCCATCAGCGACCAAGCGATCAACTTCAACGACAAAACCTTACTCAAGACAGACCTTGCGATCACCTCAACCGGCGCAGCAGCTCCATCCCTTCTGAAGTCCCTCCCCTTCGAAAAAGATGAAGGAGGTTTTCTTCTGGTTGATGACCAACTCCTCGCAAAGGGCTCGAATTGCGTCTTCGCGGTGGGTGATTGCAGCAGTCACTACCAGAAGCCCCTTCCCAAATCCGGTGTCTATGCTGTGCGACAGGGACCGACATTGTGGAACAATTTGTTGCGGGCGCTGCGTGAGCAGCCGCTCGCCCCGTTCAAACCGCAAACGCAGTTCCTGAAGCTCATCAACCTAGGTGATGGCAGGGCTTTGGCACACCGCGGGAATCTGACCGCAACAGGCCAATGGGTACTGAACTGGAAGCACCGAATTGACGACCGGTTCATCTCGATGTATTCAGATCCACACGCACCGATGTCTACAGCAACGGATACCTCTCCGCTCGATGAGCAGTGCCGAGGTTGCGGATGCAAGCTCGATAGCGACTCACTCGATAAGGTAATTCAGACCCAAAACCCCGATGGGACCTCCTCATTCCAGGACTCCGTCGTGATTCGTGACGACGGAGTCACCCAGCTAAACGCAAGCACTGACTTTTTCACCGCGCCCTTTGCAGACGCTTACCTCTCGGGTCGCATCGCTGCTCTTCACAGCTTGAGTGACTTGGTCGCAAGCGGTTCAAAACCGACCTCTGCGCTCTCGACATTAGTCCTTGCACACGGCCCTAAAGCACGTCAGCAGGAACAGTTCTTGGAACTTTCCGCCGGAATGAATCGTGAACTAGGTTCATTTGGAATTCAAATTGGCGGGGGCCACACGATTGTCGGTCCTCGAACTGAGATTGGTCTGACGGTTGTTGGAGAGCGACCAACCGGTACCGGAACCGACAAAGATGGACTGAAATCTGGTGATCGGCTTTTCCTGACCAAGCCGCTCGGATCCGGACTCCTCATGGCGGCTCACATGCAAGCCAAGTGTCGGGCATCACACTTCCAAGAATTACTGCGATGGGTGCTTCAGCCAATTCATCCCTATCTACAACTCATCCAATCGGTTGAGTTCCAAGGAGTGACCGATGTCACCGGTTTTGGATTTGCAGGACACATGCTTGAAATGCTTCATGCCAGTCAGACTACTGCCGAAATTCAGTTCAATTCGATTCCGATGATGTCGGGCGTACAGGAAATCCTCGAAGAAGGTATCCAGAGCACCTTGGCGCCGGATAACCACAGGAAACAACGGCACATGAACGTGTCCGGTGACGTGCTAAAAGAATTGACCTACCCAGCAATCTTTGACCCGCAAACGTGCGGTGGATTCATCTTTGGTGTACCCGAAGATAAGGTAGCACGACTTCATGATGAGGCAGCTCGTCTTGCTATCCCCACTTTGTATGAAATCGGGCAAGTGTGTGACTTGAACAGGGGACAGACACGCCCGCCTCTCACCTTAAAATAGCACGCTAGACATTAACTAGCACATTGTGAATCAGGTCTGCGCGGTACAGTGCAAGAGCTTCGCACCTGCCTCTTATAACACGAAAAAACCGCGACAGACTGCAGGGTTTCAGTCCATCGCGGTTAAATGTTTTAGTCAGTAGCATTGCCTTTACGCCAAGCACCTAGAGCGCTACGTTAAACGCCCTAGATGATTGTTACTGGTAATAGGCAGATCAGATTTCCCAACCGCTTCGATACTCGCGGGCGGTGTATTGATTCACTTCAGGTGAATTCGGACTGGTAAGCGTCTTTGCGTCCCATTCGATACGCTTTCCTTCTGCGGATCGCATTGCCAGGTTACCGGCAAGAATGGTCTCGGTCAGACGGCCAGCGTAACCGAAGTTTGACATTGTGCCAGGCTCGTATTCTCCCTTAACGGAAGCGACGAATTCCCATTTCTGACGTTGGTCTCCGCCGCCCTTGAATGGGATACGCGGAAGGGTTTGCTCGGGCTTCTTGAAGTCCTTGTAGCTATCTTCAGGGAGCAAGAAGTAACGAGCTCCGTAATCATCAGGAGAAAAGAGAATACCTTTGGAACCAACAAGTACAGCACCGCTGGTTTTGCGACCACCGTCTCTCTGATCCTGAACGCGCTTCTGGAACGATTCAGGCAATTGGCTGATGATCTCAGCAGGTGGAAGGTTGCCACCGTCGTACCAATGGAACTTACAAGCTGGAAGCCCTTCACGCTCAGGGAACTCGAACAACAGTTCTGAGCTACCTGGGTAGGTTTCCCCTTCGAAAAGGCCAGGGTTTTTGATTGCAGTAACGGCAATCGGATCCCACAACTTCAACGCCATGACGGGCATGTTGGTGGTGTGGCACGCCATGTCACCGAGTGCTCCTGTGCCGAAGTCAACCCAACCACGCCAATTAAAGGAGTGGTAAACACCCTTCTTGAACGGACGCATCGGTGCAGGTCCAATCCAAGCATCCCAGTTCAGCTCCTCTGGCACAGGGTCTTCGCCAGCAGGACGACCGATGCCTTGCGGCCAAACAGGACGGTTAGACCAAATGTGAACCGCTTCTACGTCGCCGATGGCGCCACTGCGGATCACTTCAACTGCTTCACGAAGACCATCTTCGCTGGTTCCCTGATTACCCATCTGTGTGACAACGCCCATCTCAGCAGCTGTCTCACGCATCATTCTCGCTTCCTTGATCGACCAAGTCAGCGGCTTCTGGCAATACACGTGCTTCTTCATCCGCATCGCACGGATGGCAGCTGCGGCATGGGTGTGGTCTGGAGTGCTGACGGTGACGATATCAATCTTGTCACCCATCTGATCCAACATTTCTCGGAAATCTTGGAACTGCTTGGCATCAGGGAACTCACGACCCTTCTTGCTTAGCGTTGAGCCATCGACATCGCAAAGACCAACAATGGAAACACCATGCTCACCCACGTGACTGGTGTCACTGCCGCCTTTTCCACCCACCCCGATACAACCCGCTGCAGGAGCCTGCAGAGCCGATTGTGCTCGAGCCAAAGGACTTGTGCTCGCCCAGTAGCCAACACCTGCGGTTGCCGCGGCGGACTGTCCAATGAACGATCGCCGATTCGTCTTTCTCGTCATGTTTTCCTCTAATCCGAGTGTTGATATTCGCTTTATCTTAGGAGGGCTCAGTGCAGCCCTGACGGCCGTTATACGATATTTACGGTCACAATTCGACACAATTCTGAAACAATCACACCCTACGCAGCTCAAACCACCACGATGCGGCTCAAACCTACTGTGGCGCTCAAATTGCCGATCGACGCCACCCCCCCATTGGAGGAAATTTGCCCACAAGCTAATAGAATCTAAGAACGACAACATGGAAGGAAACGTCTGTGGCTGACTTGATAAACAGCGACGCATCGGTGGCCGTTACGCGGGGGTGTTATCGATTGAATTCAATTCGTGAATCGGTACAGGACGTCGATTCATACATAACGATCTGAGAAGATAGGCAACTTAGTAGTTGACCTAACCAGAATTATCAATTCCTCCGGTTATTCTTCACCAGCCGGCAAGCGAACTCAGAGAAAGCCGGGAAATCGTCGCGAGCGTTGAACCAAACAACCTTGATCGCCGCACTTAGGATTGTCGGAGAACCTAAGACAGACCACCTGAAACGCTTGCAGCTTTCTTAACGGCTGGATCCGGCCAACTGCTGCCACTGATCCTCGTGAGACCATGGTCATTGCCCGTTCAATTGAATAAAACATTACAAGACGTCAATTACCCGATCTTGACTCACTCACTCGATCATCCAAGACATTTCATGCTTAAGAAACATAAATACTTAGCTCTCTCACTCCTTGTGGCCACCTGCTCCGCCTGTAATCAGGAGACACCTCCGCAGCCCACAGAGCAACCCACAGAGCAACCCACCGGGCCATCGGCAAACGCGCCCAAGGGCGAGTCACCATCGATGATCGCAATGGCGCCTTCGGCTTTGACCCTACCAGACGACGCAGACAAGGTCGCTGCTCTTGAGGAAGCCGGATTCACTCTCACCAAGAATGAAAGCGGCTTGGTGGTTGAGATCGTGATTGCAACCGAAACTTCAATCGCTGAAGCACTGCCCAACCTAGAGGGGATCCCCAACGTCACGCAGGCTCGATTCAGCGGCCCAGGCTTGACCGACGACGGCATGGAAGCGTTGACGTTTCTGTCGTCCCTCAAGCGACTCGACCTCTCCGACTCAGCCATCGGTGATGCGACAATCGCCACCGTTGGCAAACTGGTTAATCTTGAAGTGCTCACGTTGAGGCGTTCTGGCGTCAGTAACGACGGCCTCGCCAATGTCGCCAATCTCCCGAAACTACGAGCACTCGACCTTCGTAACACCAAGGTCAGTGACCCAGGCTTGGTTCACCTAGCGGGACTCACAAAACTGGTCGATTTACAACTCGAAAAAACCAATGTAACCGACAAGGGAATTGAATCACTCGCGGGACTGCCTCTCAAATCGATCAATGTCAATTACTGCACCTCGGTCTCTGATCAAGCTCTCACAACACTCAAGGACACTGCAACCTTGGAGTCCATTCAGTTCGACTACACCAAGGTATCCGATGCAGGTATGCCTAACCTCAAAGGCTTCCCGAAACTGAAGCGACTGCGGATCCGAGGGACTGACGTCACCGGTGAAGGTCTCGCTAACCTCACGGGTGCCCAG
>JAKMEW010000008.1 GCA_022425745.1 Rubripirellula sp.
CCGTTGGTACTTATACCGTCGATCCAGATGGGTTCGGAGTGATGAATGTTACCAATACGTCGCCCAGTGGAGGCACTTCGGCGGTCACCTATGATTTTGTGATCAAGCAAACGACGCGCAGCCGAAACGACGATTCGCTTATCGCTTATGAGATCAGCGCTGTCCAACGCGAAGCCGGCATCACCGCGTCGTTGATTGAGGAGATTTTCACTTTGCGTGAGGGACTGTAGCTGGCAACAGGTGGCTAAGTCATGAGTCACTGTTCCGCTGTCGATAGCCACCCACCAGGTTGCTTGGTGGCGGTGGCTTGTGTTTCGGCGTACCACAATCTGAGCTGTTTAAGCATGTTGGAAACACGTTCTGGATGTTTCGCGGCAATGTTGATGGTTTCCCCCGGGTCCTCAGAGAGGTGATAGAGTTCGGTGCGAGAATTCTCAAACGTCCCCGGAGAAGCGTTGGGGTGAAGCACCACGAGTTTCCAAGGACCCTGACGCACTGCCTCACTGCGGTTGCCTCCGTTTGAAAGGGAGGCCCAATAAAGTGGTCGTTCCGGTAGCGATTGCCCGCTCAGCACAACGTTGCGGAAACTGACTCCGTCGAGATCAGTATCGCTTTTTAACCCTGCAAGGTCGAGCAGCGTTGGCATCACATCAATACTAATCAATGGTTCGTTAGAGTTTGTGGCCGGTGCAATTTTGCCAGGCCACCACGCGATTGCGGGAACTTTGTGTCCACCCTCATAGATCGAGCCCTTGCGGCCGCGGAAATCGTCTGAATCCGGCCAGTCGCCAGCGGGGCCGTTGTCTGAGAAGAAGAGCACAAAGGTGTTACCGTCGACCCCCAACTCGATTAATGTTTTTCTAATTTGGCCGACGCCTTCATCTAATGGCATCGTCATCCCTTTCAGCTTGGCAATACGCTCCTCAGGGGAATGTTCTTGCCAGCGCCACCGATCCCATCTTTCAAGGGTTCGACGTACCGGATCACCCGGTACTTGGACTGGATTGTGGATCGCTTCATGACCAACGTACAGACAGAACGGTTTCTCTTTACCAGCATGCTGCCGAATGAATTTCTCGGCATAGTGATTCACCAAATGAGTGGTGTAGCCCTCTTCCTCAGTCTCTCGACGGCCATGCCACCAATCGTGTCGCATGTGATCGCCGACATGACTAACAAAATCGATATTGCCACTGTGGTAGCCGATGAACTGATCGAAGCCATGATTTTGAGGATGGTAGTCTTGGGAATTCTGCGGGTATCCCTGATGCCACTTCCCGATGATCCCCGTTGCGTAACCGGCTCGCTGTAATACCTCGGCGAACGTCGTTTCCGATCTTTGCAGTCCTTTCCGATGCTCGGGATGATCGGCGACCGGGTGGATCACCGCTTCGATTCCAGCACGCTGTTGATACCGGCCCGTGAGTAAACCTGCCCGTGTTGGTGAGCAAACCGTGCCGGATGAGTGGAAGTCGGTTAATCGTATGCCTTCCGCGGCGAGGCGGTCAATTTCGGGCGTCTTGAAGTAGGGATTCCCGAAGCAACTTACACCTTCGTATCCCATGTCATCGACCATAATGATCACAAAGTTGGGCCGAGTCGCCTCCGTTGCACAAACCTCCGCGGAGGGTGATAGCCAAAGTAGCAGCGCGAATGAGGCGAACCTGATCAGCGTTTCGGGATGAGGTCTTTGCAGCATGGTCGAGGATTGTTCTGGGGACGAGATGTTTGAGATGCACCGATCAATTCGAACGGTTTCCGTCTTCAAAGCTTTTGTGTTAGACGGGCGCATGATAACCGAAACCACTCGGTCCCTCTCAAAGAACGCTAAGATAGCTCAACAGTTAGCGGTCGGTAGAATGCGTCGCCCTGCCGTTAAAGTTCTTTTTCGTTGATGTCCTTTGTGATGATGAGCAAGATGAGAGTGATGATACAAACGACTCGGATTTGCATCTTGGGTTCACGGGGGGCCTTGCCACTGCTGTTGGTAGCTTTGCTAGTTTTACCCATGGCGAAGGCCTCTGACGGTGAACCCATCGCCGGGGCTCTTCGCGGCCAGCAAGGCTTGCAGGCCTTACCAATCATGAGCCAGCAGTCGATGCCTTTCCCAATCCTCGGGGTTGGTGTTGATGTTGATGGCACCGTCTACGTCACGGAGACTCAGCGGCAGGCGCGAGAGGAAATTAGTCTTATTCAATCCGGTCAAACCAAAGTGCAGGCAAACTTGTTGCAAGAACACTGCATGTCGTTGACTTCCACCGAGATGAAAGAACGTTTCATTCGGGAACATTTTTCCCCAGCGATCGCCGCGCGACAGGGGATCATCGATTTCAATGGAGATGGAGACATCGACTTCGAAGATTTGCGGGTCAGAAGTGAGAATATATATACGTTGCAAGATTCCGACGGCGATGGAGTCTTTGACCAGGCGACGCTCTTTGCGGACGGCTTCAACAGTGCGATCACAGGAGTTGCCCATAGCGTTACACCCATTGATGGTCACGTCTACGCAACCATCATTCCCGATCTCTGGAAACTCACCGATACCGATGGGGACTCAGTTGCTGATCAGCGAGAAAGTCTCGCGCTCGGATTCGCACCGCACATTGGCTACGGTAATCATGATCTGCACAGCGTAATCAAAGGCTATGATGGAAAGTTGTACTGGAGCATGGGGGATCGGGGAGCGAACATCACCACGAGAGACGGCCGGCAAGTTAGCAACCCGCACTCGGGCTGCGTCCTGCGTTGCAATCCAGATGGGAGTGATATGGAAGTGTTCGCCAGTGGACTAAGAAACTGCCAGTGCATCGATTTTGATGACTATGGCAACCTCTTTTCAATCGACCATGACGCCGACTTCCAAGGTGAAAGCGAAAGACTCGTTTACTTGCCCGAAGGCTCAGATTCAGGCTGGCGCATGTATTACCAGTACCGTCAGGATACGGGACTTACCAGTGCGACTCGGCGGGATCTGTATCATCCTTGGTTAGATGAAAAGATGTGGATACCCTTCCACGCAGGGCAGCCTTCGCACATCCTTCCACCAATCGAGAACAGTTGGAATGCACCTGCATCATTTTCGTACCAGCCAGCAACCGCTCTAGGCGGTAAATATGCAGGCCACTTTTTAGTGGGCCTTCATGGAGAGATTCGTGCGTTCCGTATGATGGCCGACGGAGCGACGTTTAAACGAGAGGCAGATGAGGTGGTGGTTGGAGCCTTGGGTAGCCAGGTCCTCAGCTCAACATTCGCTCCCGATGGCCGACTCTATTTCACTCTCTGGCGACCCGCCGATGGAAAGAGTCAGTTGTGGGCTCTGCAGGGCGAAGAGACGACGCAAGCAAGTTTCGTGAATCAACTGCTCGCAGGCGGCACAAATTCCCTTAGTATTGAACAGCTTTTGGAACTGCTATCGCACGTTGACCGGCGCGTCCGCCAGCAGGCTCAATTTGAATTGGTGAAGCGACAGCGTGTCGATGAATTAGTGACACTGGCCGCCAACCCTCAAGTAGGGATTCTTCCTCGGCTGCACAGTTTGTGGGGGTTGGGGCAACTTGAACATAGGGATTCAAGACTCCTGGCGGCTTTGCTCTGTGACGAGAGTTCCGAGATTCGAGCCCAGACGGCGCGCTGGTCAGGAGAGCTTCGGTTTGATCCGGATAACTTGATCGCTAAGCTGCTTTTGGATGACTCGCCTCGAGTTCGTCTGCATGCTGCAATCGCTTGCGGCAAGCTAGCTAGCAGGGACTCGTTCTCCGCATTGTGCGATCTCATTGAGAAAGCCAATAACGACGATCCCGTTCTCCGGCATGCTGCGGTTTTGGGTTTGTCAGGGACAGCGACGCCATTGGTTTTGCAAGGTTTGTCAGGGCATTCCTCGGAGGCAGTGCGAATCGCCGCGGTCAGTGCATTACGTCGTCAGGGCGCAGCGGTGCAACTCGCCAAGTTTTTGAACGATCCATCGCCCCAGGTGAGATCCGACACCGTTCGCGCGATCTATGACGACGCGACGGCATTGACGTTTGAACAGCATCCAACGCTACTGAAGCAATTAGCGCGATTGCTCGACGCCAATGAGCCGGTGGCAGTGAACGTTCGTGCGATCGCAGCGAATCGACGCCTCGGCGGTGGTGAAGCAGCGATGCGAATCACGCAGGTTTTGGATGCACCGCAGCTTGATTCAACCACAAAGCTTCAGGCTCTGTACGCCTTGCAATCTTGGACAGACACTTCAATGCTCGATCCTGTTGATGGTCGCTACTTCCCCGTAGAACAAGGAAGTGAGGCAGCTCTGCGAGATGCGATTGGACCCGAACTGTGGAAACTTGCCGGTAGCGAAGATAAGAAAATTTCAGAGTTGGCAATTGCTGTGTTGGGTAAAAGTTCACCGAGTGAATTGGAAACTCAGGCGGTATTGCAAACGATACTCGATGAGTCCCAGTCGAACTCGATGCGGATTGGATGGTTGAGCTGGTTGCAAGTGGTTGATTCAGAGCAATTCGCCGTGATTGGACCAAGGCTCCTCGCAAGTAGTTCACCAATAGTCAGGTCGTCGACTGCGGCTAAGCTTCGACGGGCATCGTTAGCTTACGATGCGGTCGAAACCTATCTGGGAAAAGCGCTTCGGGAATCGACAGATATCGTGGAGCTACAGCGAGTGATTGAACTCGTTCCGACGATATCGGCAAAAGTCGATATCGTTAAGCAACTATTGGAGAAGTTTGACGCCGGAGTGATTTTACCGGAGGTGGAATTGGAATTGTTTGAGGTGGCTGAGAAGTGCGCTGAACTGGATTCTGGGATTGGCCAATGGCTCAAGGAGTACCAAAGTGCGGCGAATGCCGACGATCCGTTGGCAGCCTATTCTGTGGCGTTGCATGGTGGTGATCCTGAATCAGGTCACCAATTGTTTCGCTACAATTCCCAGTTGCAGTGCACGAAGTGTCAC
>JAKMEW010000014.1 GCA_022425745.1 Rubripirellula sp.
CCCAACCCTCTCCCCGAACCTCCTGCCGCTCCTGCCTACAGTGCGCCAAAAGCTGATGTGAGCGCTGCGGAGTTTCTTGAACAGGTTGATTCTGCGTTAATGTCAGGGCATCTCATCGTTCTTTACGACGCTCTACCACCAAGCTATCGGCAAAATGTTGATGAAATGATCAAGCTCTCAGCTAGCAGCCTCGACCCAAATACTTTTGGGATGGTGACCGGTGTTTTGCATCAAATTGGTGACGTCATTGTTACTCGTCAGCGGTGGTTGCTATCGAGCCCGCGAATTGCATCGCTTGGTCCAGCAGAGCAGGATTTTTTCTCTGGCCCGTTTCTGAACCTTGCCGGACTTCTTCGGAAGGGTTTTGACCCCGCTGCGATGCAGCTACAGATGCTACAGAGTGGCGATTTTCGGGAATGGCTGGAAGAAAGGGATCAAGCAATTGCTCCGTACCTGGCTCAGCTAATTGATCAACTCGGTGCAGCTTCTCTTCAACAATTTGTTGTCGAGTCAGAAGAGAACGGAGTGGCGATGGTGAACACCACGACGGGTGGCGTGAGCATGAAGTCTGCCTACGCACAGGTAGAAGGATTCTGGGTGCCTCAGTCACTTGCTGATACATGGGCCGAAGATTTTGAACAAATGAAACAATCCTCCACCCAAGTGGATACCGCGACCGTTGCTTCAGCCACTCTCTTTTTGCAGCCCGCACAGCTAGTTCTCAACCAGCTAGCGAACGCCGAAGACGCGAGTAGTTTCCATCAGCAATTAGAAGCTGTTTTCGCACCCGCTGAAGCAATGCTTTCGACATTTGCGGGATCTTTTGCAGCAAGCCTAGCTGGCAATCAAACCGGGACAGGGAATAACCAAGGCGGCTATGGCGATTACGAAATGGAAATGGAAGGAGATTATGAAATGGAGATGGAGATGGACATGGATATGGAGATGGAGCAGGACATGGAATTGGAAATGCGTGGTCTGGACTTCGGAAGCTCTCCTCGGTGACCTTGAATTTCTGGGTGAAACAGATTGTCCGCTCTAAATGGCGACTCATCGTGCCATCGACTCCGCCTACCGATGAATTAGTCGACTGAATCACACAGCGAATCTGAGAACCAACAAGGCCGCACTCTTCAGAACCATCTCTTTCAATTGAAACCAACCTCTTTTATGTCGCAGCAACGCAGCGAAAAAATCAATAACAGGAATGCGAGCGTCGCGTCGCCGCCCAGAATTTGCGTCGTTGGTGGTGGCTTGTCTGGACTCGCGACCGCCTACCGATTGCATCGACTGCTGCCAGAAGCATCCATTTCGATATTTGAGGCGGCACCGCGAGTTGGCGGGGTGATTCATAGCGAACGAAGCAAAGACTATTTAGTGGATCACGGTGCCGACATGTTTGCGACCAATCCGCCTGCAGCGATATTGCTTTGTAAAGAACTAGGTGTAGTTGATGAACTAATCGAACCCCTGATCGAGGGCCGTGGAGCAAAGATTGTTAACGGTGGTCTCCTTGAGGCACTTCCCGAGGGCTTTGTTCTGATGCGTGCAACGCAACTGTGGCCGATGATTCGTACGCCATTACTCTCAATTCGCGGAAAACTGAGATTCTTCATGGAGCGTTGGATTCCAGTTAAAAGGAATCAGGGACAAGACACACAAGACGAATCGATTGGAGACTTCGTCAGACGGCGCATGGGTCATGAGATGCTCGATCGAATTGTCGCGCCGCTCACCGCAGGGATTTACACCGCAGATATCGATCGGCTCAGCATGCTCGCTACGATGGGCCCAATCGCAAAAATGGAGGCGACCCACGGATCGCTTGCCAAAGCAACCTCGGAACGTCGCAAGTCGGGGGAAGATTCGGTAGAACGAAATAGCGCCGGTGCCAGGTACAGTCAATTTCGAGCGTTTCCCGAAGGGATGAGACAGCTAATTGAATCTCTCGTTACAAATCTACCGCTACATTGTATTCACACTGAAACCAGAGTTACGAGTCTGACGCGGTCATCCACATCGGGATGGAACTTGAATGTAACGACACAGAAAATGGAGCGTTGCGAATCATTTGATGAGGTGGTGCTTGCAACACCACCTCGAGTCACGTCGGACTTAATCAAAAACATCTCCCCAGAGGCCGCCAATACGCTCGCCGACATAGAGGCATCGTCGGTTGCCATTGTTGTATTGGGGGTCAAACAAGCACAGGTCGCTCGACCTGCAAATTGCTTCGGTTTTGTTGTCCCTCTATCTGAAAACCGCAAAATTTTAGCTTGCAGCTTTGCCAGCCAAAAGTTTTCGGGACGCGCCCCGGCTGATCGCATTCTGATACGCGTTTTCGTCGGAGGTGCGATGCAACCGGAGTTGCTCCAGAAATCGGATCTAGAACTGTCGGAGTTGGTACGCGAGGAGCTCGCTGAATTAATCGGGCTTACCGGTGAACCCGAGCTCACAAAGGTGGTGCGATGGCACGAAGCGATGCCGCAGTATCATGTAGGACATCTCGATCGCGTGAAAAAGATTGAAGGCGAACTCGCGAAAGTTGACGGCGTAACCGTGGTATCCAACTCGCTACATGGCGTTGGTATCTCGCCCGTGATTAGCCAAGCGGACAACGCGGCCAAAGAAATCGCTGCGCGTTATTAATCGCTAAGCAACGCGACGAGCTGAAATGGACCCGTTCTCTGGCGTGCCTCTCAAGACAACTGACCGGTCCGTCAACGGAAATCGGATACGGCTGAGAGCGTTCTGCATCGCCACACCATCTCGGAAACGCTTACTCGGCGTCGGATCGATTGCTTTCCTGATCAGCGATACTAACTCTTGAGATATTCCACGACGCAGTCGATTGAACCCTGGAAACGAATCGAAAGGATACTCTGGTGTCTCTCCAGCGAGCATTCGATAGATCACCAAGCCCAGCGAAAACACATCACTACGATAGCTCGGCTTTCCCATGGCTTGTTCGGGTGCCATGTAGCCAAGTGTTCCGCTCGCAGAAACCTCATGAGCCCCGCGTTCCACCCGAGCCAGTCCAAAATCACTAAGCTGGATGGTTTGATCGGAAAACAGCACAAAGTTTTCAGGCTTGATGTCTCGGTGCAAGATCGATTGCTTGTGCGCGTAAGAGAGACCGCTGACCATTTGCACGATGTAGTGAATCGCTGTGGACCGCGCCATTCGGCGTGTCATTCGATCTTCTAGCGTTTCTTCCCCCAGCGGGAAAACCATCACAAAATGGCCGTCGATAAATCGAGCATCCTGCAGGGGTAAAATACTGGGATGATCAAGCTTCGCCATGATGCGGACTTCCCGCTTCAGATCCTCGAAGGATCCACCCTGTTCCTCGTCCGAAAGTTGCGGGATTTTAAGTGCAACATGACGATCCACAATCATGTCGCGGGCAGCATAGACCGTCGCAAACCCTCCCTCACCCATGCGTTTCAAAAGGCGATACTTATCAAGTCTCCCTCCCAACCTTAGTGGGCGAGATTCATCTGAGTTTCCGAGGAAAATTTTTAGGGAGGCTGCCACTGACTTCTCTTAAAACGAAAACAGAGCATGGCAAAGTCAACATGATTGCCTCTGAACAATCCACGTTCGGGATCAACAAGCAGACCAACAGTTGACGGACACCATCAAAACGCGAGACACAGTACAGTCTCGCTTTTCTAGATCGTCACAATCGTCACAAGACCTAAATATTTCCGGTGCCTTATTTTTAAAGCCACCCCACGGCGAATCTTGCATCCGCCGTAACATGGATTGGGAAACGGGACGATTGGGAATCCTCACTGCATGCGTCGGAATGTCAGCAATCGCATGTCAACTGCGGCATCCTTATCCTCGGAATCCAATTGAAGATTTAAAACCCCTCTTCCTGCGGGCACGTCGATCGTCCCAAGTTTCAAAATCGCCCACCGTTTCACATAACCCTCCTGCCTCTTGACGCGATCCTTGCCCGCACCCAAGAGTGGCACCTCATGTGCCTTATCTATTGGCGTTTTCAGGGTATTATCGCGAAACCGTATCTCCACCTCAGCCCCAACTGCTGCTGCACCGCTCGCGTAGTACATTTCCACCTCGAACCGTCCTGGACTGAGCACTTCTACATCCCAAGTGATCCGATCCCCTTCGCGAGCGGTCCAATTCATCATGTAGGTTGCGTTGGGAAAACGATTACTCCGCTTCACCTCGCCATGTGCCGTCGCATCACGAGCAGGAATTTGCGTCACCTTCTCATCGGCATGCCCCAGCGTAATTGGCCTTGATTCAGGATTGATAGGGTTACTGGATTGGGTCTGCTGCAACCAATCTTCGAGCGATTGCTTCAGATCTGTTGTGATTTTTGGAAATTGTTTGGAAACATCCACCAACTCCCCAGGATCTGAATCAAGATCATGAAGCTGACCATCTTTTTGCAAACGAAATCGGTCGTTCCGAACGCTTGCTCGTTGCTTCCAAGCACTAAACAATAAACGGTTGTTCGGCTCACCTGCTGGATTCTGAAGGGCATCTACAAGAGTGATCCCGTCGACTGCCTTCCTAGGCTGGTAATTGATCGAAGCAAAATCGGCCAAAGTAGGCAGTAAATCAATAGCCCCACCGATTTGCTTCACAACCGTTCCGCCGGATATTTTCCGCGGGTAGCGAATGAAACATGGACTCCGTAATCCACCCTCATAGGTTGTCCCTTTTCGCCCTCTCATCCCGCCGTTAAATCGTGACCCATTTGGGCCGTTGTCAGAGAAGTAAATCACGATCGTGTCCTCAGAGATAGCCAAATCGTCTAAGAGTGTCAGCACCCTGCCGACGTTCTGGTCAATATTCTGCGTCATCGCTAAAGCGGCACGTGTGTGGTCAATCTTTTCACTCCGCGCGTTCGCTTCAGCGACGTCGGGAACGATTTTCTTCTCCTTAAACTGGTCCCAGTTCTCGTCTGGCACCTGCATGGGTGAATGCGGTGTGTTGTACGGTAAATAAACAAAGAACGGTTGATCTTTTTTCTCACGGATAAAATTGATCGCCTGACTGGTTAAGTCATCAATGATAAACCCGTCTCCTGTGACGATCTCACCATTGCGTTCCAACATCGGAGAGAAATAATGCCCCCAATGTCCGCTGCAAAAACCGTAGAAGTCATCAAACCCTCGAGCGTTTGGATGATACGGATACTGCATACCGCTATGCCATTTCCCGAACGCTGCCGTTGCATAACCAGCCCGACCAAAAACTTCAGCGATGGTTTCTTCATCCGCATTGAATCGTTCACCACCGGTTGAAGTACTAAAAACACCCATGCGAGTGTGATAACGTCCGGTTAAGAATTCTGCGCGGGTTGGTGAACACACGGCGCAAACATAGAAATGATCAATGGTTGCACCATCACGCGCGAGTGAATCGATCGATGGCGTCTTGATGTTGGGATTACCATTGATACTTAAGTCGCCCCATCCTTGATCGTCTGCCAAGAAAACCACAACATTTGGCTCACGCTCATTCGACATCACTTCGGATGTGCAGGCGAACGCAAAACCGGCAAGTACGACCCTCAGATAACACGCGCGACCTCTTTCACAAAGCATCACAGGTAGCTCCCTTAGATTAGATAGTTTGGACCCAGCCTAGAGAGCATTGGTCAAGAGATCAATCGCCAGACTCTTTTTTAATACACACCGCGAAACACGGATTAGCCATCCCACCGAGACAAATGCGAAGCATATTCTCGCAGCTTCGATTTATACTTTTCTAAAACACTCAAGCCAATCAATAACAAAACACCGGTGGTGATCCCAAATACCCACCATGGCCACGAAGAACCCAATGAGCGGTTGGCGTGCCAAACCATGCTGGTAGTGCCAAGCAGAACAAACGAGGCCCCAAGAAAAAGAAACGCTCGCACACGCAAGATTACGCCCGCTAACATCCCCGCGAGTGATAAAAGAATCAGCACGATCGGCCCCATGAGGCTCACACCTATCTCCTGAATTAGCATGTCAGCCGTGCTACTGAGATAGATCGCGAGCATTGAAGCATACCGAATCGCACTCACCATCTGTTTGCCCAAGCGATCTCGATAGTGATTCACCGCAAAAAGAATGCAGAATGACGGGGGAATCAGCCACAATTGGGGGTGCTTCAAAAAGGACCAGCTGGGTGTCTGTGTCAACATGAACCACCATGCGGCGTTACCTAGAGCAATCGAAACCAGTCGACTCCAGGCATGCTTCCAAAGCTGACTCACCAGACCGTAATAGATCGCACCTATCAGCAGAAGAACGTCATAACGAATGGCGCTACCTGCCTTCAACAGGGGCTCGAACCAATCCGCGTATTGCAACCAAAATCCTAGAATTGGAATCAATGGCAGCAGAAATGCAGTTCGACGAAAAACCTTCAACAGAACATCGTCGCCAACACGACGAGCGAACTCTGTCACACCAACGCTAACAAAGGCAATCGCCATGACGAAAAAACACCAGCTATCCCTAAGCTCGATGTAAAGCCAGTCGGGCCTGCACAGATACAGGTGCAACCAGACACAACCGCCCAATAACTCTGCCCCGTAAATCACAAACCCACGATTTGCGTCGGAGAGACCTAAAGGCTGCTGCAACGAAAACGTCGGGCCACTGAGAACGGCTATAGCCGCTAAAACAAGAGTCAAGATAGAAAGAACACATCCGACTAATAGGATTTGGATACTAGGTATCTCCATCACTCCGAAACTCGTACGATTCACCATCTCCAGACCCAACATTGCACCAATCGCGAATGCGGTCGAAAGACCTACCGCGGCAAGTCCCCAACGTGAAGCCGCCTCCCAGTTTCTCCAAATTCGATTGCCTAGCAAGCTCGGCAAAAACCATATCAT
>JAKMEW010000021.1 GCA_022425745.1 Rubripirellula sp.
ATGCCAGGGACGCCAAAGTAAATCACGGTGCGCCAGTCGATCTCGTGTTTGCGGCCGTAGGGAACCGCAGCAACCAAGGAAATGATGCCAACAATCGCCATCGACTCAGCGATGGAAACTTTGCCGCTGTGGCCGACGAGGTAGACGAGGACGGGGACGGTGATGGCGGAGCCGCCGGAGCCGATTAGGCCCAGGGTTAGGCCGATCAGGATTGCGCCGATCAAAAAACTAAGCATTTTGATTTCCGCCCTTTTGCTGGCTGGCTCGACACAGAAGCAGTATATTCGATATGTCGTGATGTTTCGATATGTTATGCCCGGCAAAGAAACGGGGCAAAGCTCGCTCCGTTTGAATCCTGTTTGGCCTGACGTGTTAAATATATCGTGACATCGCGACATGGCAATGCATTCTTTTTGTTTGCTTTTCTTTTTTTCTCTGCGCTTTCAATGTCGCTATCATGGCCAGCCCGTGATCGTTCGGGTCATCGGCTGGCGTGACCCCTCAATCGATCTCATCTTTTTGCGGGAAATTCAATATCTAACGGTCCCTCGCCCCCAAACTCTCAAAGGTCATTTCCTTGCTCAAGCCTCTTTCGTCATCGCGGCGATGCATCTGTATTTGTCGCCACAGAAATCCATTCTTTGAGAGTCTACACCTGGTGCGGGCCGCAAAGATCACAACCATCGTGATCGCTTCGGTGATTTATTTTCTTGCCGCAGCCGGTTCGCTTGTCGCCTCCGAAGTAGTGGATCGTTCAAGTGAACTCGAACTGATACGCGACGACTTTGGGCTTGCAGATGGCCCGGCATGGGATGGGAGCGGGCTGATCGTTCCGGATGTCAAAGGCGACCGTGTCCTGCGGTATCAGCCAAAAACAGATCAATGGAAAGTATTGATCGAGGGAGCTGGCCGTGTCAGTGCCAGCTTCTTCAACCATGGCCGCATTTTTCTGTCGGATAATGGAGAGCAATCTCTGACTTTTGTAGATGGCTCGAGAAAGGGGACCATTTGTCATTTTGGAGCCGTTTCAGACAAGCTTCCTACTGACACAAAGCCGTATCGCCCAAATGATCTTGTGGTGGACGAATACGGTGGCGTTTTCACCACCATGACGGCTCGTGGTGAAGTGCTGTACGTTGATCCTTCTGGCAGCGCCAGTGTTGCAGCATCTGATATTGATACGCCGAATGGCATCACGTTATCTCCCGATGGGAAAACGCTCTACGTCGCATCGTTTGTTCCCAAGGAAATCATTTCTCTAGAGGTTTCTGCACCGGGCCAACTTCAGGGGCGAGAGTCGTTTGCAAAATTAGACTCCGGTCCAGAGCGAGGAGCTGACGGCATGGCGATCGACCGAGCTGGGAATGTTTATTGTGCCGGGCCGGATGCAATTTGGATATGGAATCCCATCGGCAAATTGATTGACAAAATTGTTTGTCCCAGCAAACCGATCAATTGCGCCTTTGGCGACTCAGACATGCGATCTCTGTATGTGACCTGTATGGGTGGGCTTTACCGACAACGCATGAAAGTAAGTGGCTGTTCACCCCGGCCTGCTAACCTGAAATTGCAGCCCACCACGAGTGTCCCCAAGCGAGTACCGACAGGGACGCCCAGCACGCTGGTTCCTCCTGAAGTGGAAGCTTCTTGGAATGTTGTGTACGCGAAGGATGGTAATCGCAAGCTTCTCGCGGATATTTACTCGCCCACCGCGAAGCCGTCGCAAGAACTTCGGTCGGCATTGATTGTGGTCCATGGAGGTGGTTGGCATTCGGGCGACAAAACGAAATTCCAAGCACTCTCAATTCGGCTCGCCCAAAAAGGCTATGTCGTCGCAGCCATCGAGTATCGCCTAGCAGATGAAGCTGCATTCCCTGCGGCAATTCAAGATTGTTTTGCAGCGGTGCGTTACCTGAGGACCAATGCAAAAAAACTGCATCTCGATCCATCCAGGATTGGCGCAGTGGGGGGGTCTGCAGGAGGTCATTTAGTCGGCTTGATGGCCTCGGGCAGCAAGAATCCACGTCTCCTCGGAGTATCCGGAGTATCCGGAGTATCCGGAGATTTGCGGCAAAGTTCGCATCTGCAAGCAGCGGTGGTGATGGCAGGCCCAATGGAGATGCTAACCGGTTCGGTTGCGGATCGTTCCCGCAGCGTCCCAAAACAGTCTAACGCTAATCGATGGTTACGGGCCACAGTCGATGAGGCTCCCGCCCTTTACGGCGACGCGGATGCCTTCAAGCAGATCGACGCGGAAACGTGTCCGATTTATTTTCTAGTTGGCGAGCATGATTTGCCGGAGCGGAATCAGCCATCGAGGGACAAATTAAGTGCTCTAGGTATCGAAACTGGCGTCAAGGTTTTTCCCGACGGTAAGCATGGGTGCTGGAACCGTCTGCCTTGGATTGAGCAGATGGTGGACGAAATGGATGCTTTTTTTGAACGTCAGCTGTAATCTCGAGCCTTGTACTGCGTTAAACTTTGCAGCACCAAGGTGACAAGTTTCGAATTGACGATTTGAAAAATCAAGCTTTTACCGGCAATTTAAGTCTTCCGGTAAGTCGATCTGTCACTGAACCTTAAAGGAGCTGAATGCTTCAGGAAAGCTGAAGAGTTCTAACTTGGTGCCCATTTTTTGTCTTTTGTTAACGTTATCTCTAATTGCTGTTTTCACCATGCAACGCTTTGTCGCTTCGGCTCTGATTGCCGTCTTGCTAGTCATCCAATTGGTCCAAGCCGAGGTGTTTATCACACCGGAACAGGCGGCCACCGATCCAGATTATCAACTGCAGGGTGAGTATCGTGACGCTACTCGAGGGCTGCAGGCAATTGCTTTGGGCGATGGCGACTTCAGTGTTGTGGTCTACACGGGTGGGTTGCCCGGAGCGGGCTGGAACGGAAAAGACAAACAGGTGTTCGAGGTTGATTCCGATGGTCTCGAATCTTTAATCGATCAATTTGAAAAAGTGGAGCGTGAAAGTTCGACGCTCAATGCGAAGCCACCTGCGGGTGCCGTTGTTTTGTTTGATGGTTCCAAAGAATCTTTGGAGGACCATTGGAAGCCGGGTGCAAAGATCTCCGATGACGGGTTGTTGATGCAAGGTTGCACGAGTGTTGATACTTTTGGCGACTACTCAATGCACCTTGAGTTTCGGCTTCCATACATGCCCGAAGCACGGGGCCAAGGTCGTGGCAACAGTGGGCTTTATCATCAGGGGCGTTACGAAACACAGATTCTCGATTCCTTTGGGCTCGAGGGGAAGAACAACGAGGCGGGTGGAATCTATTCGATTCGTGATCCCGATCTGAATATGTGTTTTCCCCCTTTGACTTGGCAAACCTACGACGTCGATTTTATTGCTGCTCGTTATGACGATGACGGCAAGAAGGTGCAGAACGGAAGACTGACTGTACGCCTCAATGGTGTGGTCGTTCATCAAGACGTCGAGCTTCCCAAGTCAACCACCGCGGCACCTGTGGGCGAAGGTCCGGAGGACGGCCCGATCTACCTGCAAGACCACGGTAATCCAGTACGGTTTAGAAATATCTGGGTATTGCCGCGTGACTTATCAGCCGAAGCGAGGCGTCCAATCGTTCCGTCATTCGAGAGGTTTCACGCTAGTGGCCAGGATCCCATCGAGGGCGGCCGATTGCTCGCCGGTGACCTGAACTGCGTCGCCTGCCATGATGCCTCTGAGTCTGTTTCTCGCTTGATCTCAGTGAAACATGCGCCGCGTTTGGATCGTGTGGGAACGCGAGTGAAGCCAGAATGGATGATGAAGTTCATTGCTAACCCGCATGAGGTCAAGCCTGGAACCACGATGCCGAGTCTCTTAAGTGCTTTGCCGGAAGGGGAGCGAACCGCAGCAGCTTTGGCATTAACAAATTATTTGGTTGGTACCGATGTGGTTGTCTCATCGGCCAATCGAGCAGACTTCCGAGCCGGAGAACGTTTATTTCATGAGTCTGGTTGCCTCGCATGCCACGCACCGCAGGATGGACGCGAGCATCAATCATCTGGTGCGGTACCGTTGGTTAATCTCGGTGACAAATACTCAAGAGGTAGTTTGGAAGCGTTTTTAAAAGATCCAATCGCGGTTCGTGCATCTGGGAGAATGCCTCGTTTGGATCTTGGCGGAGATAACTGGCGTCACGTTGCGCAGTACCTTACCGGTGATGAATCAGTCGTCGTGACATCCCCTCGTGATTTTCCCAAAGAGCCAAATCTTCGTTTTAAGTCTTACCACTTAAATGTGGATCAGTTACCAGACTTGGATGATCGCGAGCCCGATGATACTGGTGTTTCGCGTGGCTTAGATATTCGCGTTGGAAAACGCGACGAGTCTGTGGTTCTGAGATTCGATGGCTTTCTTCCCATTGCGACCGCTGGGCGTTACACCTTCCGACTTTCATCCGACGATGGTAGCCGACTGTATCTCGATGGTAAGCCGATTATCGATAACGATGGAGTACATCCCAATACCGGTAAAGAAGCGAGTTTGAATTTGACTGTTGGTGTGCACGAATTTCGTGTCGATTACTTTGAAAAAGGCGGCGAGCAAGAACTGTCTCTTGATTGGGCTGGGCCGGGAATTAAAGCGGGTGGAATCGACAAAGCACTTGTGATGAATCGTGATGCCACGATCGAACCGGCCGTGATTGTCAGTGATGAGTCGGCTGATCCTGAAGCGTTTGTTTTTAATCCAGAACTGGTTTCCGTTGGACGCGAACTCTTTTCGACACTCGGGTGTGCAGCATGCCATCAACGAAGCGAGCAGGGTCAGCAGGTGGCTTCGCAACTCAAGGCACCTCCGCTGGATCAATGCAACTTGGATATAGGGTGTTTGGGTGGAGGCGAAGGTACAACAAGTCCTGGATTTGATTTGAATCCGGTGCAAGCTGGCGCGATCACTCAGTTTGTAGCCGCATCCAAGGCAAAGGATGTGGTCGCGGATTTATCTGCAGAGCAAAGTCTGGTTCACGAGATGACGTCGCTGAATTGTTACGCATGCCACGAGCGAGGCGATCGCGGTGGTGTGGAACCGGGCCGTAATCCGTTCTTTGTCAGTGCGATCCCTGAGATGGGTGACGAGGGCAGGCTCCCGCCTCCGCTAGATGGAGTCGGCGATAAGTTGCGAGACGATTGGATCGAGCAGGTGATCGCTGGAGGGAATAAAAGTCGTCCCTACATGCGAACGCACATGCCTGGATTTGGTGCTCAATCGGCTAAACGTTTAGCGGCGATTTTCAAAGAATTGGACATGAAAACGGAAGCCGATCTAGTTGTTACCGATGAGCCGGCCAATCAGCAGGTGACGCTTGGACGAAAGATGGTGGGAGCGAAGGGGCTTGGTTGTGTGGCCTGTCATACCTACGGCAATTTCAAGGCAACCGGAATTCAGGCGATTGCTTTGGATACGATGACCAAGCGGATTCGTGAAGATTGGTTCCATCGCTACCTCCCTAATCCGCAGATCTATCGCCCAGGTACAAGGATGCCCAGTGGATATCCCGAGGGAAAAAGCACGGTGACAGATGTTTATGGGGGTGATCAGCACAAGCAGATCGCTGCAATGTGGGCTTTCCTATCCAAAGGTGACAAGGGCGGTGTGCCCGAGGGAATAACGGGTGGCATGATTGAGCTTAAACCCGATCATCGCCCCGTTATTTACCGCAACTTCATCGAAGGTGTTTCACCGAGGGGTATCGCTGTGGGGTATCCAGAAAAAGTGAACCTTTGTTGGGATGCGAATCAGTTCTCCTTGGCGTTGATCTGGCAAGATCGATTCATTGATGCGAGTAAGCATTGGGTTGGTCGAGGCCCGGGGAATCAGACACCACTTGGCGGAAACCCCATTGGGTTTGAGAAGGTCTCGCCAGTTGCGGCGCTGGCCAGTGTCGATCAAGTATGGCCCACTGAGGCACCTCGCGAGCGAGGGTATCGTTTCCTTGGTTATCAACTGGATGAACTGGGACGTCCCACTTTCCGTTATCAACTACCTGGGGCATCGGTCGAAGAC
>JAKMEW010000040.1 GCA_022425745.1 Rubripirellula sp.
GTCATGTGTTTCGTGAGGAGCAATTGCCGGGTGCGGTTGGAGTCGATTTGCACGCGATCGACAAGCGTGTGCAACCCAGTTGGTTCCGTGAATTCATCGAGAATCCTGGGGCACTTAAATCGCGGACAAGGATGCCAACCTTTTTTCCAGATGGGAAAAGCAACCGACCCGATCTGCTTGGTGGTAATGTGGATCAGCAAATCGCAGCGATCTGGACGTACTTGAAAAGTACTGACCCATTGCCTGAAAAAATCACCGAAGCGATGTCGAAGGATTTTGAGTTGATTCCTTCAGATCGACCCGAGGTAGTTCGCACGTTCATGAAAGACGTGGGGACACATGCGATCGCAGTCGGTTTTCCGCAGGGCCTGCATTATGCATTTGATAGTGAAACGGTGCGGTTAGCCTCGCTATGGAAGGGGCGATTCCTTGACGCTCGAGGAACTTGGTTTGAGCGATTTGTGCCGATGACCTCACCTCTCGGGGAGAGTCGCATTCTTGTGTCCGGTGACTCCATCTTTTTCAGTCGTACCGACTCGGGTCTCATGTCCCGACAGTCGGAGGTGATCTTCAAAGGTTACCGATTGGATTCTAAGGGGGTACCCACGTTGCTTTATCGCATTGGACAATGGTTGGTGGAGGATCGTTTTGAACCATTGAAGGGACCCGCTCAAGATTCGCCTTCATTGCTTCGTCGCATGCGAATGCTTCCAGATCAATCGACTGATAAGACCAAGCTTCAAGGAGCAGGAGATCGTTCCAAATCAAACGATTCACCAATCAGTATTTTGATTCTTGAGGCAGAAAAACTTGACGGCAACGGTTTGTCTGCTTACCAGGCATCTTCGGGTTTGAGCGTTCAAGTTCGTCATGCGTCGGGAGAGTTAGAAAAGGGATCGTTCGCCGTCGATGGAACGGGTGACGGTTTGGTGGAACGTTGGTTGATGGATCTGGATCCATCGTCTGAGCAGGTGTTGGAGGTGATCTACCAATGGAAATGATGCATTTTTTCAAACGCAGGCTAGGCATCATCGTGCTAATCAGCACGCTCGCCACGGTGCTCGCACACAATCAGAATACGGCGCACTGTCAGCAAGCCGCACAGGATCAGGAAGCGGCGCAGGATCAGGAAGCGGCGCAGGGTAAGCAAGCCAAGCCAAGCGAAGATGATTTTTATCGTCTTGTCACTTTGACCGCATCGAAGTCACCGAACGCATCTCGATCCAAACATTGGAGGCCATCACCGGATGGTTTGCCGCTTGAGATTAGCGGTATGGAGTTTTTGCCGGACTCACGACTGGCCGTGGCCATTCGTAAAGGAGAGATATGGTTTATCGATGGTGTGTATCAGGAGCCACCGGTGAATCTGGTCTACCATCGTTACGCCAATGCGCTCCACGAACCTCTCGGGTTGCTGCTGCATCAGGGCGATCTTTATACCGCACAACGCACCGAACTCACTCGGCTACGTGATGAAGATGGAGATCAGGTTGCTGATTCTTACCTTACCGTTGCCAAGGGTTGGGGGGTGACGGGAAATTACCACGAGTATGCTTTCGGTCCGGAGTTGGACGGCGAGGGGAATCTCTGGGTAACGCTCAATCTCGGCATGGGACTGACTCCCGAGCAGAAAGAGTTGGTCGTCCCCGGCGCATCTCTTGGTTACCGTCAGGGAAAATGGCGTGGCTGGGGGATGAAGCTAACACCCGACGGTCAGTGGCAGGCGTCCTGCGCGGGAATGCGCTCCCCTGCTGGGATTGGTGTCAATCAAGAAGGCGATGCGTTCTACACGGATCAGCAAGGTAATTGGGTCGCGACCAACTCACTGCATCATCTTCGTGACGGTGCCTTCTTTCATCATGCTGAAGCCTTGGCTTCGATGGATCAGGAAGGGGCAATGGTTAATGGAATCAAGAAAGTCCCAAGTGGTTTGCCGCTACCCGCCGCGCTGAAGGAGTTTCCGGAGTTGTGTCCACCTGCTGTGTGGTTTCCCTACAAGAAGGTTGGCCAATCCGCCACCGATATCGTGTTGGATGAGAGTGATGGAAAGTTCGGACCGTTTAGCGGTCAGTTCTTTGTTGGCGAATTCACGCAGGCCGGAATGAATCGAGTCTTTCTCGAGAAGATTGGCGGTCAGTACCAGGGGGCCTGCTTCCCGTTTCGTCTCGGCTTTGCATCGGCAGTCCTGCGGATGATCCAAGGAGAAGACGGGAGCATTTTTGCTGGGCTCAGTAATCGAGGCTGGAGTAGTCTTGGGACTGCAAGTTACGGTCTTCAACGCTTGGTTTGGACGGGCAAGATGCCATTTGAAATCAAGGAGATGCGAGCCAAATCCGACGGCTTTGAGTTAGTCTTCACGAAACCTGTCAGTCGAGCCTCCGCTGAAAATCTCAACTCTTATCGTCTCAGTCGTTACACCTACCTTTATCATTCGAGTTACGGCAGTGATGAGATACAGAAGGCAGATCTTTTGGTGAAGGATGCTGTTGTTTCCGATGATGGTTTGCGTGTGCGTTTGAGAATCGATGGGCTGCGGGAGCATTTTGTCCATGAGCTAGTGGCTGCCGGAGTGCGAGATCTTGATGGCAGCGGCTTGTTGCACTCAGATGCTTATTACACGCTCAATCGTATTCCCAATAATGATTAGCATAAGGTTTACGTCGTGAGAGGCTTGATTTGCTACTGTTGAGTTCCGCTCTGATCTGGCTTTTTGCGATCACTCTGGCTGCAGTACTCTTGCTCGCTGGAGAGATGTGTCGTCGTCGGTATCCTATCCTTCAGCGTTTCCATCTTCCCGGATCAATACTGGCGGGGGTGGTTGGCTGGTTGCTGCTCAATGGGATGTTGCGTTTTGATTGGTTGCGTTTTGATTGGTTGCGTTTTGATTGGTTGCAGGGCGGCGAGGACTTTTCGGTTGAGCGGTTGGCCAGTTTGCTTCGGTCGTGGCCTGGGTGGCTGATCGCTTTGGTCTTTGCCGGGATGCTGTTGCCCAAGCACGTTGGTCAGGCTAGCGGTGGACGTGTTTCTCGTGTCGGCCGAGAAGGTCTCATGGTGTGGGTGATCGTCCTCGGGCAAACTTTGGTTGGGTTGACGGTGACTTGGCTCATCATTCAGCCTCTGTATGGTGTTCCCGATTCGTTCGGAATGCTCATCGAGACGGGGTTCGCGGGTGGACATGGAACTGCGGCTGCAATGGGACAGGTCCTCATTCATCCCGCTATCAATCTCACTGGAGCGACGGATCTTGGGATTCTGGTCGCGACCGTTGGATTGCTGTATGGCTTGGTTTCGGGAGTATTCTGGGTCAACCTTGGGGTTCGTAAAGGTTGGCTCAGTGCTAAGGGGGTAGCGACGCAATCATCACTGTCCGGAGATCTCGCGACAGAGGCTGATGAATCTAATGGTGCTCTGGGCAACCTCCTTTTTGCGGGACTTCTCTTGGTCATGGCTTCGGCGATCGGTTGGCTCCTTCACGAAGGAGCGATTCAAGTGGGAGCTTGGTCGGATTCACTTGTTCAGCGTGTTGATGTGGAAAGTGGCGATACCAGTGGCATTGCCGACTCGAAACTGATTCTTTCACCTGCAGCTTCAATTGAAGGTGGAGCGAGTCGAGTCATGCAGGATGCTGGGCAGGCGGAGCTGGATGAGCGTTTGGGTTGGTCTGCAGTGATTGGTAGTTTTCCGCTTTTCATTTTCACGCTATTTGGCGGGATGCTTTTGCGTCAATTATTGATTGGGGTGGGAATTGACGCTCGAATTGACCGGGAACCGATTCAGAGGATCACCCGATGGGCGATGGATTTGTTGGTGTTTGCAGCGATTGCCACTTTGAATTTGAAGGTTGTTGAGACGTTCCTTGGTCCACTGCTGATCCTCCTCTTTGCCGGCTTTGTCTGGACAGGTTTTTGCCTACTGTTTTTATCACGCCGCTTGTTGCCCAGTGATCATTGGTTTGAATTGGGTTTGATTAACTATGGGATGTCGACTGGAACCACTGCCACCGGATTTGTTTTGTTAAGGCTGGTTGATCCCAAATTGCAGTCCGGTGCAGCGGAGGATTACGCCCTAGCTGCTCCCCTTTCATCTCCGTTTATCGGCGGCGGGATGCTGACCATTGGCTTGCCACTTCTGATTCTTGAGCGTGTTCCAATCGCAAGCGTCTGCCTTATCTTATTCGCAGCCGTGTCGACGTGCATCTCAATTGGATGGATCTGGAATCATCGAATCGGTCGCCGAGAAGATGGCCGCTAAGCATAAAGCTCCCAGAGACGCTCAAATTCTTTTTGATACGCATTGCGAAGTTTCGACTCACGCGTGATGAGGAAGTTTTCCTCGTTGTGCTCTGCCGCACTGCGAGTCCAGTTGTAGCTTCCGGTTAACAGGATCTTTTGATCGAAGATGGCAAACTTGTGATGCATGTGGTAACTCGATCGGTCAAACCGAACATCGATTCCTTTTCGACCGAGAAAGTCCACATCGGATCCAAGATCACCTGATTTATCATCATCTGACAAGATGCGGATGGCGAGACCACGTTTGTGCGCAGCAATGATCTCGTGGCGAATTCGATCATCGGTGATGGTGAACACGCAAATATCCGCCGACTTCTTAGCGGTTGCAAAGAGTTGGCTAATGCGATGAACGCAGTTGTCACCAGGGCTGAAGTAAGCTGCGCTGGCGTCTTCCGATTCGCTCGGGTTTCTCTCGAGGTTCACAAGGATTTTTGTGATCTCTTCGAGCCACTCAATGATTCGGTTTCTGTCCGTTGGAGAGACTTCGTCAATTGCTTCCGAGACCAACTGGAAAGCGACCAAGCGAATGAAATCGCGGTCGGATGGTAGATTGGCGTTCTCTTTGAGAAGACGACTGATTCCCTTGCGTTCACCTCGTGTGAGTCGGTAATCGTGGAAAGTCGTTGTTAACGCATCTTTGATGATCTTTTCGCTCATAGTTCCGTTAGTTTAACGGATTCGCCCTGTCACGAGGCAAGCAGCGGTGCCGTTTTCTTCAAGGTCGGTAATCACCTGAATCTCTTGAGCAATGGAATCCCCGCTGCCATCTCCTCGAAACCGCAGTTTGACGAAATGAATTTTCTTTCTTCCACTGCCGACTTCAAACTCAATTCGTGGATCTTCGCAAAGAACATTTCTGATTTCAAAGTCTTGATCAGAACGGACCACAAGCCTTTGCTCCTTATTCGCATTAGCACCGAGATCACCGAGACTGATTGCGGCCGGTGAGATGGAAACAAGTGGAGCGACTCGTCCAAAGAGCAGCATCTCGGTGGTTGGGAAAGAAGCGTCATTACTGATTAGGGTGATACGTTCCCTGAGTTCTCCGTCGCTCAACGGTCCATCGATACGGACGCTCATTCGGTAGTTCACTTGCCGAGCGTTTCGCTCTACTGAGAGTAGTCGAACTTTTAGTTCGCGGCATTCGCTGCGGACATCCGTAATTTCCCAGTTGGGATTCCCGACATGAGTGATGGTGACTTCTTGTTCGGGAGTTTCACCGGATCGAAATTCACCAAAGTTGAGCTCTGGCGGATCAAAGCTGATGTCGGTGCGAATGTAACCGCTGACATTCAGTTTGACTTCGGCGTAAGAAGGTCGATCGAAAATAACCGTCACGGTGGCCGCTTTTTGACCGATGAACGAATCGGTGTTGAGTTCCGCAACGATCTCGCCGGTTTGATGTGTGCCGACCGTTCGCTCGCTCACCGTCGGTGTGGTGCAGCCGCAGCTCGTTCGAACTGAAGCAATATGAACGTCTTGTTCATAGGGGTTGGTAAATTGGAATCGGTATTCGCTTTTTGCACCCCTGCCCACCACTCGGAAATTGTGGCTTTGCACCGGAAACATCTTTTCCGCCCAGTTTTCAGCTTGAGCGTTACTGCCAAACAGGCTCGGGAGAAACAGCAAAGCCAAGGCGATGATCAGAACCTGATGGCCAAATCTGCCCGCGAACGATTGCGGTCGTTCAAATTGGGTCGCTGGATTTCGCATGAGATCGTTGCCAGAATGCGTGGACCGTCATCCGAACGGCCATGATGCTAGCGACTTGGGTTCGTGTCAGATGACAGGTAATTTGTATCGATATTAACGGTTTCGGCAATCTCGCTGAAATTTTCCAGTAATTCGGCCAAACGTTCCATCGGCAGCCCCACCACGTTGCTCTCACTGCCACCGTGAACGACTTTCAGCCAGTCGTTGCCATCTTGGTAGCCGAACGCCCCGGCTTTTCCTTCCCACATCATGGAGTCGAGGTAAGACTCGAGCATCGCTTCACTTAGCGGCGACATCTCCAATTCAGTACGAACGACTTCAACGAGACATTTCTTTTGCTTTGCCGACCAGAGGCAGATGCCGGTGTAGACATCGTGTTTGCGTCCACTGAGCATCCGAAGCATCGATTCGGCATGTTCAGCATCACGTGGTTTGCCCAGGATCTGACCGAGGCACGAAGCAACGGTGTCCGCCGCCAAGATTAGCCCGCATTCAACTTTTAAGACTACATCAGCCGCTTTTCGGTAGGCGTATCGAGCGACAAGTTGAGGGGCGGTTTCGCGACTACACATACCGCATTCAGCTTCTTCGCTGGCAACCTGAACCGAAAAAGAATAGCCGGCGGCGGTGAGTAATTGCGCCCGGCGAGGTGAGCCACTGGCCAGCACTAAAGGCTCATTGGTGGGTAAATCCGATCGTGGTAGATCCTGCAGAAGCGGGATGGGGTTGATACGGTTCATTGGTCCTGATTACCCAAGTCGGAGTTGTCTGCGTCGGGTGTTTCGGGATCCTGTTTGCCGCGTTCAGGATTGGTTGACTCTGAATCAGTTGCGTTTGAATCAGTCGCGTTTGGATCAACAGTTGCAGGGTCCTTGGTTATTTTCGGTTCCGACTCGTTGGCGCTGATCGGTTTGGATTCCGCGTCCTTGGCCTCTTCCGTGCCGGGAGGTAACGGAGACGCTTCGGTTGGATTTATTTTACGTTCTGTTGAATCAGCGGATTGCGGCTTTACCGGTAGTTGCGGACCACCAGCAGATACTTGGATCTGACCGCCGCCTTGAATTGCCTGTTGGCGTTGCTGTAGTTGTTGTGCTGCACCACGCAAAGATTCAAGCAGTCGTGGGATCTGTCCGGCAGCCAAAAAGATTCTTGCACTGACCGCTGATTGTGGGAAAAAGCTCGTCATGAAATCGAGCCCAAACTCACTCGCTCCATGGCCGATCATGACACCATTGGCATAGACCCCGCTGAGGACATCATCGGGCAATTTGAGGTCATCGTAGATTTCTTGCGGTGTCGGGCGTTTCTCGGGTGGTGGATTCGGTGCCGGTGGCTGAGGAGGATCGCCGAAGCGATTTTTGTAGAGTTGTAGATTGGTTTGCAGGGCGTCAACAAACTGAGGCATGACAGCGTGTGGCACGATCACACGTTTGGCAACACGATGTGGTCGTCCAACGGTTTGCAAGAAATCGACAATGAACTCACTTGGTCCCGTCATCACGATTACACCGGAACTAAAGCATCCGTCAGCAACGTGATCAGGTACTCTCGCACGCACGGGAGGTGCATTCTCATTTGAACGCGGTGGCTCTGAGGTTGGTTCGCTCGGATCGAAGGACATTGGCTTTACTCTGGGATGGAACCGAGTCGTCGGTAAGGAGGTGATCAGCGGAGGCAGCGATTCTCGATTTTAGTTTACGAAATCTGATGATGGTTTCGTAGGCGGTCTCCTCGGAATCTCTTTCGGCTCTCATGAATCATGAAGGTCTTGGAATTCATTGGATTGACGTTTGAATCAATCCTCGCGGAAGTTTTCGGCTAGCACGTCAATCTCAATTTCTGCGGGATGCAAGCTCTTCTGTTCCTCAAGAACTCGGCTTGGCGTCGCAGTCCGTTGTGCTCGTGTAACCTGTGAATTGGCAATCAGGGTGAGAATGATTCCCAGCGAGGCGACGGTTTCGACCATCAGGGGAGTGTAGCCGGGATCATTACCTTGGTAGATCCAAGAGAGCGTCCAAAACCAGTTCGTCACTTGCCACTCAGAATAGTCGAAAGGTTGGAAATTATTGAGCTGTGAGCCAACCGAGTAAGGGATGAGGACCATGAGGATGGTGATTGCGAGAAGTGCTGCCATTCCAACTTCAATCCGAGGATTCTGATTGCGACGAATCGCAATCATGAGCCAGCGAACCAAGATTAGTGTGATGATCAGGTAAGAGGCAAAAACCACGCTCAGAGAATTGATGACATCAAAATCCTTTTGGATGATCGTGAAATGTGTTGGTTCCAGCGTCTCGCCGGACAGCCAACCCAGTCCATGTGAGAACCATGTGTAGAGTCCTGCGACATTGATACACACAAAAATGAAGCCGGTCGTATGACCGGGCGTGAACCAAGTATTTAGTGTGCGGCTTACGATGCTACTGGGCAGCTCACGTCGGACCCTTGGTGTCAGATTTGCCGACTCCGAAACAAACATGGCTCCAGAGAACGTCCAAAGCGTCCAAGTGGCAATGATGAGGGAATAGAGCGTGGTCTGCTGAGGGATCACGACTCCCTTACCTCTGACGTAGTAATTCAGGTTCGCGGTCGCGAGAGCGGTGGAAAAGATCAGAGCGGTGCTGAGTCCAAGCACGGCCCATCGGAGTCGCGTAGAACGATTTTCGCTTTCTGGTGTCAGTTGTGCTGCGGCACACGTGAGCAACAAGTGTCCGAGCGTCCCACCGATCGATACAACGGATGCGATCACAAAAAACAGCTCTTTATCGCTAAGCGGATTGCCATTCTGAATGAGTTGCACCATCGCCACTGAAATTCCTGCGACCGCAGCGAGAAGCATCACGACAGTGAACAGGAGCGTAAGGGTTCGTCCAGTTCGGCTGTGAGACATCGGAGCAAAAAAGATCGCGATGACGGTTAGCATGACTGCCGATGCCAAGAGACTCGCAGCAACGAGCGTCATCTCCAGTAGATCGACACCTCGCAGGGTGTACGCGTAAGCCATGCAGGGTAAGAGGACAACAAAGTAGAGCAGGATTTGCAGCAGCGAACTGGCAAGTTTCCCCAGGATGATCTGCCAAGGACTGAGTGTTGAAATGGAGAGGAGTTCGAGTGTGCCGTCATCGATTTCAACTTCGAGCGATCGATAAGCCGCCAAGGGAACGACAAGGAGCATCGGGATCGCTAGGACGGCAAAGTAACCGAGCATCAACATTGACGCCGATGGAGTGGTGTAGATCTGGGGCATCCGCGAAAAACTGCCAGCAACCGTCCACGCAAAAGCTGCCACCAAGAGAGCAAAAAAGGTATAGACGAACTGCCGGCTTTTAAGTGATTGGCGAGTTTCTTTGATCAGGATTGGATTGAGTTGGTCTGCGATGCGTCCTGACCATGCATCCAGTTTGGTCAGCCAGTTTGGTGTGACGGTAATGAGATCTTGAGGTCCAGTCGTCACGGTGGGAAGAATTGCTGTTTGACTGATTGCGGTTTGGGTGTTCTCTAATTTTGCAGCTTCGGTTTCCCTTTTCTCGTTCATTGCACCAAGCCCTCCGTCACCGACAGAAAGACGTCTTCGAGTGATTTTTGGTGCGACTTCACCTCGGCGATTACAATACCCTGATGGACCAGCCAGCTCACAAACTGACTCTGTTTCTGCATGTCGCCTTTGAATTCAAAGCGAACCAATTCCCCATCAATAATGACCTCATCCAGTTGCAGTTCCTGTTTGATTTTTTCCTTTGCAGTTGAGGAATCTGATAAGACCCTAAGCACCAATTCTCGGCGTTGCTCTCGCTGATGCTGGATTTCGTCAACCGAACCCGAAGCCAACAGTCGTCCCTGTTCGATGATGCCCACGCTGTCGCAGATTTCGGCAAGCTCGGTGAGGATATGACTGCTAATAAGAATCGTCTTTCCTTGATCTGCCAAATCTCGAATCATCCGGCGAAGTTGGATGCGTGCACGTGGGTCCAGTCCCGCAGCGGGTTCATCAAGAATCATGACAGATGGATCATGAATCATCGATCGACCGAGACAGAGACGCTGCTTCATGCCCTTGCTCAGCCCTCGGATCGGCTTTTCCTTCATCCCTCGAGTGCCGGTGAAGTCGAGGACGTGCTCTAGGCGACTTGCCCGATCCTTGCCCACCAACCCATAAGCGCGAGCGAAAAAGTCGAGATACTCCGCACAGCTCACATCTCGATAGGCACCAAACGCATCCGGCATAAAACCCAGTCGTTGTCTGACGTACTCTGGGTCATTCACGACCGAGAATCCATCAATGAACGCGTCTCCGTAACTTGGGAGGTCAAGGGTCGCAAGGATTCGCATGGAGGTGGTTTTGCCAGCTCCGTTAGGACCGATGTAACCGTAGATCTTGCCTGCACTGACAGCAAAAGAAACATCGTTGACTGCTTTCGTTTCGCCAAAGAAGCGATGAAGGCGTCTCAGTTCAATCGCTTCTTGGGTGTGCGAATGAACGCCTGCCGCTTGCGAGGTGGTTGCATGGAGACTCATTGGTAG
>JAKMEW010000052.1 GCA_022425745.1 Rubripirellula sp.
GGGGCAGTGATTTGATTCGCCTTTTACCCAATCGGTGCATTGGATTGTTCCGTGTTGCGATCATCTAACTTGGTAAGTTTTCATTCGAAGCCATCTCAATGTGTTCCATTTCATGCCAATTTTTTAAACGCTTTCAGTTCCTGGGCATTTGGCTATGGATCGCAATGTTTAACCAAGGTGCCAACGCGGCGTTTGAGGTGATGACATCTGAGTTTCTTGGGGAGAATTGTCGAAAATGTCACTCCGGTGAAACTCCAAAGGGCGAATTCACGATTTCATCACTTAGCGAGAACTTTCTTGATCCGCAGAATCTTGAGCGGTGGCAAAGCGTCCTTGAGCACCTTTCCAATAAGACAATGCCGCCAGAGTCTGAAGTTCGGCCATCAGAGGATCAGGCTCAGCGTGTCAGGGAGTGGATTGCCGAGCAGTTAGCTAAAGCGGAGATAAAACGACGGAACGTTGAGGGTCGGGTGGTCATGCGGCGACTGAATCGTGCCGAATATGCGAATACCATCCGAGATCTGCTTGGCGTTGAAGTAGATCTCACGGACCTACTGCCCTTGGAGACTTCAACCAACGGATTTGACAACAACGCGGACCTGCTTCACACGTCGTCCTACCTTCTTCAGAATTATCTAGACGCGGCAGATCGGGCTTTGGATGAAGCGATTGCGAACGAGCCGGAACCATGGATTCTAAAGAAACGATTTGATATTCGAGAAGAAAAATCGGTTCGTCCGATCGGCAGTGTCTACCGCCATACGGATGATGGTGTGGCCATTTTTGCAACATGGGAGTCGGCGAATATTCGTGTCACCATGTGGAACTTTCGCAGTCACGTGCGAGGCAAATACCGGTTTAGAATCTGCGGTTATGGCTTTCAAAGTGATGGAAAGCCGATTGATTTTCGCGTGACCGCTGGCACACTCAAAGAGGTCACCGAAGAGCGACTTGTTGACTACTATTCGGTTCCCGCAGACACTCCAACGGTCATCGAATTCACCGAGCAGTTGGAGCCTGAGAATCGCATTCGGATTCTCGCTGAGGGCTTGCCCGCATTACCGCCCGCGGTCGAAAAGATTGGTGCCGACAAATACACAGGTCCGGGGCTCGTGATTCAGTGGGTCGATATTGAGGGGCCAATTCTTGAGTCATGGCCTCCACCTAGCCACAAACGTATCTTTGGAGAACTCGACCGTGAGCGTGTTGTCAATGATCGCTTCGAGGTGGTTTCTGATTCACCCAGAGCCGATGCGGAACGCATTCTCACTGAGTTTGCTCGTCGAGCGTTTCGTCGGGAAGTGAATGAGCAAGATGTGGAGCCGTTTCTGAAACGCACGCTGCAGCAATTGGCGGCTGGTAGTTCGTTTGAACAGTCGGTTCGTGTTGGCTTGAAAGGTATCTTAGTTTCCCCTGATTTTCTTTTCTTACGCGAGAAGGGGCCGATACTGAGTGATGAGCAATTGGCCAGCCGATTGTCTTATTTTTTATGGAGCTCAATGCCGGACGAAGAGCTGTTGCAGCTCGCCAATTCGGGGAATCTTCGCGAACCCAAGACGCTAAGAAGTCAGGTTGAGCGATTACTACGAGACCCCAAAGCTCGGTCTTTCAACACCAACTTCACTGGGCAGTGGTTGAGTCTGCGGGCAATCGACGCAACCCTTCCTGATCGTACGCTCTATCCAGAATTCGACGATATCCTCAAAACCTCGATGTTGAAAGAAACATCACTCTTCTTTGACGAAGTTCTTGCACACGATCTTCCGCTGACCAACTTCGTCAGATCGGACTTCACCTTCCTCAATGCCAGACTCGCAAAGCACTATCGTATTGATGGAGTCGAAGGAATGGACATGCGGAAGGTCGCTTTACCACCTGAAAGCAATCGCGGTGGCCTGCTCACCATGGGAAGTATCCTCAAGGTAACCGCAAATGGTACGACCACTTCGCCCATCATTCGTGGATCGTGGGTGTTGGAACGAATTCTGGGCACGCCGCCACCCCGACCTCCGAATAATATCGAAGCGATTGAGCCAGATATTCGTGGTGCGACGACAATTCGTGAGCAGTTGGAAAAGCATCGCAGCGTGGAAAGCTGTGCATCCTGTCATCGGTTAATCGATCCACCGGGATTCGCCCTTGAGAGCTTTGATGTGATTGGTGGTTGGCGTGATCACTACCGCGCGACCGGGGAGCCACGCGAGGTGAACGGACGCCGAAGGCGAGTGTGGGACGGCCCCCCCGTCAACCCTGCTGATACACTTATCGATGGCCGCTCCTTTCGGAATATTGACGAATACAAAGAACTACTGCTTGAGGATCCTGACCAGCTGACTCGTAATCTGACGCGACAGTTGTTGTCTTACGGCACTGGGGCGGTGCCGAGTCTGGGGGACGAGGAGCAAGTTGAGCAGATTGTCAGTCGTGTTCGAGAGCAACAGTACGGTTTTCGTTCGCTGATCCATGAAGTTGTTCAGAGTGAATTGTTTCAGAGTAAGTAGCTCCTAGCAGGAACTTATACGATGCATTACGCGAGACGAAGTTTTCTTCGAGGAGTTGGAGGCACACTGGCACTCCCGCTGTTGAACGCTGACGCTGACCAGTCTGATGCGTCGAAGGAGAAGCCGCGGCGGATGATTTGCGTCTGCGCTCCGCTGGGTCTGCACCCGGAGAATTTTTTTCCGACCGAGGTTGGTAGTGATTATAAATTGTCACCCTATCTTGAGATCCTCTCTGAATATCGCAATGACTTTACGGTGATCTCAGGTTTGTCGCATGCTGGGATGGGTTCGAGTTTTGCTCATCAGGCGTCCGCCAGTTTCCTGACGGGAGCTCCGAATGCTGGGCGACCAGGCTTTCGAAACACGATCTCACTTGATCAATTTTGCGCCGATCACATCGGTTCAAAGACGCGATTTCCTAGCTTGTCTTTATCTGGTGAGGGCGCTGGGGGGCTTTCTTGGACTCGTACTGGTGCATTGATTGCAGCTGATAACTCCCCCTCTCGCGTGTTCGCTCGACTGTTCATTAACGGGGATGATCTTGATGTTCAAGAGAAGCTCCAACGCATCGAGGACGGACGCAGCATTTTGGATGATGTCCGTCAGCAGGCTCGTTCGATTCGAGGGCAATTGGGGCGTGAAGATCGAGAAAAATTAGACGAGTATTTGACTAGTCTGCGTGAACTCGAGCAGCGAATGGTGAATGACATCAGTTGGGCTCGCAAGCCGAAGCCCCAAGTTGATGTGGAGCCGCCTACTGATATTCCGAATGCTTCGGATCTGATCGGTCGCACGCGATTGCTTTTTGAGTTAAGTCATCTGGCTTTGCAGACCGATTCAACAAGGCTGATCACGATCATGTTGGCCGGATCGAGTTTTGCACCACCGATCGAAGGGGTGACGCTAGGTCATCACGATCTATCACACCACGGCAAAGATCCCGGAAAACTTGCACAGTTGAAAATCGTCGAAACGGAAACGATGAAGACGGTTCGGGACCTGCTGCACAGCTTGCGGCAGTCTCGCGAAGGCGAAGAGAGTTTGTTGGATCGGACAACCGTTTTTCTTGGTAGTAACCTTGGAGATGGCAGTAGTCATTCGACCAAGAATCTCCCTGTTCTGCTTGCTGGCGGTGGTTTCAATCATGGTCAGCATCTCGCCTTCGATCCAGACAATCCGCCGCCTCTTTGCAATCTTTATGTCAACATGATTCAGCGGCTGGGAATTGAAGCCGAGTCATTTGGTACAAGTGCAGGTACCTTGGCGGGGATTGAAACATAGCACGGCTTACGAAACGCTAGGCTTACAGTTCCATAGAGACCTGAGTGGTTTTGATGATCGTGGGCGGTCGCGATTGTGCTCAGGCTGATTGTTCGATTGATCTTAGAATAAAACAAATCACATGAATTCCAGTGAACATCCTTTTGGTGCATTGGCACCGCGTGACGCACACACTCGCGGGCTTCATCGAACGATGACTCTCGGCGGTCAGTACGCAACCCGCAATCATACCGTTAAGCACCTGCGAGACCTCAAAGGCAAAACGATTCTCACCGAGACAATGCCGTTCACGACACGTGAAGCGGAAGCTGCCGAGCGTGCCGGCATCGATACCATGAAGGTGAAGTATGATCCGGCGAACCCAGCCGAGGCGGTCGCTTTGCGAAATGCGGCGCCCCACACATTCATGACGTTCTGTATCGGTTTAACCAAGGTTGCAACCGAGGACGAGGCTGTGCGGGCGGGATATGCGGCGATGGAGGCGGGTGCTGACGGTATTATGTGCCAGTGGGGTCCGAAGTTGATCCGCGTTTGCGCGGATGCGGGGATTCCCGTTCAGGCTCACGCAGGGCTGGTGCCTCGTTTGAGTACTTGGACTGGTGGTCTTCGTGCTGTCGGTAAAACGCTCGACGAGGCGATGTGGATTTTCGAACAAATAAAATCTTTTGAGGAGGCTGGCGCGTGGGCGGTTGAGGTTGAGGTTGTCCCCGCACAACTACTCACTGAGATCTCAAAGCGAACCTCTCTTGTCACTTCCTCGATTGGGGCTGGTAGTGGAGGAGATATCCAGTTCATGTTTGCCGAGGATATTCTCGGTAGTCACGAACCTCCCTACCCTCGGCACACCAAGCAGTACCGAAACTTTTACAAGTTTGAGCAGGAGTTACAGGAAGAACGCATTGGTGGCTTTCGCGACTTCATTCAGGATGTGAAAAGCGGACAGTTTCCGGGAGCCGAACATGTTGTGAATGCGCCCGAGGGGCTGATCGAAAAATTTTTAGCCGAAGCAGATGAATCGCGTTAGTGAGTTTCGTCCCCCGCTTTCTCGGTCGGTATGACAGTATGTCGTTCATGGAAGTCATGTTGTCGTTTCCTTATTGGCTCTAGATCATCTTTCCAGAAACCAATTTCCCAAAGCCAAAAGGCCAGTAAAACGAACGCGCCAATCCAAAAAATGGGTGGGAATTGTCGAGTGTCGTATTGATCAAAATCGATTTGTTCATCGTTCATGTGAAAGCCGATTCTTAGCGCATCGAATACCAAATGGTAGCTAGTTTGATGGCGGGGAGTTAAACTAAACGAGAGGTGATGGTCAGTGCAGCTTCTAACCATGCGCCGACACGCGTCCTGCAAGACGGTAAATAGGTCGAACATCATGAAACGTCGCCAAGTTTTGAAATCCGCTGGATGCACCCTCTTCCTACCGTCGCTGGAAAGTTTCGGAAAAGAATCGCGCAGTCCAGATGAGGCTGAGGTAAAACGGCTTTTTTGCATCAGCATGGGTTACGGTTTTTTTACGGACGTTCTGCCGCAAACCGGTGGTTCGGACTATGCATTCAGTGACCACATGGAGCCTTTGGGAAAACACAGAGAGCACTTCACGCTCTATTCCAAGATGAAGTTTGGTGGGAATCATCACAATGATCACAGGTGTTTTGTTGGAAATACCACCACAAACCCAGACTCTCTCGATCAGATTGTTGCGGATCACGTCGGTCACTTAACCCGTGTTAGAAATGTGGTCACTTTTATTGGGCATGCTCATCACCACATTGTCGCATCGTGGCGGGATCGGTTGCCGGTGATGCCAATTCAATCAACGCGTTTGCTATTTGAAACGCTATTTGCCAAGACGGATAAACAGACGCAGGAACGGTTGTTGGCTCATAAAAGGAGCGTCCTTGATGGTTCCTTGGAAGAGGCGAACTCTCTACTCCAGCGTGTCTCGGGGCGAGATCGGCAGAGGTTGGAGGAGTATTTTGCAGCGTTGCGTGAATCGGAACAGGAACTCAATAAATCAATCGAGTGGCTTAGTAAGCCTCGCCATGATGTCGAGTTTCCTGTGACTCCCACATTCGAGAATAATTTTCTCGGGAACGAGATCGACAAAAAGCGATTCTTGGATAACCCGCGTCAAATCCAACGAGGTATCGCATTTGACATGATTTACAAGGCGTTCAAGTTCGACGTTACACGCGTCGTCAACTTCTATATGGTTGGCCTCGACAATGATCATCACATTACGACACATGATGTGCCAAAATCCGAAGACGCGCGGATAAGCCTGACCAAATATGACTCGTCTTTCTTCTCGCTACTAGCAGATTTTTACGGCAAGCTTGCCAGCACGAAAGTCGATTCTGGGAAAACCTTGATGGACGAGACGGTCACCGTTGCGACCGGCAACAACAGCATTAGTCAGACAATGGGACCTCATAATGGGAATGAAATTCCCGTGTTCGTTGCGGGAGGTCAATTCGCAAATCACGGAGGACATGTGATTCGTAAAGGCGAAACCACTTGTGACATCTATCTATCGATCCTTCGGAAGTTCGGCATCGAGCGAGATCAGTTCGGTAACAGCCAAAAGATTATTCAGCTGTGAAATCATGATGACTTTCAAAATCGCGAAGTTTGCTGTTCTGCTATTACTGCCCACCGGAATTTTCGCTTCGAATTGCACCGCGGATGATCTAGCTCAGGCTCAGCAATACTTCAATGCTTTCTGCATTTCCTGTCATGGTCAAAAATCCTCGGAGGCAGGGATACGCCTTGATAAGATTGACTTGCAATGTTGGAACGACTTCAACCTGCTCGAGGACATTTACAACGCAATTGAGAGTGGCGAGATGCCGCCAGAGGATGCTCCCGCACAACCGGAGCTCGGCCGGTCAAATGCATTGCGAAAATCATTAGCCAAACAGCTCGGATCGCTCGCCGACAAGCAGACGCCCGGGACGCTGAAGCGATTGAGTCGAGTCGAGTACCAAAACACGATCAATGATGTATTTGGTACTGACT
>JAKMEW010000116.1 GCA_022425745.1 Rubripirellula sp.
GCGTTGCTGTGGGTGGCGATGATCGCGTCTCTCGTTTTTTCGACTCCACCGCGGGCGACGCTTACGACGTTGAACTACGACTTGTCGGGATCGATCGAAACGATATCCCTTCGATTTCACAACTTTATGTGCGTAGTACCGGCCGAGAGTCGAGCAGGTTGCAGCAAAACCCAACCCCACTCGGCGTACCCTCATCACGCTCAACTGCGCAGCAAGGTTTCAATCGCTTGATACGCATCGATAATTGCGTCGATTTTTCCTTTTCAACTTCCGCGTCTCGGATCGACCGATTAAGCCGACAACGCATGGTTGCTGTACGAGGAAACCTTGACACCGGCTATGCGTTGGCCGACAGGATTGATGCACTCCATGCAGCGGTCGATGAAATCGGTTTACCAATTGGTTTCAATGTTGAAGTCCTAGGAGGAGGCCGCGAACTAGAAACGACAGTCAACGACTTCCTGTGGATGTTCGCTTTATCAATCGTTTTCATGTACATCGTGCTCGCGGCACAGTACGAACATTTGGTCTACCCAATTGTAATCTTGCTCAGTTTGCCGATCGCGATTCCGTTTGGACTCCTAAGTTTGTACTGGGGTCAAGAAACTCTTAATCTCTATTCCGCGTTGGGAATCCTTGTTTTGTTCGGAGTCGTGAAGAAGGCTGCGATCCTTCAAGTCGATCAAACCAACGCACTGCGGCGTCAAGGCATGCAGCGCCATGCGGCCATCATGCAAGCAAACCGTGATCGACTGCGTCCAATTCTCATGACAACGTTATCCTTTGTCGCGGGGCTGCTACCTCTACTGATTGCAACGGGTCCCGGTGCCGAAGAACGACGATCCATCGCAATTCTCGCGGCGGGCGGACAAACCCTATCACTCGCCCTAACACTGATTGCGATCCCTGTCCTGTACACCGTTCTTGACGACCTTAGCAACATCTTCTCGTTTGCCCGTCAAAATGAACCAAGCTCTGCAGACTCAGAATAAGCAAGCGATCGTATCCGACATTGATCAAAGGGGTCTCGAAATATCTTGGCTTGCATTCGATCAAAACCGGCCTCCCAAGATGACTGGGAGCCACAAATCGACGAACACTCGCTAGAATCTTGAAGCCTCTCCGACACGTGCAAGGCTCAATCTTTCCGACGCGAGCAATGCTCAATCCTTGCAACACGAGCAAGGCTCAATGATGGCAAGACGAGCAAGGCTCAATGATGGCCCGCCAAGAGATCTCCACCTTCCCAAAACACAATCAAAATGAGTTGCATGATGAAAAAAGCCAATCGTGATCAAAACAGATTCTTTACATCGCTCCCTGTCTCTATCATCGCGGTAGCAATCGTGTTATCAGCAATGCACACTGCATCAGCAATTGAAAACGAAGTGGCTTCGGGTGAACCGAGTCCCGGACAGCAAGTAGAACAAATACCCGGCGACTCAGAAGTTGCGTTGCCGTATCTTCTTTACCTACCCAAGGATTACGCTGCGGATGAGAACAAAGAGTGGCCGCTGGTGCTTTTCTTGCATGGCAGGGGTGAGAGCAATGGACCACTTGAAGTGGTTGCAAAATGGGGACCACCGAAATTCGCAGCTCGCGGAGATGACCTGCCGTTCATTCTTGTCTCACCCCAGTGCCCACGCTCCGGTTTCTGGAGCGATGAGACGCGTCAAGGACAACTCGATCACTTGCTCACTCATATCACCGGGCAATATCGAGTAGACACAAACCGAACTTACCTCACCGGTCTCAGCATGGGCGGGTACGGTTCTTGGACTTTAGCCGCGAATCACCCTAATCGATTTGCAGCAGTTGTACCGATCTGTGGTGGCGGCAACCCGGAAGATGCCTCCAAGCTTGTGGACATTCCGATGTGGGTTTTCCACGGCGATCAGGATAAGGCCGTTCCACTGAGCAAATCAGTGGAAATGGTCGAAGCAATTCGCAACGCTGGTGGTAATAAACTTCGATTCACCACACTTGAACATGTGGGTCATAACTCGTGGTCGTCCGCCTACGCGTTGCCTGAACTTTTTGACTGGATGCTTCGCCTAAGGAACCAGTCTGAAAACAAATAGAGCGGAACATCTACGGCTTCGCTGAATCTATGGTTTCACTGGTTTTATGGTTTCACTGGCGAGGATTCCTCGCCGGGAGCCGGAGTGCCTGCTTCGCCTGATTCATCTTCCTGCTCACGCTGGTCCTCCATCACCTCGAGAACCTCGCCGGGCAGTTTCTCCTCGGGGCGGATGTTCAAGCTCCAGTAGTGCAACATGCCAAAGCGATCGCTGCGAGAACCACGAATCACAAGTTCCCAAACACCCTTTGCATTTTTCCCGTTGTAGTGGCTAAGGCTTGGCTGACGTTTAACGAGAGCCATTGGCTGGAACTCCCCTTCAAACGGTGACCTCGCTTTATTGATTGGATAACGTGACTGGTCATCAAACACGGTCCCATTGAAGTTGTCGTCGCTACCACCAACAGACGAGAATAATTCGATCCGTTGACCATCAGGACCTGTCAAAAAACCATCAAGGTGACTTGCGTAGGTGTGGGTAATGGACAATTCGACGTTCAAATCTGCGATCGAAATATCATCTGTGATCTCGATCTCCGAAATCACTGTCTTACCCGGAGGTAAAATCTCGGCAGTTCGATTTGCAAAACTGCCCCCCATGAGACTCTTGGCTCTCATGACTTCATCGATCGTTAGTAGTGCGTCCTGATTCAAGTCGAACGAAGTGAACTCCGACATTTTTTCGTC
>JAKMEW010000140.1 GCA_022425745.1 Rubripirellula sp.
GCTCAAAATGATTCCGAAACACCCCCGTTGAACTTCGCAGCAACAAAAATTTACGTTTGATTCAATGCGCCGAACAAGGCAGGCTACATGCAAATGGGTTACATTCCAACCCACAACAGACAACTACCGAACATCCTACATTCCAAATTCCTTCGTCCCAATTCCTTCGTCCCAATTCCTTCGTCCCGAGTTCTGAGTTCTGAGTCTCTAGCTGCGAATCCATTAATCCCTCATTCAAAGCCACAGGAGACGTTTACGCTTGCGTCGTGCCGGTGGCTTCCCGCCTTTGTCATTTGGGACAGCTTATCCTGACAGTGAAACCACAGCAGTGAGTTTTACGCACGGTATCCCAATTCATTTTACGCAACGACCCACATCATGAATCGCTCAGTTTCTTTCGTCATACCTGCGATGGATGAAGAACTTTCTCTTCCGGAGCTTCATTCACGAATCCTTCGAGTCTGCAATGCGGAGTCGATTGAGCCTCAATTGATTTTTGTTGACGACGGTTCAACCGATACAACCTGGTCAGTCATGCGGGAACTTTGCGAGAACCACCCGAGCACCGAAGCAATTAAGTTTCGACGCAACTTCGGCAAAGCTGCCGCGCTCGCCGCAGGTTTCAACCGATGCCGAGGTGAACTGGTGGTTACCATGGACGCAGACCTCCAGGATGACCCGAAAGAGATCCCAAGATTCCTTGAAAAAATTGATGCCGGCTGCGACGTTGTCAGTGGATGGAAAAGGGTGCGCCACGACCCGTGGCACAAAGTCCTACCAAGCCGCGTCTTCAATTGGCTCGTAAGCCGCCTGACCGGAGTCCACCTACACGACCACAATTGCGGATTCAAAGCCTATCGCCGAGAAATTTTCGACGAGGTGCAACTCTATGGAGAGAGACACCGATTTGTACCGGTACTCGCAGCCTCGCATGGATGGAGAGTAGGTGAAATAGAAGTTGAGCATCATGCTCGAGAACATGGGCGATCCAAGTATGGAGTTTCCCGCATCCTCAAAGGCTTTCTCGATCTCATCACGATCTACCTGTTAACCAGTTTCTCATCGCGTCCGCTACATCTGATCGGTGGATTCGGGATGTTCTTTTTCGGTCTCGGTGGATTCGGGATCACCTACCTCACTTTGATGTGGTGCGTGACACGACTCGTTGATCGATTCGAAGCGATTCACCTGCATGAAACCGCCATTTTCTACTACTGTATCCTCGCGTTACTGCTGGGTTCGCAATTCTTACTCGCTGGCTTACTCGCGGAACTTTTCGTTTCTCGAACACGTTCAGCAGAGCAGGGGTACAGCATCAGTGGCACCTCCGGCGATGCATCGAAGGAAAAGAACCATGAGCGATAGTGAAAGGATTGAACATGCAGTTGATCCATCGCTGCAATCCCACCAAAGCGTTTGGTCCAACTACCATCTCATGGTCGCTCTCGCCTTGGCGATGACCGCTGGACGGATTGCCATGGTGACCAGCCGCGAGGGAGACACCGCATTCCTGAGCGCGAACGATCGTAGCCGTTGGGCCACGGTAGCCTCGTTGGTTGAGAGGGGTACCTACGTCATCGATCAGCAGATTGCGATCGCAAATCCCATTCACAGAAATCGACGACCTTGGAATTCGATCGACAAGGTCAGGCACCTTGGAGCGGATGGGCAACAGCATTACTACAGCAGCAAACCACCGCTCCTGGCGACGGTCGTCGCGGGTCTTTACTGGATCGTGTACCAAGTCACTGGACTGTCACTCACGCAGCATCCGCTCTACGTCCCTCGCTTGCTCTTGATGCTCTTCAATCTGCCACTCTTGGCCGCTTTTTTTTATGCAACAATTTCAACCATCCATCGGATTGTTCGCAATGACTGGAGCCGACAAATTGCTGCAGCAAGTGTTTGCTTTGGCACCATGGTGCTGCCATTCAGCATTTCTCTCAATAATCATCTACCGGCCTCCACGGCAACTGCGGTTGCAATGTGGATCTACCTCAGATCACGCCCGGACCAAGACGACGCTGGCGACGACCAAGATGCCAACCAAGACGATGCCAACCAACGAGACAACGAAGCAGCAAGCCCATCTAAGACCGCAACCTTCCTCTGGACTGCCATTGCTGGAGCTGCAGCAACCTTGGGAGCAGCAAATGAACTCCCCGCACTTTCAATGACCGCTCTATGGGGATGCCTGTTTTTCATCAAAGATCGCTCATCTTGGATACCCTTCCTAGCCGGTGGACTCGTTATCGCGGCAGCTTTCTTTAGTACCAATTGGATTGCTCACCAGAGCCTTCGGCCACCCTACGCACATCGCAGCCATGGCCAATTGCTTGCCACACTTGAATCATCCGATGCTACTTCTCCCACCAAAATCGCGGCATCTGACCCATCGCTTGATCAAACGATCTCACAGACCATCGCGGCAAAACTACAAGATCTAGGAGAATTTGAGAGACTTGGTGCATCGACAGAGGATGCTTTGGTCATTACCAAATCCGACGAGCCAGATCGTTGGCTCATGAAAAACGGTCAGATTCAGTACGCTCTCACACTACAAGATCAGCATTGGCATCTTTATCGCTGGGATGATTGGTACGAATACCCCGGCACCTATTGGAAGGATGGGAATCGCCAAGGAGTGGATCGTGGTGAGCCGAGTAAAACGACTTACTTAATGAATCTGACAGTCGGTCATCATGGACTTTTCTCAATCACTCCAATCTGGGCATTACTCCCGCTGGGCTGGATACTTGGCCTCAGCGCAAACAATCGCCCTCTACGCCGGTTCCATTTCGCTGTACTCATCGCTTCATTGGTCTGCTTTCTGTTTTACCTGAATCGACCGTTGATCGATCGTAACTACGGTGGCGTGAGCGTTTGCTTCCGCTGGCTACTATGGTTCGCTCCTCTCTGGCTCGTGGTGATCGCTCCTGTGTTTGAACAACTACAACGGTGGCGAGTAGGCCGATTAGCGGCAATCACCTTGCTAGCAATGAGTCTTTTCTCGGTATCAACTGCCTTGCAAACCCCGTGGCAGTCACCATGGATCTATCGGTTCTGGCTCTTTTTGGGCTGGATTGAGATCTGAATCGCTAGCTAGACTTCCAACGGTGAGATCGCTTGGACTGGCGGTCGTTGAATTCACGGAGATGGATTCACCCTCAGGAGAATGCCCCAAGGAAGGACTGCGAGTTGAGCGGCAAGACGCCGGATGTCGATGCGCGCCGACCGAGAAAACTGTCTCGGTTGTTTCAGCTTGCGCTGACGCTGAGCATTCTTTACTTCGTGATCCAAGCATTCGCGCCGCAAACGATCGGCGAAACGGCACGTCGTAAGTTTCAAAGTGACCTGCAACAACACTACGAGGGCTTTGAGGTATCGGTTGGAAGGGGCCACTTCGATTCGAGAATCGGACTCACCTTCAATGACATTCGCATCACTCAAGGCGCAGGCCCCAAAGGATTGGGCGTCGAAGGATTGGGCGTCGAAGGATTGGGCGTCGAAGGGCTGAACGCCAATGGGCAACGCGGTTCACAATCTTTGGAATCAAGTAAACGCACACCAAAACGCGAGATGATCATCATCAATCGCCTTACGGTGATGGCAGAGATTGACCCGGAGAAACTGCTGCACCAAAGCTTACCTCTCAACACTCAGGCGATCATCCTGGAGGGTGTAACCGCCAACACATGGATTGATCAGGAGGGGCAACTTGCGATCGCAAAACTGTTGCCGCTACCCAAGTTGGGGCCAGAAGCCCCGAAGATGATCGTGCGGCAAACGCGACTGAACTTTCTGGGTAATTCGAACGCAAAACGCCCACTGCAGTGTGAACTCGACGAGATCGTTATCGACAACCTTCCCAAACGTGACGGAACCACCAACCGAACCATTACGATCCGAGGAAATTCTCCGATCGCAAATCAGATCACTGCAAAAATCAGCACCGTCTCGGACCGCATCGATATTCGCAGCGCCATCAACGGCGTTCAAGTTGATCGATCCGTGTTAGACCAACTACCGGTGAACCTCCGTCAAGCACTCGCTGGAATCCGTGACCTGAATTGCCAAGGCGACATCTCGATCGCAGCCTCCAAAAGTCCGAACCAAGCGTGGAAGTTTGAAGCAAAGACCACGGTCCATGACGGGCAGATCGATCACCCGATCCTACCTCGCCCACTTTCCAATCTGCGAGGCATGGTCAGCCTCTCACATGGTGGCATCAAAATTGAAGCATCACAGGCGAACCTTGGCGACGCAATCCTGAGGACCACGGGTGAGATCAGCGGCTACCAACCGGAAAGCCCAATGGACATGAAGCTCTCAGCTCGAGGTCTTCTGCTCGATCAACAACTCGCTGTCACCCTGCCGGAAAAGGCGAGGGTCATCTGGGAACGCTTACTACCGAGCGGACACATTGATTTTGATGCGAGATTGAGACACGACGAAAATGGCTGGACCCCTGAGGCCTCCGTAACCTGCAAGGGGGTGGATGTCCGATATGAGCGGTTCCCATACCCGCTGGAAAGCATCGTTGGAAAGATTGAGGTCGCCTCGAATCTCATCACCGCCGACACACTCAGCGGTCGCGTCGGTGACAACCGAATCCAGTGCGCCTTTCAGATTCCGATCGAGAGAACCGAAAACTCGCGTCTGTCTTTTATGTTGGCAACCGATGGCCCGGTTCCGATCGATCAAACCTTGCTCGCTGCATTGACACCGAGAGGCGAACCTAAATCCAAGCTGGAGTCGTTTGTTCGATCTCTACACCCTCGAGGGTCGATCCAAGTCACTTCCGCCTCCATCGAAATCGATGCCAATAAAAAACTCTCCAAGCGGGTGGACTTGCGAGTGATGGACGGTCACATGCGATACGAGAAATTCCCGTATCCCCTTTACAATGTGACGGGCACACTTCTTGTTGATGACGACCTTGTAACCCTCGCGGGAATGCGTGCGAGCAACGCCAATGCAGGTACCATCCGCTGTGATGGCACCTACAAGATGCCGCAACGAGACGTGAACGGGGTTGAGCAAACGCCTTCTGATCTTGCTTTGCAATTCCATGCAAATGACATTCCGATGGATGAATCGCTTCGAACCTCACTACCAGCTGAAAGTCAGCAAGTATGGGACTCGTTAGCGCCAAGTGGGACGCTGGATGAAATGAGCGTGGGCCTGCGTCAAACCGGCGAAGGAGCCCCCCTCAAACTGGACCTCTATGCGGTTCAGCGAGACAACCCGCAGATCACCAGCCAAACTCTCAGCCTTCGTCCGCAGAGCTTACCGTACCGATTGGACGTAACCGAAGGCTCGGTTCGCTTTGATGGCAAGACCGTCACGATTGAATCGATTCGGGGACGCCATGACGCATCCAGTTTTTCCGCAGATGGTTTCTGCGTCGAGGATCCAACCGGGCGCTGGGAACTATTCCTTAACCTGCACAGTGGCTGCCGACTCCACCCGGATGCAGAACTCATCGCGGCGTTACCGGAACAAATGCGTGCAGCGATGCGAGCTTTGCAAATGCGAGGGCCACTGAATATACGCGGCCAAACCAAAATCGCGATGCCTGACGCCAAGCATCCAGAACCGACTCTGAACTGGAATCTTACGTTGCAGCTCGAGGGTAATCGAATTGCGGATGTCGGACCGGTGCATTCGCTTCGCGGCGAACTCTCGATCGAAGGACTTCGTGATGAATCCACCATCCGGGCTTTCGGAGAAGTCCGTATCGACTCGATGCATGTTAACGACATTCAGATCACCGGAATTCGCGGTCCATTTTCCATCGAAGATGACCTGCTATCACTCGGTAGCCTCGCCAGATCCCCGAACGACTCACAAACTCAACAACCCCTCACCGCAATTCGCGGAAACCTTTTTGGTGGCCTTATCGATCTCGACGGCAATGTCGTACTCTCAAACGGCAACTTCGACGTGGACATCAACACCTACTATGCACAACTTCCGACACTTTTAGCAGACTTCGGTCATTCAAACCAAAACCTCACTGGAACTCTCAGCGGGCAGACCCATCTGCAGGGTAACCTCGGTGCAATTGACCTTTTACGCGGCTCGGGAACCGCAAGAGTAAGTGGTGCAAACGTCTACCAACTGCCCCTGATCGTTCAAATCCTCAACTTACTTCGACTCGAAGCCACCGAGGATGTTGCGTTTACCGATGGACAGATCCGGTTTTCATTCTACGGTGACACCACCACGTTCCACGATATTCAGATGTGGGGTGATCTCGTGGCCTTACAAGGTGGAGGAACCTTGAATCGCCGACGTGAACTCGACCTGACCTTTAATACGCGTGTCAGCCCTCAAAACACCTTCACTCAACTGATCCGACCACTTGGTGCGACTCGGTACACACTTTGGACGATCAACGTGCGCGGACCGGTGAATTCTCCGCATATTGAAAGAAAGGCACTCGAGCGTGTCAGTGAAACTTTGGAGTGGCTGCTGCCGGGCATGACGGATAGCCAGCGACGCTAGGGTAGTGTCACACGAAAGATGAGCACCAACTCCAACTAAAATCCAAAGCGATGCACATTCATAACTCGACGATTTCATCCGTCGCCGGCGTCCCGTATGCGGCTTCAAGAGGTGGAACCAAGGACGCTACCGATCAAGAGATCACGGATCGAGTCAACGCGGCCAGCGAACTAAACGACAAAAGTGATCGTGCCGCCGAAATCACCGAGAGCAGTGCGACCGGTGACCGCAACCCGGATGGACATCATCCTTTGGATGAATTCCAGAGATCGAACCAACATGAAGTTCCCAGCGACCATGAAGTTCCCAGCGACCATGAAGTTCCCGGCGACCGTGAAGTTGCCGGCGACCGTGAAGTTGCCTATGGTCATGCCAATGGACCGACTGTTTCTCTCGATCAAGCTGACAATCAACTGAAGCCGCCAACGGGACCAATTTCGCATCTCACCAAGGCACCTACTATTCAAAGCCTACCCAGTCACAAACGAAACCAAGACAACTCAATCAGTTCGAGCGATTCGCGCCAACAACAACTTGACTTCTCCGCATAGCAACCATCATAGCGTTGGCCGCGACATGGTGGCTTAGCACTTTAATGACGAATCGCTGCACTGGATAAAAACATCGCCTTCAAACAGTGCATGGACAACAGCAATTAAAAGCAATCGTGAACCGATCGAAGCAGCCCGAAGAGGGAACAGATCGGTACGCGATTCACATCCTTGATCGCATGACGTCTCACTCAACGAGACTGCTGGTAACGCTTTAATTTTCTATCCAAAGTGCTGCGTTCTATTCCCAAAATCGAAGCGGCGCGACTTTTATTGCCGCCGGTATATTGCAACACGCGGTTGATGTGCAATCTTTCCAAATCAGCCAAACTGATTTCTGGCGAATCCTCGACAATCGCCGCACGATCCGATTGACCGCTCGTGGCCGCTCCAGCAAGGTTAGATCCCAGAGTCGGGGACAAGGTCAGGTCGTCTGATTCAATGACTGATTTTGTATTGAGCACCACCGCTCGCTCAACCACATTTCGCAGTTCTCGCACATTCCCCGGCCACGGATAACTCATTAGTTTCCGCTTTGCTTCATCACTGAATCCGGTGATTTTGCGACCCATCTGATGATTGAGTTGCTGAAGGAAATGCTCGGCAATCATCAGGCAGTCGCGCCCACGCTCCCGCAACGGCGGAATCAGAAGTTCAACCACATGCAAACGATAGTAAAGGTCTTGGCGAAATCGCTTCTCATCAACCATCTGCTGGAGATCACGGTTGGTTGCAGCAACAACTCGAACGTCGACTCGTATCGCTTCCTGTCCACCAACCCGTTCAAACGAATGCCCTTCAAGTACCCGTAAGAACTTTGCTTGGATCTCGATGTCCATTTCACCGATTTCATCGAGCATTAGGGTACCGCCATTAGCAAGTTCAAATTTGCCGCTCTTGCGTTCGGTCGCGCCTGTGAATGCTCCTTTTTCGTGTCCAAAAAGCTCGCTCTCCAGCAATGTCGGGGACAAGGCTGCACAGTTCAAACAGATCAGCGGTCCCTCCGATCGATTACTCGCATGATGGATTGCTGCAGCAACAAGCTCTTTGCCGACCCCGGATTCACCTCGCACCAAAACCGTCGCGGGAGTAGGCGCCGCGAGTCCGATCTTCTCGACCAAATCCTGAATCGATTGGCTATCACCGAGAATTCGCACCTTGTCACCAAGTCGACGCTGCAACTCCTTGACCTGCTGCTTGGTTTGACGCAGCGATTTAGCAAGTTTGCGACGGTCATTCAATTGAACCAATGATGCAGTAAGAATTTCTCCGACCGCCACAACGTATTCTAAGTCACGAGTATGTAACGGCTGAGTCCCTCGCGAGGTTGTGAGATGGATCATGCCTCGGCACTGACCATCGCGATCACGTAGTGGCGTCAGGATCAGACTTTCGACATCGATCTCACCTTGGCTATTTTCAGTTGCCATCTCAGGATCACCCAAGATATTCCGAGCCAATATCGCCTCCGACTCACCACTTGAAATGGAAGCGGTAAGCGAATCGGGTGGACGCCGATAACTACGTTGCCCCGACTGACGAGTTGATACCAGAGCGATTTCAGATTGCCCCTGCTTCGCAAAACCAGCCTTCGCCAAATAAAGCCCTGCGCTATCAAAGTGAATTTGCCCAGCTAAATCATCAAGTACCATCTCGATCACACGAAAAGGTTCGTCGGTTCGTGCAAGTTGGAAAGCGAGTAACAGTAGTCGGTGGGATGCGTCGGCCTGTGAAGACATCGCACCGCTTTCCGCAGAAGCGTCAAGCGAAACGGCGGTTCCAGAAGCGGTAGTTCCAGCTTCCAGCACTCCACTCACACCACTTAAGTAAGCACTATGGCGTCTACGTTCGGTGATCATGCCGGCATCCATTTCCACCGTCATCTGATCATCTGTCGCCTGCCCCTGATCGGTTGTCACGGGATGACTCAGGCCAGGGATGTTTACCGAGTAAGTAATCTCACATCCGCCGACTCGGATGACATCTCCATCCTGAAGCCCTTGGTCACTCGAAATGCGATTCTGATTCAGGAACGTGCCGTTAACGCTACCAAGATCGACCAGAACCCACCCTGACCCGTTCCAGAGAACCTTGGCATGATGTCGGCTAGCTTGCTGATCGCGAATCACGATCGGATTTGAGGACGCCCGCCCGAGAACCACCTCAACAGGGGGCGTAAGTCGAAAGACATCGCTCCAACGCCCCGCCGCTCGCAGCACGAGATAGGCTCCATTACCGGCGGTACGATTCCGATCGGGGTTCGAGTTCGCGGGAGGAGGTTGAGCTGTCAAAACGCCATCGCCCCCTTGAGAGCCGTGAAAATAAGAAATGCGGTTGGATGTTAGAAAAACCTGCAGGATAACTCAAGCAATTTCTCTCGAGACAAGCTCTACCGCTGCCCCCCGTTTGGGATCATCCAGCAGAGCTTCAACGGACAAAAAAACGCCGCCTACCCATTTTCACCTAGAAGGAGGTGGCCTTCGCGGTCGCTTTTTGGGGGAGAATTCGACTTTTCTAACGGTTCACCGTTTTTCGACCTAAGATTTCCCTAGCCTCGGGGCGGCATCAAACGCTAGAAAGCTTCTGTTGCTCTAGATTGCGACGATAACTATTCTGACGACAACTATTTGTTGGACGAGCATTTTTTCCTCGAATTTTCGGAAACGCTGGTCACAATAAGGAACAGTTTGTCGGCTTAAATCCCTTTCACGACCGCCGAGACATTGTGTCGGTGGCTTGCTGCGGAGATCCATTGTGATCCATTCGGACTCAAAACGTATTTCGATCGTTCTGGCGACCCTATCCCTCGGGGTCCTTTCTTTAGCGACCGCTCTTCACGCCGGCCTCAGCTTTGGTTCGCGTGGACGCACCGTCGGGGGTGTTGTGATCGACCCGGCGGGGATGGTTCGAGCAGCCAGTCTCGAGGATCGTGAAGAGTTGGCAAACCAACTGCAAAACGCGAATCAAGTCCTCAACGGCGATCTGCGTGAAGCGGCCGAGATGCGGATGGTTTCTCTTAAAGGCCTTCAGGCGGCCGTCGCCGAAAGCCACGCTGCGGGCAAAGAGATTCCAGCGGAAGCGGAATTCATGGCAGGCCTGCAACGAATTGAATATGTATTTGTCGATCAACAAAACCACGACGTGATTGTCGCCGGACCTGCAGAACCGTGGAAAATGCGTGAAGACGGATTCGTCGTTGGAACGGTCACCGGTGGTGCAACCATGCGTCTTGCTGATCTAACCGTGGCACTTCGAAGTGTTGAAAATGCTCGACAGGAAGGCATCACCTGCTCCATCGAACCAACCGAGGAAGGTCGACGAAGACTTCAACAACTGCTTAATCGCGTCAAGCTTCGCCCTGGGCAAAGCCCGGTTGTTCTCGAAGCATCAATGCGTGAAGCATTCGGCCCTCAAATGATTTACCTCAGTGGCATTCCGACCGACAGTCGCTTCGCACGCACGCTCGTGGCTGCCGACTTTGAAATGAAACGCGTCGCAATGGGCCTCACACCTTCGCCTGTCGCGACTCTCCCAAGTTATCTAGAAATGTCTCGCAACAGCCAGCAAACCAAGAATCAAAATCCACGCTGGTGGATGGCTTGCAATTACGACTCGCTCGGAAAAAGCGAAGATGGGCTTGCTTGGAAGCTTTCAGGGCAGGGTGTTCAAACCATGACCGAGCAAGACGTCGTCAATCAGGACGGCTCTGTCAAGCGTGGCGGCGTCGACAAGATGGCGAAGGCTTGGGCGGACAAGATGACTGAATCGTACGGCGATCTTTCAAGAAAAATGCCAGTCTTCTCTGAACTCCAAAACATGATGGATCTGACCGTTGTAGCCACCTTGATCGTTCAAGAACGTCTCGCTGATAAGGCCGGACTCGATCTTTCGCTTCTCGGTGCAGAGAACGATGCCCTTCAGCTTGCATCCTACACAACACCGAAAGCAGTCGAACCGCACTGCAGCTTCATCCGAGGTCGTGCAGGTTGGGTCGTGACCGCGTCGGGTGGCGTAGACATCAACGGATTCCAAGTGGTGCAAAATCAAGTTGCGGACCCAAGTGGATCTAAGATTCGCGAGGAAGCACTTGCTGCATCCGCTGGGAATCGCTGGTGGTGGAACAAGTAAGCATTTCACACCCACGCTTAACTTTCCACACCAAGGAACTTTGGGAATTGCCTTAGAAGCTTCAAGTGCGAGAAGCTTCAAGTGCGGTGGAGAGCGAAAGCCAGCATGCATCCTTGGGGAATCCATACCTTCGAAGATGAAATTGCCTGCGACTGGATTGAAGATCTGAATGATTCTCACCCAGTCGTTTTTCTTGCGCACTGCCTCGACCTCGGCAAAGCCAAGTCTCTCAATTACTTGGCGTGCGTGGGCGTGCTCTGCACCGCAGAATTGATCATCGCCGACTCTGTGCCGAATAACCGCGTCCACCCCGAAGCAATCCAACTCTGGATAACAGAGAATCCAGATATTGATCTCAAGGCTTTCACCCTGCAAGCCATTTCCGGGTTGCGAAAAGTGTTGAACCAACAGCCGGAATTGGGTCCGCCGTCCGAACTACTTGATCGGTGGATGGACCATGATCATCTTGGGGATGCGTGGCTTGAAGACAAAAAAAAGTTGCTGCGGATGCTTGAGCACAACCTGACTCGGTAATCACGTGTGACCTCCCCGTTTAGCGATTTTCACCGTCTCCCGATGTATTGGGGCGTCAGAACCACTAAACTCACGCAGTACGCAGCGTTCCGTTTCAGAACGTCAGTGACCTTAAACCGTCCAAAGAGAAGCCGATCAGCAATGGCCAATGATCCAGACAGCGAGTTGAAAGATACAGATGGCATTGAAATGGAAACCGATGGGTTTGCTGGAGGATCAATATCACATCACGCCATGGCTGATTTTAAGACCGAGCAAACACCCGCAAACACAGCGACACTAAGTCGCTGGAAAGAAAATCACGGCTCCCTGCTGCTCTTCGTCTTCGCTGCGATCGTTGGCGTTGGTTTCCTAGTAATCTGGTTTCAACAAACCCGTTTTGTGCCGCCACGATTCCCTGATAGCGAGATGATTCAGAACGTTGAGCAACTCCAAGAAGATGGCCAAGCCATCCTTCAGCAAGAGAACATGATTGCGATTCGAGTCGCAGGTGCACCCAACGACCGGGGAAGCATCAAGGTCGCAATCCATGCCAATCCGACAACCTTCAACAGTGGTGACCAGTCACTGATTTCACAGTCACTTGAACTGCAAGAAGGAGAAAGTTTGTGGTTAGTTCCTATCGAAAATTTGCCAAACCAATTTGCTGTTGCTGCTTATCACGATGAAAACAACGACCAGCAACTGACGCTGAATCGATTTGGCATTCCCACAGAAAGATACGGATTCTCTCGTGAAGCTCGTGGCCTGACG
>JAKMEW010000144.1 GCA_022425745.1 Rubripirellula sp.
CAGTTAGTGCACGCAACCCTAAGGTGAATTCGGCCGTCTTTTGCCCCATCGCAACAACAGGATCGGCCGCGAGTGGGTTCGTGTCGATCGCTTGGACAAAAATCGAACTGGGTTGGCTTCCGGGAGAAGGGACCTTTCCGAAGGGTCTCGTGCGGAGGGATGTCCACAGACCGCTTTGAACCAGTTGGGAGGTCACCCCCTCGCGACCCAGTGCCGACGGGTCTGCACCCTTTGCCCCAGCGAATTCAACTCGGTCGTCGCCCTCGACGTTGATCTCAATGGACTCAAAACGGCGTTTGGCACCGCGGTTCACTGCGGCCACCTGACCAGATGCAGGCGAGGTGAAAATAACACCGGGGTTTTTCTTGTCTTCGAAAAGTGGTTGTCCGGTGGAGACCCGATCTCCCTCCGCAACCAGCATTGTCGGTCGCATCCCGACGTAGTCGTCCCCGAGAAGTGCCACCTTGCTGGCAGGTTTCGTGGTCTCGATATGCTGTTCAGGGCTACCGAGGATGGGGAGATCCATACCTTGCTTAATTCTCGTCATAGTTTTTCTTAGCGTTCTCTATCGCTGGTAGTAGCCGTCCGGCTGAGTCTTACGCTTTGACTGAGCCCTACGATTTCGCCGATTGTTTCGGCAAGATTCGGATGGAACCTACCCGCCAGGATCATTTGATCACTGACGACACCAGATCTAATCACCTAATACTCACAAACGATCTTGTTCCGCACTCAAGTGCGACTGAGCCGCTTCGCCTGATAAACATCGTTTTCGAGCTTACGGCTTCAGCGGCAATTTTCCTGTCAACTCGGCAGTGGTTGGCTGCAAGCCATTGTGCCGCGTCTATGGGGGAAAGGCCACGAGGATTGCTGCTTCGTGTTTCAATGCTCATCGAGCCACTTTGACCCGTTTGCCTACATTGTTAATGCCCATCAACTCCACTATCTCACCAACTCCTCCGTAAATGTCTTCCACTCCGACTCGATACGGATCATGAAAGCCAACGCCGATCGACCCATCCGTTGTGCTTAGCCTTCACTTGCTTCGCACTGCGAACTTTCGGATTCTCGGGGCAGGAGTGAGAGAAAATCACGGAGATGCCGTGCATGCCTGACACAATAATCGCGGGTTGATGCGAGTCAAAGAGGCTTGAATCTGGATTCTTTGCTCTCTGGCAAGCAAATCACAACTACCGCGTACCGCGTCTCGCGTGGAATATGCCACACGAACGCATAAATCGCAACGCCACCTCGACTTTGGAACCCGAAAATGCTGAGTGTTTAGGCCTCATCGGTCAGTGACAACGGACGGCAACAATGTAAGGACGCAGGTTTACGGGATTGTGACTTTTTGTCGCATTTCACTTCAGTTCTGTCTTTCAGCCTGCCAGTTCTCATGTTGCATCCACAGCGTCGGAGGTGGCCACTGTTTGTCCGTTCGTATGATCGTCGATGATGAGCATGAATGATGGCGTTATTAATGCCGTTGGCTGTCGTTAGCGTTCGAATGTTTTGCGTTGGCGGATGGCGGTTTGAGTCATGCGACTGTCTGGGGCTTGCAGCTGTCTGGGTTCGGGGGCCGGCGTCTCAAGCGGTGAACCGATTGTGGTCGGGGGCCGTACTGAGAGCGACTAGAAGTTCCGACATCCCTGAGCGGTAATTTTGCCGCTCTCGAGGCATTCGTAGATGCTGTGTTAGGTCGCGTCCCATCGTTTCTTCGGCAAAAGTGAGGCCGAAACGCGGTCTATCTGGGTTGGATCTTCGCAGTCGCATAGACTCCTTTGCCCCAAGCGAATAGGGTAATCTGTTGATTCGGCGGAATTGATTCGTCTCGATTGTTTCGGCTGGGGGTCTGATGGCTCTGCATCGCGGAGGGCCACGGGGTGCCGGTTTTGTAACGTTATTCAATTTTTAAAGGTTCTTTAGCATGAAGCGCGCGTTCTACTCACTCGGAATTGGATTGGGGCTAATTTCGGCTCTCACGCTCACCGGCTGCGGTTCAGGAGGAGAAGATCCCACAGCTCCCGTAGCCGCCGAGGCCGACCACGATAACGGGGATCACGATCACGATGGGCATGATCACGGTGAAGACGAGCATGCGAGCCACGACCACTCGGCTCACGAGCACCCAGCACACGGACTCAACGGTGGCCACATGGTGAAGCTCGATAACGGGTCTGAAATCGAGGTCGCCCTGGACAAGGAAAGCGATGCGTTTTCGATTTTTCCTGCCGATGCGAAAACGGTGAAATCCATCAAGATGATTTCGAAGATCGAGGACGCTGAAACAACCTACGACTTCGCGGCCGCGACCGAGGCGGACATGGAAGGTGCTTTCGTTCTGACCAGTCCCGAACTGGCTACGGCAGTCCGCATGGGGGACGCCGTGGAGGTGACACTTGTTGTTGAAACCGAACAGGGTGCTGCTTCGTCACGATATCAGCATCACGAGCACTGATTGAGTTGGTGCCATAACCGCTAATTGCTGAATCTGGCCTTCTGATCCCGGCAAAGCAGATTTGGGTAAGGGACACTCGGCTGCCGATGTTGGCCGAGTCTTACGTCTGCGATCGCCTCCTATCACCGAGAGCGGCGAAATCCTTTCGGTTTTTCTTCATGGTTGCAATTAGTCGGCTTTCGGAAATGTGGAACGCTGTCTAATCTTTCCGGCAGTGAGAGGGAAATGATCGGTTTGCGTGTCCAAGATGCGGCCATCCTACTCTCCACGCGACGGTTGGTTACTGAATCGATTTCTTCAGGACAACGGTCGCTTGTGTGACTCTGGTTACCGCGGCTCCATGTCGGAGTCGCCGTGCCGTTTGGTGAGCCTGGATGCTTCGGCCTCACCGCTTCTTGAAAGGAATAGTGGCTCGTGCGTCGTAATGATATTCGCAACGTCGTGATCATCGCTCATGTCGATCATGGAAAGACGACTCTGGTTGATTGTTTGTTGCGTCAGAGCGGTCAATTTCGAGATGCCGAACTCAAAGGAGAGCGGATTCTCGATTCAAATGACCTGGAGAAAGAACGTGGTATTACCATCCTTTCCAAGAACATCGCGATACCTCACCGCGGTGTGAAAATCAATCTCATTGATACTCCTGGCCACGCTGATTTCGGTGGTGAAGTCGAGCGAGTGGTCAAGATGGCGGACGGCTGCCTGCTCTTGGTCGATGCGGCCGAGGGACCGATGCCGCAGACGCGGTTTGTTCTTGAGAAGGCTTTGCAAGCCCGTGTTCGTCCGATTGTGGTGGTTAATAAGGTGGACCGTCCCGATGGGCGACCGCTCGAGGCGCTCGACGAAGGCTTGGAGTTGCTCGCTGAGCTTGGTGGTGATGAGCAACTGGACAATGCGGCTTATGTGTTCAGCAGTGCGAAGAATGGTTTCGCGACCAAAGATCCGGCCGAAGCATCTGATGACATGCGACCTTTGCTTGATTTGTTAGTGGACGCTTTGCCGGGTCCAGATGTTGATCAGGAAGCGCCGCTCCAGATGATGGTGACGACGCTTGACTGGAGCGAGTACGTCGGCCGAATCGCGGTGGGACGAATCCAGTCCGGAAAAATAGAGCTTGGACAAACCATTGACCTGCATCAGAAAAATGGCGTCAAAAAGCAGAAGGTTGCAGGTTTGTACGTGTTTGACAATCTAGGCAGAGCTGAAGCGAAATCTGCCAGCGCTGGGGACATTGTCGCAATCGAAGGGCTCGAGGCGGTCGAGATAGGTGACACCATTGGTGCGGTCGACGCGGATAATGCTTTGGAAAGATTGCGAGTCGATGAGCCTACCCTCGAGATGGTTTTTAGCGTGAACTCATCGCCGATGGCTGGAAGAGAAGGCAAGTATGTGACAACGCGGCAGCTCAAGGCGCGACTCGAAAAAGAGCTTGAGCGAAACGTGGCATTGCGTGTCGAGATGGTTGAGGGGACCGAGGCATATGCGGTGAAAGGACGCGGGGTTTTGCATCTCGCAGTGCTCATTGAAACGATGCGTCGTGAGGGATACGAGCTGAGTGTTGGTAAGCCTCGGGTGATTTTCAAAACCATTGACGGAAAACAGCACGAGCCGTACGAGACGCTGCGAGTCGAAGTGCCCACCGATGCAATGGGGCCAGTGATGGAACTCGTGGGGCATCGCCGAGGGCAATTGGAAGAAATGGCACAACGCGGCGATTACAGTCTCTTGCGTTTTCTTGTGCCTTCACGCGGATTGATTGGTTTGAGGACCAAGTTGCTCAATGCGACCAAAGGTACCGCAATCATCCATCATCGATTCGAGAGCTACCGACCCGTGGAAGGTGAGCAGCCAAAGCGTGGCAACGGCGTGCTCATCTCAATGGTCGGTGGGAGGACGATGCCATTCGCGTTGTTCGGTTTGCAGGAGCGTAGCGAGCTGTTGGTCGCTCCGGGAACGGAAGTTTACGAGGGGATGATCGTCGGGGAAAATGCACGCGATAACGATATGACCGTGAATCCGTGTCGCGAAAAGAAACTCACCAATATTCGCGCTGCGGGTAGTGATGAGAACGTGATCCTGAAACCACCCCGAGACCTCTCCTTGGAGGCGGCTCTGGAATACATCGAAGATGACGAGCTTGTCGAGGTCACTCCCGAGAATATTCGCCTGCGAAAGATTGTTCTCAAGGAAAGTGACCGGCGCCGAATCAATCGGAATGCTTAAGCCGAATCGGGCCATCCATTGCTCACACCTTCTATCACTGTATGGTGCAAGTCTCACTGTATCGTGCAACTCTCACTGTAATCGTGCATCGCAGTGAAAGTTGTCGATTGGGTGAGGTCTAAAACGCACTTATCGGTATCAAGCTGACTCTCTTTTAAGTCCACTTGCTTTCAGGCCGTTCACTGGTGACACTCGGGGGTTCGACCGAGCGTTTCGGCTGGCGTTTCCCAGGTGTGTAACGCTGAATCAAGGCTGTTTAGCCAACGCTCCACTGGTTTGTGAACCATTCAACTCGGTTCGCTCGTTTTGGGCTGTAGTTAGAATCAGGCGAGTAACCGTAATTCTCAAGAAACTGAACCAAAGCGTTGAAAGGAACCTCGGCGTGTTGAGTCATGACGTCAACGCGTTCGCTGTCGGGCTTCCAGTTGTAGAGGAGGCTTGTGTCGCGTTCAAACCACGCATCGAGATATTCGGCATCGGTAGTGCTGGTGACAACAAAGTCACACTTTTTGTGGCACAGAAAATTTAGCAGGCGTGATGCCAGACTTCGTGTCTGTTCGATGTCGCCGGCGCGGGTGGATGATGCAATGTTCCAAAGACTTGTGAAGCCATTTTCATCAAGGTCTTCTGGGTTGATTTGAACGTGTGAATGCGCGGTCGGTTCGGCCGATGACATGTAGCTTCCTTTCGATGTCCTGATCCTGAAAGGCGAGGATCTTAGAGATCAGAACCTTGATCGAAAAGGGGTGGTCAAAGAATTTGGAACGAAAACAACGCTCGATCTGAGAAGTAGGGGCTACTCCGCTTGGTTGGTAGTCTTGGATTGCTCATGTTGCCGTTGGCGTTCAGCAAAACGACTTCTTTGTTGATCGGTAATCGTATCGGCACATTGGGGGCATTGAACACCCGCAATAAACCGCTCGGACTGTTGTTGCTCTTTCGTCACAGGCCAACCGCAGCCAAAGCACATGATGTGTTCGCCTTCCTCGAGTCCGTGTCCCACGGAAACACGGCCATCAAAAACAAAGCAGTCGCCCTCCCATAACGATTCGGACGGATCTACTTCTTCGAGGTATTTGAGGATTCCACCGCGAAGGTGATAAACCTCGTTGAAGCCCATCCCTTTGAGCAAAGCCGTTGACTTTTCGCATCGGATTCCCCCGGTGCAGAACATGGCGACCTTGCGATGTTTTTCGGGATTGAGATTGTTTTCGACATACTTCGGAAACTCACGAAACGTATGCGTCTCGGGGTTCATTGCGCCTTTGAATGTTCCGATGGCGTATTCGTAGTCGTTGCGAGTATCGACAAGCGTCACATCCGGATCGTTAAGGAGCGTGTTCCAGTCCTTTGGGTCGACGTAGGTGCCGACCGTTTTCAGGGGATCGATGCCCTCAACGCCCATGGTGACGATCTCTTTCTTTAGACGCACTCTCGCACGCTTGAACGGCATTTCGTCACAGTAAGACTCTTTCACATCAAGTGCCGAGAGTCGATCGTCTTGCCTCAGATAAGCCAAGATGCCGTCGATCCCTTCGCGGTCTGCCGCGATCGTTCCATTGATCCCTTCTTTGGCAAGGAGCAACGAGCCCTTCACTCCCAACCGTGCCATCGTTGATTCAATCGGCTCCATGAGAGCCGCGTAGTCGTCGAGGGGTGTAAAGCGATAAAGGGCGGCAACAACGAATTGTGGCATGGCAACGAAGTTTCAGGGGGCTCGGAGCGTGACTTTCGCTCGTCAGTTTATTTCTAGAGTTTGTCGTCTCTAGAGATTGACCAGCATCGGTGATCAGACGAGCATTCTCAGGGCAGCCAATGCTGCTGCGTAATCTGGCTCTTCGGTGACTTCAGACACAATTTCTTTGTAGGCAACGGTGCCTTCGGCATCGAGCACGAAAACGGCTCGCGTCAGTAATTTCAGCTCAGCGATCGTGACGCCAAAATCAGTACCAAAGGCGTGCGTCTGGTAATCACTTGCCGTCTGCATCTGAATCTCTTCAGCTCCACAAAAACGAGCCTGGGCGAAAGGAAGATCGCGACTAACCGTGATCGCGTTGATTTGATCCTTCAGAGATGCGATCTGTTCATTGAATTTCTTGGTTTGAATTGCACAAACCCCAGTGTCGAGACTCGGCACGAGGCTTAGGAGGGTTGGTTTGCCCTTGATGTCCGCCAAAGTGACGGATTGGATTCCCGCATCCGCATAATGCAGTACGAAATCAGGTGCTGGTGATCCAACTGCAAGATCTTCGCCCTCAAGAGTCATCGGGTTGCCCTTGAAGGTGATGATTCCAGTACGTGCCATGATGTTGTTCCTCTATTTTTCACTAAGTTAATTGGTTGGATAGCTCGCTGCAGCGGACCTGGTTTGTTCCCGCCCAGTTGCAAGTGCCGTCGATCTTTCCATGGGAGGATCTCTCCATTTGAGGATATCTTCCGGCGTCTTGAGTATGGGGGGGAAAGAGCCAAGCGTGAATAGGGGAACGACCCAAAATGTCGCTAGCGGGTCTGACATTTGGACCTAAGGCAAAGAAATGGGGCGAAGGCTAAGAAATTCCGAGCAAAGCCGCCTTTTCTCGGTTTGCTCTCATGGTGCTGATGCGAGCCAAGACTCCGGGGTGCATCCAGCTCGATTTCCTCGAACTGGTTCTTTCACTGGTCACTTCGAGTAACGCCCGGCTTAACTCTCGACCCGCCTGTTCAAAGCTGTCCGGCAGTTCATTGAACTGATCTGAAAGGCTCGTCGCTAGCCGGCATGCCTCGATGTCAGCATCGTGCTCGGTGCGATGCGCAACCCAGCGCAGCGTGAGCAGCGTCAACAAGATGCAGGAGATGCTGCCCGTCGGGGCAAACCATTGGGTTGTTTCAAACCAAGGTGAGATGGCTGCTGCGGTGCCCCAAATCGGAATAATCGACAACATGCGTAAAGGAAGGTGCCGACGTTTGAGATGCGCTGCCTCATGCAGAATCACCATTGCGAGTTGCGTGCGGGGTAAACGTTCAATGAGCTGATCTGATAGCAGGAGCTTGCGAAATTGCGGGACGAATCCAACCACGACTGCATTCATATTGCGTTTGTTGGTGTTCCAGATTGCGACGTCAATCTGTCCTAGCCCGGCCGCTTGCGTGAGACCTTTGATCCACTTTTTGTCGACTCCATCAATCGGGGTCGTGTCCATAAAACGCACAGCGGTCCGTGGCAAAACCAGAATTAGAAAGATCACCACCAAGCCGATATTCAGGATTGCGGCATAGGAGTCGTGTAGAGGAAGGTTTCGTATTAAATCAACGAAGCCAAGTAGCATCAAAATAGGGAAGAGGCTCGTTCCCAGAAGGAATCGGATTTTTGGTGCTGACCTGATCAAAAATGGAAATGTGTTGGTCGGTGTGTTCAAAGCGTGGGCGGAGAATCGCTCTGCGGTCATCAGACAGAAAATCATCAGCAAGGTGCCGGGTGTCAGTAGCAGGAGAGACTGAAGTGCGAGCGACTGGCTGACCCACGGCAGGTCAGCAGCGGCCTCCGCGAGACCCCAGTAACGTAATGAGATTACGACGGCTGCTATCGATGCCAAGCGACATCTTTCTAGGTTTCGATCGAGGCGGCTGGCCGCATCAGACTTGATACCGTTGGTGTGATCTCGCCGTGCGGCCTTGATCTCGCGATTGCCGACAAACTGGATGACTGTTGCCATCCCGAACAAGGTTAGGATTGATCCAGCCCATGAGATCGAATGGATCTGACTATCTTGCGGAATCGTTCCGCAGGACAAAGAAAGAAGGATCATTAAAAAAAGTGAAAGCTGCATGACCTGCACCATTGGTATAAGGGTCACCGCAGGATAATTAGGCGCAAGCAGTTAGAACGGATTAGTAACGTTTGGAACGATTATCCATCTTATTTTAATCATGCGACCTACCGGTTGTAACGGTTGTAACGGTTGTTCCAATGATCGCGGATCACACGAATAGGAATGGATCGTGTTTCGAGGTCTTTTACGGAGGATTTCTAACGCTAGTCTGCTTTGGGGTAGGAGCCTAGGAGGGTCAACCGTTGAGCAGCGTCTTCGAGTTCTTGGAGAGCTTGCGTGACGGTTGGTTGCGAACGATGTCCAGCGAGTTCGACGAAAAAGATGTATTCATTTGGGCTATCTGGTGCCGGGAATGACTCAATCCACGTCAGGTTCAGGGAGTGGCTCTTGAATAGGCTCATTGCATCAGCGAGGGCACCTGGTCGATGATGAAGTTGAAACAGAATCGAGGTTTTGTCTTGCCCAGTCGGTTCCGGTAAATCCGTTCCAAGGACTGCAAAACGCGTCACGTTGTTAGGATTATCTTCGATATTGGCATCGATGAGTTCTAGCTCGTACTGACGACCTGCCTCAAGGCTCGCTACCGCTGCGATACCGCGTGTTTCTGCGGCTAACTTTGCAGCTGCAGCCGTGCTGCTGATTTCCACAAGCCTCGCTTGTGGGAGGTGCTTTGCGAGCCAGTCTCGGCACTGAGAGAGCGCTTGAGGCTTGCTGTGTACTTCCGTGATTTCAGATCTAGGAGTCCTGGATAGAAGATTATGGTGAATCGGCAGGAGCACCTCACCGCAAACTTTCATGTCGCACTGGAGAAACATTCCGAGCGTATCCACCACGCGGCCGTCTGTGCTATTTTCGATCGGGACGACACCGTAGGGAAGGTCATTCCTCGCAACGCTCTCAAACACGGCTCTTATGCTCGAAACCGGACGAAGTTCAGTCGCTTCGCCGAAGTACTTTAGAGCCGCGAGGTGACTGTAGCTGTGCAGTGGGCCGAGATAGGCGGCGGAAGTTGGGCGATGGGAATGGATGCAAAGGCTGGAGATATGTTTCATTACTGAACCGAGCATTTCCCGTGATAGCTGACCACGGGTAATCTCTGCGGCTTCAGGCTGATCGAGAAGCTGATCGAGTCTTTGTGAGCTGGTGACAATGCGGTTGCCAAGTTGCTGGGGAAACGCCTCGAGAAGCTCGTTCACTAGCCGTTGGCGATTCCCTATCAGCTTGATCAGCTGTTCATCCAAATGCTGGATCTGCTGTTGCAAGTTTTCGCGTGCGTCGGCGGGGTCGTTGGCAGAGTTTTGCATCTTAATATTTCAGGTTGTTACATCTTGGTGGCAGCGTTCGCCGTACTCCAAGTCTCGAGCTTTCGCCTTGGTGAGAAACTAGGTTACTGTCAATTTGACACACGCCGAAGTGGGGTGAATTGAGCGACGCACGATGACTGTCAAAATATCAGCAAAGCCTTTTGGCCGACATTCATATCAGCGGATTTTGCTGGTTATGCGATCTCTGAAGCTAAAAAAAAGGAGTCGTCATGTTCTTTTTCGAGTGAATGGCACGCTCTTTGCCTCAAAGGGTGTTCGCTGCCGCAGAATGACGAAAACGACAGCAATACTCAGTAGATGAAACTCAAAATCGCCTGAACGGGCGAGCACAACAATCACTCTGTTAGAGTCCGACCTCTACACGTTAGCCGAGAAACGATCGGCAAGGAGAAGCAGAACGATGGCACAAGGTGAAAAAATTATCGGAATCGACTTGGGGACGACCAACAGCGTTGTCGCCGTGATGGAAGGCAGCGAGCCAAAAGTGATTCCTAACGCGGAGGGTAATCGCCTAACTCCCAGCGTTGTCGCTTTCACCGATAATGATGACACGATTGTAGGTGAGCCTGCACGCCGGCAGGCGGTTACCAATCCAAAGAGAACGGTTTACTCGGTCAAACGCTTCATGGGACGACGTCACCACGAAGTGGAGAACGAAGAGAAAATGGTGCCTTACGGTGTTGAAGGTGCAGCCGATGAATACGTGAAGATTAAGGTTGGCGATAAAGCACACTCGCCGCAGGAAGTTTCCGCCAAAGTTTTGAGAAAGCTCAAGGAATCGGCTGAATCCTACCTCGGGCAGACCGTCACAAAGGCCGTGATCACGGTTCCTGCATACTTCAACGATGCTCAGCGGCAAGCTACCAAAGATGCGGGGCAGATTGCCGGCCTCGAAGTGGCTCGTATCATCAATGAGCCAACGGCCGCGGCACTTGCATATGGTCTTGATAAAT
>JAKMEW010000166.1 GCA_022425745.1 Rubripirellula sp.
CGCCGGCTCCGTCTCACAAGCCAGCAGCACAAGTGGCAGACCGTCCACGGGAGTAGCTGGAACTAACTCGATTGGCGTCAAGTCTGGGCTCGAATCAAATATGAATTCGAGCAATTTCATTCCCGGACAATGCAATCGTCTGGCGCACACCGCGATGATCATGGCGTGCCAAGACCCCGCGACCGCCTCACCGCTGTTTCTCTGCGGACCAACTGGAACCGGTAAAACGCATTTACTGCACGCGATTGCTGATCAATTACGACGTCGCTTCCGGCTCCGACGCGTTATGAATCTGTCTGCCGAGCAATTCACCAACGACTTCATTAGCTCAGTGGGCAACAGTGGAATCACCGCATTCAGGCGTCGCTATCGCGAAGTCGATGCACTGCTGATCGATGACGTCCAGTTCCTCGGCTCCAAAAAAGCAACTCTCCGGGAAATGCTCTACACCGTGGAAACGCTCGGAGGCCAAGGTAAACCACTGATTTTTGCCGGCTCGGAATCACCCACCGAAATTGATGGATTATCCAACGAACTCGCTGGACGCATGGCGTCAGGTTTGGTGTGTCACCTTCAACCTCTCGATTCAGCCACACGCGAAAAACTATTGCGGCAATGGATTGGACAACGTTGTAATTTAGAGGTTTCCGATTCACTGATTGACGCAATCACGCCACTTCTCGCCGGCGATGGACGGGTGATCAGTGGAATTGTGAATGTACTCAACACACTCCAACGCATGCTTGGTCGTTCGCCCTCGATCCAAGAGCTTCGCCAATTCTCAGGTCAGATGCTCCGGTCGAGTCAAGCGGTAACCACATTGGGATTGATCGAGTCTGCAGTCTGTCAGGCATTTCATCTGCCAGAGGATTCACTTCGCAGCAAATCACAAACTCGTGCAGTCTCGGGTCCCAGAAAACTCGCCATGTACCTCTCAAGGCAACTCACACCTTCTGCCTACTCTGAAATCGGCAACCATTTTGGTGGACGCTCGCACAGCACCGCAATTTCAGCAGAACAGCATGTCAAATCATGGATCACCGAGGAAGCTGCGATTGGGCGTGGCGTGACGGCGATGTCGGCTCGCGAAGCCATTGACCGTATCGAAACTCTGTTGCGAACCGGTTGATTTGAAACAATCGACCTCATTCATGGCGAATCGCCAATGGGTTGCGAAACGGATTGCAGATCGAGACTCCATCACTTTCGCTATCAAATCATTTTGATTGTAAAACGGATGGAAGCGGTTGCACGATTCGCGTCCAAGACAAACATGCGTTACAGTTTCAACAAGCGGCTGACTTTTACGTGCACCAGACGCCGCGGTGCTCCAACGATCAGATAGTCACGCATCGCTTCACTTACCACTTCATTTCCACGGACCATTTCCACGGAAGGAATCATGATCTCTGAAGAATCAAACGGACGCCGAAGAAAGAAAGAGACCAGTGCGGCTGAGATTCTCCAAAGACAGCAGCCTTTTGACCTCGAAGCTGAAATGGGAGTTATCGGCAGTGTGCTGCTGTTGCCTGAGATCTCCGACGAGATAGCCTCACTTCGAGCCGACGATTTCTTTGACGATGCGAACCGCAAGATCTACGAGACTTTGCGAGAGATGCACGACACCGGTGAAAAAATCGACATCACCCTGTTGGTTTCCAAGCTGCGCACCTCTGGTGACTATGAAAAAGTCGGGGGCGCCGCCTACCTCGCAAAACTGTCCGCGTCGGTGCCAAATGCAGCTCATGCGGTTTATTACGCGGATATCGTCACTGAGAAAGCGGTCTATCGGAAGCTAATTGCATCCAGCACCGAGATCCTAAAAGATTCCTACGAGCAGAATAGTTCAGCAAAAGAGCTTTGCGCTCAAGCGGAACAAAAGATTTTTGCCATCATGGATGGCCGTTCATCTCAGTCAGTCCACAGCCTCAGCGATGTCCTGCATGAAGCGATGGACCGAATGGAAGCGAGGCTTAGCGACGACTACGATTCAGGCGGTGCCGAATCGGGCTTCGCTCAATTTGATGAAATGACTGGGGGGCTGCATAGCGGCGAATTGATCATCTTGGCTGCCCGTCCCTCGATGGGTAAAACCGCGCTCGCGATGAACGTCGGAGAACATGTCTCGATCAACCAAAAACTGCCAGTCCTATTTGTCTCCTTGGAAATGTCGGGCATCGAACTAGCCGACCGCATGCTGTGCTCCCTCGCGCGTGTAAATGGACACCGCCTGCGAAACGGAACCATCTCTACGGAAGATCGCGAGCGTTTGGTCCAGAAAGCCAACGAAATCAGTCAGGCACCCCTGTTCGTGGACGATTCCCCGAGTCGAACGGTTAGCGAAATCGCGGCCGCAGCCCGCCGAATCAAACGTCGCGAAGGTGAGCTTGGGATGATCGTGATTGACTACTTGCAACTGATCGAGCCGGATAACTCACGCGATCCAAGACAGGAACAGGTCGCTAAAATCGCTAGACGCTTGAAAGGAATCGCCCGAGAGCTAAGCGTCCCACTGCTTTGCCTCTCCCAACTCAATCGACAAGCCGAAGATAGTAAGGATCACCGACCGCGACTCAGTCACCTTCGTGAATCCGGTGCAATCGAACAAGATGCTGACGTGGTCATGTTCGTTCATCGAGAAGAGTATTACCATCGAGGTGATGAGAAGGCACAATTTGCAGGTCAGGCCGAAATCATTATCTCCAAGCAGCGTAACGGCCCGATCGGGGATGTCGAGCTAACCTGGGAAGCGGATTTCACTCGATTTAGTGATCGCGCACCGGAAAGACACAATGAATTCGACGATTACGCTGAATTCTCCAGTCCCGGCGGATTCTAAATCCGATCTACCCCAGCAGTTTCCAAAATCTGGGAAAACTCGGCTTATCCAGCCGGTGCAGCGAAGCAACCTGCCTCAAAAGACCCCCCCCCAGTCGCCCATCTTACCCCGTCAACCTAATGCGAGAAATCGTTTTAGTTGAAGGTCCGATTGTGCCGATTATCCCGATGATGATGCCATCTCGACTCCACCGAGTCGCCTAGGGCACATCATGCTACTCGGCAGTTCGAGGGGATCATCGTCATTTGCGAAGATCATCGCCCCGGTTTGCTGCCAGACTTTCGAGCCGACAACGATTCGCAACGAACGTGCAGAAACAAATGAACGCACCTGCCCCCTTTCCCGCATTTCCGACAACCCAACGCTTCGCGTCAGTCGGCGATATTCAACCAAGTTTGCTTCGACTCTGCAAAAGCATCGACTCATTCGAGCCGATCAGTGCGGTCTTCGGACAAGCAGGGGTTGGCAAAACTCTGCTCGCTCAACTTCTGCAACAGCAGTACCAAGAGACGCATCGAACGATCGCCTTGCTTGATGGCTCCATCACCCACAGCGTTGACCTCTTGCAGTATCTCGTGGACTCATTCGAGCAAGAAGCGATGGGGCGAGATGAAACAACGCTGCGTTTGCAATTGAAGCAATGCCTTCGCAATGATTCCGACCCACCTCGACAAATCCTGCTGATCATCGACAACGCACAGCGTCTAACGGCCGACGCAATTGAGGCAGTACAAAGCGTCACGGACATCATGATCGATGACCATCCACGGATTCAGTCCATCCTTCTGGGAACACAGAAACTCGAGGACATGCTGATCGGCTCGTGCTCCGAGTCACTCTCACAACGCATCTCTACTCGTTGCTATCTCCACGCCATGAATGAGGCTGAAACGAAAGCCTATATCCATCAAACCATAGCTCGATTCAACGCAGATCCGTCCGAAACGATCACCGATGCTGCTATCTCTGCTTTGCATCATTCAACCGGCGGCACCCCGCGGCTGATCAATCAACTGATGACTGAATCAATTGACTTAGCGGCAGAGACTGATCAAAGCCAAATCGACGAAGCACTGATTCAATCCGCTTGGGCAAGCCTCCAGCAACTGCCAGATCCAAATGCTGAAAAGCCCGAAGCTCACGAGACAGGTGATATTGAATTCGGAGAACTCTCTGAGTTTGGCGAAGAAGGTTCAGGAGCTTTCGAACCGGTTCAGACAACACATCAAGCTGTACGCGATGCTGAGAACACCGGGACAATCACTTTTGAACTGGAAGCCGATTCCCCAAGCACGAACGACTTCGTCCAGAACGCGAATGACGCAGATCATGAACATCACGACAACGCACAGCCAATGCAGCAGGCGGCACTTACCCCCCTTCTGCCGGAACTCGATTATCCGGTCGTGATCCAGTCGAGTGACGAAGCAATCTGCGATCATGATTACACCACGCAGGAAGCAAACCCGTGTTTGGAATCCATCATTGAAGAAAAGCTTGGTGTGGCTGATTACAAAGCGAAACACTCCCCTAGCGATCACCCAAATTCAAGAAATCAAAACTCCAACGACTTCCTTGAGCAATCTGGCGAGTTCGACTCACACACACACCGAGCAGAAATTGAGTCTCTGATCGATGAAGAATTACCCAATGCCTACATCGAGCAATCGGATGAAGACTTTGATGCGGATGCCGAGCGTCACGCATTGATCAGCCTGCTCGGTGAAGGGCACGCATCTGAAATCATGGAGAGCCGGCTCAATCAACCTGTGGGGCCAGTGATCGACGTGGACGCCATCGATGATCTAAACCGAGACACACCGCAAACAAACCATGCACCGCGCATAAGCGATGCACCGCGCACAAAGCCCACTCGCTCCGAGAGTGATTCGCAAAAACATGGCCGACGCGTGACACGTCAAGAAAACTCAGAGTCAGTGATGGGCAATGAAGAACAAACGTTGCTGTTCGATCCACCACACACACAACCGACTCGAACCACGCCAACGGCTGACGATGTCAACGCGATGCTTCGTCGCATGAGACAAGCGAGAGGGGCATGATAGAATCCATGCCTGAGACTGACTTGGCTTCTGCTCATCATGAACCCTCGACGTACTGCGAGAGTTCCACGCAGAATTCACTCAATACGCTCGCTTCAGTCATGGCCGAGTTGAGTCAACATCAGGGCCTGACGCCCGTTATTGTTACGCCTCTGTCGATCACGCCGGAGCCTATTTTCTTCCGCCAACTCGCATCGGCACTCCATGCAACCGTTTGCCGAGAGATTCGCTTTGATTGGTTTCGTCAAGTTCCTCGTGGGATCCCCCAACTGACTGATCTTTGGGCAATGCGACTCTCTCGAAGAATCAATCGTGAGCTAACTCGCTATCGCACATCCGCGGAAGCCGCAGAGTTGAGCCTGCAAATCACGCCGATGCTCGCTAGACCGGGTGGACGCAAACGCCAGTTTGTGGTTGGTTGGGCAGATGAGACACAGGAGTTGCCCAACTGGGCTGCAGCGATTCATCTCTTTGATTC
>JAKMEW010000170.1 GCA_022425745.1 Rubripirellula sp.
AGCCCATACGGTCTTTGGGGTGCACTGGGCACGAAGGCTGGTCGCGAGACCATCGAAGAGCAGTTGAATCAGTAGTGATTCAGGCTGTTTATCAGAAACGCCGAAGGCGGGTGTGAGATAACTCTCATACCCGCCTTTTTTATTGCTTGGCGTTCGCATTCATTAGGGGTTTGCGTTACTGAGAGCCCCGAGTCTTGCTTCATGCCGATCAGCTAAGTCCGCATGTTTCTTGGCTTCGGCCGATTGCTGATTCTTTTCGAGGATGGCACTCAGGAGTCGGTGCGCGTCGACGTAATTGGGTGCAAGTTCAACGGTTCGAGTCAACGCGTCGATCGCTGCCTTGGAGTTACCACCGTTTTGCTCACAGATCCCTAAAAAGAAATGGTCAACTGGCTCTTGTGTGTAGGTCGTGACCCGCCGGTAGTGCCGGATCGCTTGCTGGTAATCACGCCGCTGGTATGCAAGTTGAGCAAGTAATCTTACCGCTTCGATCATTGCTCGATTTGGCGTGGTTTCTCGCTGGACCACTTCTTCTGCAAGTTCCTGAGCAATCGCGGGTTGCCGTTGTGAATTCGCTAGGAGTGCGAGAACGGTATTGGAGTCAGAATCATCTTTCCCAGCATTCTTCAGTTGGATTAGGGCACGTGCTGCATCCATTCCGTAGTCTCTGAATTCGGGTGCACCGGGGTCCTCTTGCATGACCTGAAATTTTGCCAGTGCTTCACAGCGTTCCAACGCTGATGGATCAATTCCCGATGTGTTCAAAACGGGCGTCAGGCCGGCAATCACTTGGTTGTTCTGGTTGTCATCTAAGTGAATTCCAATGCGATGGTGTGAGAACGCCGTGTGTGGGACTTCGCTGCCTTTTTGTGGCATGTGGCATTTGGAGCAGTGGTTGTCGACTAACGAAATCCTCTTTTCCAGAGGCTCTCCACAGTTGTCATTCTCATGGCAATGTAAGCAAATTGACCGGTAGTGATCCATTGCTTTGGACGGTTCCACCGCACGGTGCGGATCGTGGCACGTGATGCAGGTAAGGTTTTGTGTTTCTTGGTAGCACTTGCTTTGGTGCAGTTGCTCGACGTGTCCGACCACTTTCATGCTGTCGTCACCAAGTTGGTACTGATAATCAATTCGGTAGTCAGTGAGTCGTTGGCCGGGGCGAAAGTCCCATTCGTCTTTACCTGCCCGACTTGCTTTACCAGCCGCTTGCAGGTGGCACTGTTGGCAAATCGCTTCACTGAGTTCTCTTGGCAGGGTTGCGGGGTTGGCAATGGTAAGGTCTGGCTTCGATGATTCGATTGCGTTCAGACCATCTATGCCTTGATGCTTCTTGGCATGTAGTTCACCCGGGCCGTGGCAACGCTCACATCCAATCACTTCTTCAACAATGGTGAAAGCGTTGGGGTTTTCGCTTTGACGATCGATCTGCCCCACATGGCAGAAAAAACATTCGCGGTTGAGTTTCCTACCAAAGCCGGGGTGGAATGGCATGTCGTATCCAGGCGACATATGCCAAGTGCCGGTTTCTTGGTACCACGAGATCGGAGATTGGCCGAAGACCAGATTGTCTCGGTAGATGTATCCCTTTCCATGTGTGCCGGATCCGATCGTGTAAAGGATCGGGTGCTCTGTTTCTGATATTGGTTTTCCGGACGGGTCAAGTTGGGTCTCTCGATGGATTAGTTGATCGTTTTTAACAAAAACCTCGTAGCGACTATTCGAGGGTTTGTGCTGAAACTCACCGACTGCAAGTGCGTCTTCCGGAGAGACTTTGGCCATCGATCGGCTATGTGTGGTTTGCAGCCAACTCTGGTGTTGATCGCGATGGCACTCTTTGCATGCGGCGGATCCGATGTAGCGGACGTTGCCCTGAGTATTTAACGGTGATGACTCAACGCTTGATGGGACGGGTGTTTGAATCTTATTTTCCGTTTGAGTCTTTTCTTCTGGGGATTCGCTGATGACATTCACAAAGGCTGTCAGCGAGCAACAGGTGCAAGTGACCAGGAGCAAAAAAAGATGTTTGTTGGAATACATGAGCGATGTTGACCGCTAAGGGATTAAGTCCGAGAGGGTGGGTGCATCGTCCTGAGTCCGAAACGAGGCATGCCGCGAAGCGATCTGGCCTTGCAACCCTTCGTCAGGAACTATCGTATCGATTGATGGGCCTCGAATGAACCTAGATATTTGCGATGGCCGGTGATTACTGATTTTCTACCGATGTTCTCTTCTAACTGTGAGCCTTCATGGTGATTCACTCAATTGTTTCAGGTGCCCGCACAGTTTTGTGCGATCAGCCTCGAACCGCGAAATGGTGGATCGGTTTTATGCTTCCTGAGGAGGTGAATTATTGGTGCGTTGATCATCCAATCGAAGGATTGGGTTGGCGTGCTGATTTCACTCGGTCTATCATGCTCGGGAAAGGAACGTTGACCGCGTCTTGCGAACCTGCTTTCGTTTCGGACTTTAAAATCTGCTGTGACGATGTTGTTGATGGAAAATCGCTTAGCCGATACATGTGGCGGACAGAATTCAGATTTTGCCGAGTATGCGGTAGTGGCTGGGGATTTAGTAACAAACGCTGATCATTGCGGGGGCGTTCGTTCCGCCAATGGGGGGAATGCGACCAGGTCGAATCCTGTTGCGCAGCGACCAACAATGGTGACGCTGGCGATTCTAATTCTGCTTGCAGTAGCCGGGTGTGATGGCTCGACCTTAGACGAGAAGACGCGAGGAGGTGAGGAGGTTGGCGGAGCGACTGCGGCAGCATCTGGGCTGGCAGAGGATTCTGCGGTGTCCATTCGACGCGCAGTTCTACGGCGTCAATATGATCAAGCAAAGCGTTTAATCACAAAGCATCTTGTCGCCGAGCCTGATGATGCAGCGGTGCTTGAGATTGCGGGTGATCTTTACGCTCAAATTGGCGATAGCTTGCAGGCAACCGATTTTTACGGACGCGTGGTTAAATTAACTGAGAAGCCAGAGTGGAAGTTACTCGATAAGCTTGGCCAGCAGTGGATGACAGCAGGTCGCCCATTTGAAGCGCTGGAAGTTTTAGAGGTTGCCATCACGATCTATCCAAACGATGCGATTATTCGGCAGCGTCTGGTGGGACTGCAAGTGTCGTTGGGACTTGAACAAAGGGCAGCAGAGCATCTCCAGTGGTTGGTCCAAAGCCAACACGGGGATCTTAGCTTCCTCATTATCTTGTCCGATTTGACCAGGCCACAGACCGTGGAAGCAACTTGCCGGTACGCTTTGGATCAAAAGACCGAAGATCAGCGCCCGCACTACTCCCTTGCTCGGATTCCTGCTTATCACGGTCGCTGGGAAGATGTCCTCAAAGAACTGCAACCACTCAGACAAGCAGATCCTAGTTTTGTGGAAGGGAGTGCATTGTGGGGGCGTGCGTTGGTTGAGCTGGGGAGAACAGAGGAACTCGAAAAATGGTCATCCAATTTGCCCGAAGGTATCGAGAGCTGTGTTGATTACTGGATGGCGTTGGGAAGTCAGGCTGAGAAGTTTGGTCAGTTGCGGGAGGCTGTAGGTGCGTTTGAGCGAGTCTTGCTCATGAACCCGAGCCATCCTGAGGCGCTCAGTCGCCTGGGGATCGTTCTGGGGCTTCAGGGGCAAGGCGAACGAGCCAAGCGGGTGGCGGGGCGAGCCGCCGATGTGAGTCGCTTGAGAACGAACGTTGATTCCTTGATTTCTTGGCGAAATAATTCGCAGCAGTCAGTCATTGAGATTGCTCGATCCCTTGATCGTTTAGGTAGGCTCTGGGAAGCGACTGCATGGTTAGTCGCTGCTTACCCAATGACGCAAAAGTTATCGCCAGAACTGCAGCCCACTTTTAAAGAGATGCGTGGCAGGTTGACGTCTAAGACTCCGTGGCAGATGTCGCAGCAATTAGCGGTGACCCGAGAGGAGTTAAGTTCAATCGAAGGATTTGATTGGATCGCGGGTGTTCGCGATCTTACTGTCGATGATGGTACCGTCTCTGAACTAGCGATTCGCTTCACTGATGAACCCAAATTGCGCGGTCTGACTCACCGCTGCGAGATTAAACCGCATGCGGGAGCTGAAAAGGGGCTTTCGATCTATCAGTCCGGCGCAGGTGCGGTGGGTGTGATTGATTATGACTTGGATGGGTGGCCAGACATTTATCTGACATCAATGGACGGCCAACCGAATCAGGATAATTCATCCACCAATCGAATTTTTCGTAATGGCGAGGGAGCTTTCGTTGATCAAACGATTCAAAGTGAATTGACTGATCGTGGCTTTTCGCAAGGTGTCGCCGTTGCGGATTATGATGCCGACGGTTTTCCGGATCTGCTGGTGGCAAGTATCGGGACAAACCATTTGTACCGTAATAATGGAGACGGCACGTTCCGCGACGTCACTGCAGAAGTTGGCATCAGTGGGGAACAGTGGACGACATCTGTGGCGATGGCGGATATTGATGGTGACGGGAACTGTGACCTTTTCGAACTGGGTTATTGCGGCGGTGCTGACGTCCTGAGTCGACAGTGTCTTGAAAAAGAAATCAACGAGCCTCGCTCTTGTTCGCCTTTAGCTTTCCCCGCTCAAGGTGACCGGGTTTGGAAGTCAGATGGCACTGGTAGGTTAATCGACGTGACCTCGCGGTGGCTCGGTGAGCATGAGCCTGGGCGAGGGATGGGGCTTGTGGTTGGTCAGTTGGATCAAGCACAAGGGCTAGATCTGTATGTTGCAAACGATATGACATCCAATCACCTTTGGCTTGCCCAAGGTGATGCCAGTCGGTTTACTCTTTCTGAACAAGCAACGCTTCGAGGTGTCGCTTTGAACCAACGTTCCTTGGCTCAAGCATCCATGGGTATCGCGGTGGGGGATCCCGATCAGGATGCTGATGTGGATTTTTTTGTGACCCATTTTTCTGGCGATCACAATACTTATTACGAGCAAGTGGATGATGGTTTGTGGGTTGATCGTTCCGACGCGTCTGGGTTGGCAACGCCTTCTCAGCGTTTGCTTGCTTACGGAACGCAGTGGATCGATGCAGACAACGATGGTCAGGTCGAGCTGTTTGTGGCCAACGGGGATATCGATGATTTCACGCATCAGGATCGTCTCTTTCGTCAGCCTTTTCAGGTCTATGCACGATCAGTATCCGGTCATTGGCAGGTCGCTGAGGCAACCGATTTAGGTGCTTATTTTGAGAGGCCTCATCTCGCTCGGTCCGTGGTTGAAGTTGATTTTGATCGAGACTTTAGGCCTGACATTGTGGTGACTCAATTATTTGAACCCGTCGCTTTACTTCACAATGACACGAGTGAAATAGGGGACGCGGTTCGAATTAATCTTCGCGGTATCAAGTCTCACCGTGACGCCGTTGGAGCGGTGGTTAGCTACGAACTCGCAGGCGAGATTCGATCCAAGCAGCTATTTGCGGGTGATGGTTATCACTGTTCTTCTCAGAGAGTTCTTTCGATCGGTACTGGCAACAATGCAAAGTTGGAAAAGGTCTCGATCCGCTGGCCGGATGGTACCGTCGATCATTACGGGACATTGTTTTCGGGTGCCGAGTATTTACTGCTTCAGGGCACCGATGTGCCTTACCGCTACGCTTCGATCGAGCTTTGATCGATTGTGGTGTTTTTCACCGTGTCACCGAACTTGATTAGTTACAAACTTTTGAGTGGCGAGTTCGATGCTTGGGATCAATCACGCTAATTTGCTGTCCTCGGCCACGAGTACAGGTTCTTGCCTTGGTGGTCGGTAAGCTCAAGTTGGTCGATCATTGCACTTCCCTCCTTATCACAGAGGTCGATTCGGATTTGGTAGATCTTTTGTTGGGTATTGATTGGGAGAATGATGTTTTGCCACTGGTTGTCACCGCTGAGTTCAAAGGGGATTCGGTTCCCGTTGGGTAAAGTGGTCTGGCGATCCGTCGTAAAAAACACTTCGCCGTGCTGCGAGTCGTCTTGCCGAACTCGGAAACGTAATTGGTACGGGCCGTTTGGTAGCGAAACCGAACGCATGTCCATGGCAATGCCGGGGTCATCACCGGTGAATTGAAGTTCGATCAAGCTGCCGTTCAGAATCATTTTGGTGTTCTTCCTCGCCCGAATACCACTGCCGTTTAGCGATTTCCTGCGAGGGTTGCTGGTGGGGCCATCAGGTGTGTCTCTTTCAAAGCGTGTCCATTTTGGGTGTTGATGTGTTTGCTCAGTGTCTTGTACTTTTGCGTAAGAACGAGAGGGAGCGTGAAGTATGTTCATGGTCATGCTCGTCCACTTTTTCACCAAGCTTTGGGTGAGTTCAGGATGGGCCTCGGCGAGGTTGTTTTGTTCGGTGCGATCTGTTGAGAGATCGTAAAGTTCCCAAGGTTGTTGACGGAAGCTAACGATCTTCCATTGATTTTCCCTCAGTCCTCGGTCCGTTGAGAAAAGGAAATGAAGCGGGGCATCACGCTCAAAGGATTCTCCACGTAGCAGTGGGGTGAGGGATTGCCCGGAGATGGGGCGAAGTTCGCGTTGGGGGTGTGTCTCAGGAATTGAACTGCCGGTTAGATCTGCGATGGTCGGTAGAACGTCGATGAGGTGGGAGGGTTCTTCGATGATGCTGCCCGCAGGTAGGCGAACTCCAGCAGGCCAGTGTGCGATGGCTGGAGTCGCAATGCCGCCTTCGAACTGGTTTTGTTTGTAGTATCGAAATGGGCTGTTTCTCGCCCAGGCCCAGCCTGTTGAATCACCGAATGACTCCTTGCCATCGGTTGGGTCAGTGTTCAAGTCGGGAGCCTTGCGGTCGTAGGGGCAGGCACCGTTGTCGGAGACAAAAAGGATGAAGGTGCGATCGAGTTCCCCATTTGATTTTAGGTTGTCGATCAGGCGACCTACTTCGCGGTCGACTCGATCGATCATAGCAGCGAGTGTCGACATTCTTTTTGATTCATAGGTGCGACGCCAAGGCTGCAGCTTTTCCCATTTGGGGATATGGTCGGGGCGTGGGCTGGCAGTGGTTTGCTGCGGGATGATGCCAAGTGATTTCTGTTTCGCAACTCTGGCATCACGCACCTTGTCCCAGCCCTCGGTGTACTTGCCCTGGTACTTAGCGTAGTCATCGGGCAGGGCGTGTAACGGAGCGTGTGGAGCATTGAAGGCAACATAGAGGTACCAGGGCTGATCTTGATCTCTGGCCTCATCAAGAAAATTGATGGCGTAATCGATGTTGGCAACGGTGGTGTAAAAGCCTTCTGCTGGAACCTTCCACGGGTCGCCATTGAGTCGAAATGATTGATCACCCGTGAAGTAGTTGCAGGCTCCGCTTAGATGACCAAAGTATCTCGTGAAACCAAAGTCAGTCGGTTGCTGCTTCAGATGCCACTTCCCGGTCATCGCGGTGTAATAACCGTTTTCGAAAAGGATTTCCGCACTCGTCAGCCCGTGACTAAGGGATGTGTCGCCCGCGGCCATGCAATATTGGCCCGTCAAGAGCGAGACACGTGATGAGTGACATTTTGCGGTGTTGTAGAACTGAGAAAACCGGACACCGTCGGCAGCGAGGCGGTCAAGATTAGGTGTTTCGATCTCACTGCCATAGCATCCTAGATCCGAGAACCCTAGGTCGTCGACCATCATGACCAAGACATTGGGACGCTGCGTATTATCTTGCGCAACCGTCTGATCGATCGACGTCCACGAAAATAGCAGTATCCATGTTAGAATCCGGTATCGTTTGGCGTCGTGAGCACGAGCGAATGTCTTGAGACTTGTTGATTCGTATTTTGAATTTGGAAGGCTTGCGTGGTGCATGAATTGGTCCGTGTTAAATCGAAATGATTGAACGAAAGAGGGTGATTTGAAGCGGTTGTTCTCGGAAGGCAGGATTCGATGTCAGCCTTTCCTTCGCAGCAGTGAAATGCGTCTCGGTGATGCCATGTTGGGCGTCAGAGTACAGAACTGCTACGATACCGCCAGTTGGTAAGACACATGAACACAAAGTAGATCCAACTAATTGTTTTCAAAGCATTGCGAACAAAGTGTTTTTTTTGAGTTTGATGTGAAGGCGTAACGATGGCTACGAAGATTTTAGTGACGGGAGGATATGGCTGTATCGGCGCCGAAACCGTGAAGTGGTTGCTGTTGAATACGGACGCGGAAATCGTGATTGCCAGTCGGACCGTTAGTGCAGATAGAACAGCGAGAGTGTTTCATGGTTTTGGCCAAGAGCGTTTGCAGATGATCTCGCTCGATATCTCAAAGGCGGATAAGGTCAATGATCTGTTTTCGACTCATGGTTTTAACCAAGTGATTCACCTCGCAGCATTTCAAACTCCTGATTGCAATGCGCATCGAGATATGGGGTTGCAGATCAATCTTGCTGGTACTCAGCATCTTATCGAAGCGATCAAGCAGAGTTCTCAGCCTATCGAGCGATTTGTTTTCGCAAGCTCCATTGCAGTCTATGGACCAAGATCACAATATCCACCGGGTGTGGTTTCGAGTGAGTCGGAGCCTGCCCCGGGAGCACCCTACGGGATATGGAAGTTAGCAGGCGAGCAACTGTCGAGAGTCTTTCATCAGGAGACGGGTGTGCCGACTATTTGTCTCCGACCCGCAGTTCTCTATGGGCCGGGGCGAGATCTTGGTTTAACGTCTTCTCCAACCACTGCCATGAAGCATGTGGTTCAAGGCATTCCTTACACGATTCCCTTTTGTTCAAGGCAGGACTTTCAGTTTGCGCCTGATGTGGGAGCCGCAGCGGGGATCACTGCTGTCGATTCATTTGATGGTTTTGGTGTCTACACCTTGCCGTCACACTGCCTGTCGATCGCGCAGATGGTTGAAATGATTCAAGAAATTGGGAAGCAGATTGAAGGTGTCGATGATCCGCAGATTTCCGTGGGTGACCAAGAGGTTCCATTCATCTGCGATCTGGAAAGCCAGAGGATCATGGACCAATTTCCATCGATACCTCACACTGCGATCAGCGATGGAATTAAACGGACGCTGGAAACATTTTGTTTGCATCATAAATTGGGTTGGCTATAGAAAACCCATACGCAAAGTACTAAACGCGTTTTTCACGATCACTGAGAGAGAATGACGAGATGTTGAAAAAGTTACTGGGATTTGCTGCGGTGATTCCTTTTGTTTTGCTTGTTTCCGTTCCGGTGCAGGGACAGGTGATACCGGAAGAGCCTAATGCATTTCACCTTTTCTTGTTGGCCGGTCAGTCCAACATGGCTGGCCGCGGTGATGTTGAAGAACAGGATCGTGTTCCGCATCCACGAGTTTTCATGCTGACTAAAAACAACGAGTGGAAACCAGCGGTGGATCCACTTCACTTTGATAAATCGGTTGCCGGAGTTGGGCTTGGTAAGACCTTTGGGCAAATCGTGGCCGACTTAGATCCCAACGTGACCGTTGGATTGATTCCGTGCGCGGTTGGTGGGTCGCCCATTGAAACGTGGAAGCCTGGTGGATACCACTCGCAAACTAAAAGTCATCCGTATGACGACTGCCTGCGGCGAGTCGGGGTCGCATTGGAGACTGGAACTCTTAAGGGGATTTTATGGCATCAGGGAGAATCTGATTCCAATGCTCAAAAAGCACCTCTTTATCGACAAGAACTTGATGAACTCATCGCTCGTTTTCGACACGAATTTGATGTTCCTGAAGTGCCTTTCATCGCTGGTCAGATGGGGCAGTTTGTCGAACGCCCATGGGACGAGCATCGAAAGCAAGTGGATGCTGTCCACCGGTCATTAGTTGGCAATGTCCCCATGACGGCCTTTGTCAGTTCCGATGGGCTTGGGCATCGCGGAGACCAAGTGAACTTTGATTCTGCTGGCTATAGGGAGTTGGGAAAGCGGTATGCGGACGCTTATCTTGAGATGATCCAAGCCAATCGATCTTCCGACCGTCGTCGGCCTTTGCAGCGTCTGATGCAGAGCCTGCAACCTCGGACTCGCTGAGTTCTGCCACAATCTCAATGCATCGAGGTATCACTGCACGGACCGCGATATCACTGAAAGAGTGCTAATCGAATCGGGGTGACGCGTATCATGCTGGACACGCATTGATACTGCTATGCGTTCAGTTCGATCCGTGATTTGGCGGTTTGATCTGCGATTCGGACGGAATTGTAAAAAGGGTGCAGCAACATGCCAGAGGGACACAAGACACATTATCTCGCCAAACAGCATACTAATTGGTTTGCTGGTCAGAAATTAAAGGTGACGAGTCCACAAGGAAGGTTTCGGCAGGACGCCAGAAAGGTTTCTGGGCAGATTCTTGAGTCATGCCAAGCCTTCGGTAAGCATCTGTTTTATGCATTTGAGAGTGGTCGGCGGGTTCACGTGCATCTCGGGCGATACGGGAAGTACCGTGTTCTCGACTCTCCACCACCGGTGCCGGTCGGCGCAGTGCGGATGCGTTTGTGTGGAGATCAAAGAACGATTGATTTGACGGGGCCGACCACGTGCCGTGTGATCTATCAGGATGTCCAAGAGGAGGTGGTTTCTAAACTCGGGCCAGATCCGCTAGCCGGTGGTTCTAAGACGAAAGTCTGGAGTCATCTTTCCGCAAGCTCGAAACCGATCGGCGCTCTCTTGCTTGACCAGACCGTTCTCGCTGGTGTGGGAAATATTTTTAGAGCAGAAGTGTTGTTCGAAGTTGGAATGCACCCAGAGCAGTCGGGGGATTCACTTAGCAGGGAACAGTTTGACCACTTGTGGAAGTCGTTGAAGCGAATGATGAGGGTCGGACTGAAGTATGGAAAGATCGTGACGGTGCAGTCAGGTGAGACTCGTCAGCGATTGATTGATCTTGAGGGAAACGATCGATTTAGGATCTATGGTCACGAGATATGTCCGCGATGCGAAGGTTCCATCGAGACAATAGAAATCGCTGCGAGGAAGCTCTATTGGTGTCCGTCCTGCCAAGCAGGATAAGCGTCTAGGTGAGCTAGCAGCGGCGGAAAACCTATTGGCTGCGATCCGTGTTTTGGATGTGATTAGTGCTCTGGATGTGATTAGCGTGCCAGCACTCGATCAAGAAAGCGGTAGGCTTTCTGACGTGTCTCTTCTGGGAAGTCGTGGTCGGCATCGGGATATTCGATCACAAAACGTTCAGGCATCTCGAACCTTTCATAGACCTCGCGGATTTGCGGTTCCGCACTTTTGACTCCTTGGGCATCAAAGTTTGAATCGTTTAGCGGGCTACTCGAGAAAAAACCTCGCGGAGCAATCGCAGCGATCGCCTCAGGGAGGTCAAACGGCATTTGTTTCGGATCCAGGCCAAAACATTCTCGGATCCTCGGCATGTAACGATCGCTCGACCAGCCAGCGAGACGACCTCCATAGTAATAAGGGAAGGGATCCCATCCGCAACTAGAAACAACACATTGAATCCGTTGATCAAATGCAGCGACAAAAATTGCATTGTGCCCGCCGAGGGAATGTCCGATCGCACCAATCCTCTTTGCGTCAACCTCGGGCATCTGGGACAGCAGGTCGACTCCGCGTCGATGATTAACGATCGCCTTCATCGTTCCCGATAGGTAGTTATCTGTATGGAATTGATATCGCTGTTGGTCCCCGAAGGATGGATAGTCGGGGGCGAGGACAACGTAGCCACGCAGAGCGAGTTCTTGGGCATAGTTGCGATTGGGGCGAGGTCCTTCGCCGGCCACAATCCTTTTGCCTCGTATTGAAGTTGGATGCAGAGCGAGCACGGCGGGGCGTTTTTTAATGCTGCTTGTTTCGGCTGCGGTTGGGAGATAGAGATGGGCGGTCGCATCGCCATCCCGATCAACCGTGTAAGAGATAAGCTGACGCTCGTAGCCTTCAAAGGTTTCCGACTCAATAACTTTCACCTGAAGTGGTACCAGTTCATCGGTGTTTGGGATTCGTCCCATCACCATTTGCATCGAATCAAGAATGTCTTCACGGCGATGTCCCCACTCTTCTGTGTTTGAAATAGGTTGGATTTTTCCATCTTCATTCAACCAAACATCCAAGTCTGAATGATCGGGATAGGGTGGCACATGCAGGGATCGTGCGTCCGCTGCTTGAATGCCCGCAAGAGTTTCGGCTTGAGAACGAGCTTCGGAGATAATCGCGGTTTCGAGACCTTCGCTCCACGCCGATGGTAGTCCGTAGTAGACCATGGATCCTCCACCTTCGTAGCCACCTTCGGAGAGGACTCGTTCTGAAGGAATGTAAGCCATGACATCATTCGAATATGCCGTTACCCAGGTTGAGCCAGCTCCCAGCTCTTGTTTGAGTCTTAACGCGTAATCAATCACCACTTCGCCACCAAGGAAAAACCAAAGCGGTCCATTGCCTAGCTTCCAGCTTTGAATCGGGTAGGGATACTTGTTTGGGATTTCGCCATCCTGATCCAACTGTTGAAGTAAGTGCCGGGCTCGTGATGCTTCGAATCGATTACTTGAGTGCAACGTTTCTTCCAGCTCTTGTC
>JAKMEW010000216.1 GCA_022425745.1 Rubripirellula sp.
ACGTTGATGCGAAGAAGCTATCCGACAGCTTGGGCGTTCCGGTTATCCCAACATGTGCAACAAAGAGAGAGGGTCTGGACAAGCTAAGAACTAAAATCTCAGCGGTTCTAAACTCCGGGGAGACAAACAATCAACGCGTTCAGATTTTGCCGGAGAGGTTCTATGAAACGAGAGATGAGTTTCGATCGGAACTGATCCAAGAAACCGGTAACCACCAGTCGGACCTTGGCTCTGCCGACACAAGTCATTCCTCAAACGCCAACGATGTGCACGGCAATCTCGGTGATTATCTCAGCGAAGACTATTTTGTCGAACGGATGCTGCTCGATCGCGAGGGCGCATCCGAGAAACGCTTGATCGAAACACTCGGAGGACCGGGTCGCACCATTTTGGAGCACTGGCGTCAGACACTTTCCGATCGAGTTGGTGATGCAACCGAGATGGAGTGCAACGTTCGGTACGACTGGGCCAAAGAGAAGCTTCGAGGTGTCGTCCACGGCAGCGCCGAATCGGGCGACAGCTTAACGGATCGGATCGATTCGATTTTGACGCATCGTTGGTTTGGAATGATCGGATTCGTTCTGATCATGTTCCTCGTCTTCCAATCGATCTACACCGTCGCTTCCTGGCCGATGGATCTGATTGATGCAGGTACCGGATTTATTTCTGATTTCATAAGCAGCCAAATCGGCCCAGGAATGCTCCGTAGCCTTCTCACCGATGGAGTGATTGCCGGAGTTGGCGGCGTGCTGATCTTCCTTCCACAGATCGCACTACTGTTCCTATTTCTCGCGATCCTCGAAGACTGCGGCTACATGGCACGAGCGTCTTTCCTCGTCGATCGCCTCATGTCTCTATTCGGTCTCAGCGGAAAATCATTCCTACCGATGATGAGCTCATTCGCATGTGCCGTTCCCGGTGTAATGGCGACTCGCGTGATTGAGAACCGCAGAGATCGTTTCGCAACAATCATGGTCGCTCCGCTGATGAGCTGTAGCGCGAGGCTACCAGTCTATCTCCTCCTGATCTCTGCATTCATCCCATCTGGCAGCCTTTTTGGTGGCGTTCTCTCCCTACCGGCGCTCGTCTTGATGGCGATGTATGCGGTCGGTGTTATCGTCGCAATCCCAGTCTCCCTCGTCCTGAAGTGGACCCTTCTCCGAGGAGAGGCGGCGCCGTTCGTGATGGAGCTACCGGACTACAAGATGCCATCGATCCGTGTGGTGTCATTCCGAGTATGGGAAGCCAGCCGCGCGTTTGTATTGCGAGCCGGCACACTCATCTTTGCCGCGACAATCATGATTTGGTTTGCCGGTTATTGGCCTGGTGATCATTCACGCGAACATGAACTAGAGAGACAGATTGAGTCCGGCGAAGCGACCGAAACCTTCATCGCCGACGCGCAAGTCGAACTGCGTGTTATCAAAACAGATTTGCTCGAAACGAGCGTGCTGGGCAAAACAGGTCACCTCATTGAACCCCTCGTTCGCCCCTTGGGTTGGGACTGGAAGATTGGCGTGGGAGCGATTGCCAGTTTCCCCGCTAGAGAAGTAATTATCGCGACACTAGGGACGATCTACAGTCTTGACGGTGACGAGGATGAAGAGGGACTCATCGGGGCAATACGCTCCTCGACCTACCCCGACGGAACGCCCGTCTACACCATTCCCGTCGCGTTATCGATCATGGTCTTCTTTGCGCTCTGTGCGCAATGCGTCAGCACGTTGCTGGTCATCCAGCGTGAAACCAATTCTTGGCGTTGGCCAATACTTAGCTTCACCTACATGACACTCCTTGCCTACTTTGCGGCGATGCTGACCTATCAAATTGGCACGAGATTCTTTTAGCAATCAATCGTATCGAGGATGTATCATTGGACTGGCAGCAAATCGCATCGATTAGCATTGTTGCTTTTGCAGCAGCTTGGCTGACACAGAATGCGATCGGAGTGATTCGGTCGAGCAGGAGAGGTGCTACCGGCGGTAGTTGCAATAGCTGCCACCGAGCCAATGACGCGGTGAAGCGAACCAACCTTGTCTCAATCACTCGCACAAAATCCTCCACTGCGGATCGCGACGATCCCTGAGTGGGAAAATGATGCGAACCACTGTGGTTCGTTCGAAACGTTTGCTGCACAGAGGCCGTTAAAAACATTGCAGTGGATCCGCAATGCCCTTACGTGGAAGGTTGTTGTCTAGATGAAGGAACAGGAAAATCGCAGCGGCGGAAAACTAAGCCGATTCATCGAAGGTCTCGAGCGCAGAGAACAAGTCAATAATCGTTGGATTCAAGGACTGCTTCGGGCTTGCGTTTTAGCCTGGTTCTGCTGGCGACAACTACGCCGACATCGCGCTGAGGGGATGGCAGCGGAATTGACCTACCGAACCGTCTTCTCGCTCATCCCCGTGCTCGTGCTGGGCCTCGTCCTGTTCCGCGTCTTCGGAGGACTAACGGATGTTCAGACGCGCGTTGAGTCACAGCTTTACGACTTCTTTGGTGTCCCCGATGTTGTGCCTGCGGCATACCAAGACACTGATGCGATAGCCCCGACAGATGACATCCCGTCAGGAATTGCGGAACCAACCGTGGAAGATGAGGCAAATGAGCTCAATACTGGACTCGACAACGGAAACGTAACTATCGATCTCGCAGCAGTTGATGAAAAACTTTCGGACGAGACTGAAACAAACGAAGCGGAACGAGTTGAGGACGTCTCGACAGATGAAACACGCAACAGCATCAGGCGACGAATGCGGGAGATCACGCACTACGTTGCGGCTATTGACTTTCGTTCCATCGGTGTCATTGGATTACTTGTTTTCGTTTATGCCGCGGTCGCGCTTGCCAACACGACCGAGCAACTGTTTAACAAAATTTTTGACGTTACCAGCCACCGGCCTTTCCACCTTCGCTTAGCGATTCACTGGTCCATGATTACATTGGGCAGTGCACTTCTGGCTATGAGCCTCTTTATGTCATCCGAGGTGATCGAATGGTCGGGGAGTGTGGGAGCGACATCGACAACACAACAAAGCCTGCGTCAGTTTCTCTCATTCGCGGCGGCCTGGATCTTACTTTTTCTTCTCTACTCTTGGATGCCGAACTTGAAGGTGTCACTTCGTGCGGCCGCAACGGGAAGCCTAGTCAGTGCGATCTTCTGGGAACTGGGAAAATACGGGTTCCAGATTTACATCGTCAAAGCGGTTCCCTACTCCGCGATCTACGGATCCATTGGCCTACTGCCTCTGTTTCTACTATGGGTCTACCTCACGTGGTGGATCGTCTTGTTTGGACTAATCCTCACGCAAACCCTGCAATCGTACAGCGGACAACCGTTGGTCGGTCTTTTGGTGGCAGGTCGAGATCAGAAGTCATTCCCCGCCGAATGGCTTCTTCCCACACTTTTTGAACTTGCAAGTGCGTTCGCGTCGGGCAGAACCCTAACGGCGAGGGAAATTGGTCGGCGTCTAAGCGTTCCGACCGAACAGGCAGCACGTCTCGGAAAGGCTCTGGTTCATCAACGATTCGCAAATGAAATCGACACGGCTGAGCAGCGTTTTTCACTCGCTAAACCGGCGGAAAACATTGTGGTTCAAGACGTGGTGGCAATCACCGCGAGCATGTCGCGAACCCGACAACATCCAGCGTGGACCAATTGGGATGATTCGATTACCTCGGTTGCCCACGAGCGATCGCAAATCACACTCGCGCAGCTACTTGAATCGTTTCAAAAAACCAACGAACACTGAAGTCGCCTCACTATTGTAGGTTTAACCTCGCTTCCGATTGGACCGAAACCGATTTGGACTCTCAGTGTGGATGTTTGCTATATTTAAGGGTCATCCCCAGGGCGGCCAGGGTCATCCCCAGGGCGGCCTCAGGGGAGACAGTCACGGAGACAGTCACTGGTCGCGTGCAGTGCGGGTCCTCAGCTAGCTGAGCGTGAAATGATGCGAGATGGACAGTGACGCCATCAAATTTGGCACAATGATCCGCCAAACGAGAAGCATCGGTACAGATGCGAAAGATTCGTGTTTGCAACCCGCGTAACGAAATTAGAATTGATGATATGAACAAGCGAAACGCATTCCATCGACGATCAGTCCTACGTTCGGTAACCGGTTCTCTTCTGTTACCAAGCCTCGGTTCCCTCTCTGTAGCTGCCCAAGCATCTGCTGCCAGCGGTGATCAATCGGGAAACTCCCCTAAGATCCAGCGATTTGTTGGCATCGCGAATCTTCTGGGCTTTCAGCAAAAACATTGGTTCCCCGACAACGCGGGGCGAGAATATCGCTCGACGCGTCTCCTCGAACCACTCATGTCGCAGCGGGAACGTTTCACCCTTTATCGAGGTCTCGATCATGGTCTGCGTGGCGGTCACTTTGCCGTGCACACTTTCCTTTCGGGTGTTCTCCATCACGAGTCCAAGAACCGCAAAGACCGCAATGTCACAATTGACCAATATTTAGCCGAAGCAATCGGTGGCGATACTCGGTATGCATCGATCGCGGTTGGCTCTGAGGGAGGAATCCACGGTGGTTGCCAGCTTTCTTGGACCCGTTCTGGTGTGCGTGTCCCGCCCATCACCGAACCCGAAGCACTGTTTGACCATCTCTTTTTGAACGATCCTGCAGACGAACTTCAAAAGCGTAAACAAAACGGTGACCTGCAGGCATCCATTCTCGACTCCGTCCTCGAAGAAGCCGGTGACCTGTCGCGAAGAGTTAATCGTGAAGACCAAGACAAGCTCGACGAATACTTCAGTTCGGTTCGTGATGTCGAAAAGAAGATCCAATTGCGCAAACGTTGGGCCGATCAACCTAAACCAGACGCACCTTTCGATCGACCAGTTAACCGCAACACCGTTGACGACCTCCCTCTTCTCTACGAACTGATTGCATTAGCGTTACAGACCAAGTCGACTCGAATCGCAACACTCGAAATTGGCGGAAGCTTCCTGCCACAAAACCTTGGCATCGACAAGTCGTACCACAGCCTTTCACATCATGGAAATGATGACGAGACGGTCGATCTTTTGGTGCAACTCGAGACGTACCAGATTCAGCAGTTCGCAAAATTCCTTGATCGCCTCGCAAACATGAATGACGGCGATCAATCGCTTCTGGATTCAACCGCCATTGTTTTCGGAAGCGGTATGGGTAACGGTAGTTCACATACCAACAGTGACCTACCTCTTGTTTTGGCTGGAGCGGGATACCAGTCGGGTGATTATCGCATCACCCCTGGTAGCGGTTTGAACAAAGTGCCACTGTGCAACCTCTTCGTCGACATTGCTCAACGTGCGGGTGTCCACACCGAACAATTCGGTGTCAGCACGGGTACTTATTCTTAACGCGGGCGATCGCATCGACGCGACCTACGAAAAAAAGACCGGTGAGGTGAACCCTGTTTTTCAATACCTTCCACTCACTGACTCACAGCATGCTGCAAAATAGAAATTTGTGTTGCAGCACGATCTCCGAAGTCTTCATGAAACTGAAAATCTCACCCCAAACGATTGGGTTACTAACGCTATGGATTTTCCTTTCGCCAATGTTCAGCGTTGACGCCGCGAAAGGAAATGAATCCGACACCGGCGAGCCGGGAACAACCGAGGCGGGTCACGTAACCGATTTCCTGAATCGATACTGCGTTGAATGCCATAACGCCGAGACCAGTGAAGGGGAGCGACGATTTGATCAACTGCCCTTACCGTTTACAAATGTGGACTCCGTCATTCGTGCGGATGAAATCATTGACCAACTGACTTTGAGAAGCATGCCACCCGAGGATTCGGAACAACCTTCGGATGAGGAACGTCTTCAGCTCATCAGCACTCTGAGGAACGAAGTCAAAAATGCGAAGTCATTATTGGACGGCTCAACGTCGCAGACGGTCATGCGGCGACTCTCCAACCGAGAGTACGAGAATACTCTTCGAGCGTTGTTTGGACGTCGCGTCGATACACTCGGGTTGACTCTTGATTTCCCGAAGGAGAACACAAGCCAACACATTGACACCATCGGCGCGTCATTGGTTACATCAGGG
>JAKMEW010000223.1 GCA_022425745.1 Rubripirellula sp.
GCTTGTCTGGCTTAAGCGGAAGCGAACAAAGGTGGCTCCCGGAGTAGTTCCGTCGGGCACATCAACCGTGATGAGATGAGTAGCTGCAACGGATCCCGCCACGACCGGCACGTTGCTGGCAAACTTCTCACCGGCACCGAAGACGCCATCTTGGTTGAAGTCGATAAAACCTTGTAGGTAGGCATTCGAACCGGTGGTGTTGGTTGCAGTTACTTCGAAAGTAGCTGTTGCACCTGGCCCCAGCGGCGTAAGCAACCGAACGCCATCCTCATCATCCAAGTTGTTCGTGTCATCGCCGCTTGCAATTGCATTCGGAAGACCATCCGTCTCACGGTCGACAGAGGCACCAATGCTCAAGCCTGCGGTGATCCCGTGACGGGCACCGTCTGCACTCACCGTGGTGCCATACGAATCGGGTGCGTCACCAAAGTCCAGCGAAGGCAGGAACCCGAAGTCGTAGTTATCATCGAGGGAAAGACCATCGAAGACAGCGGTGTGCTCACCGCCTGCTGGGAATGTTCGCTCGAACCCTGGCGAAAGATCACTGCGAAGCGTGTAGGTTCCAGGGCCAGGGAAATTGATGGTGTACGAACCATTGTCATCGCTGAATGCTCCGGGCTCGCCCAGGTCAGGGCGATCGTCACCGTCGAGGTCAGCGTAAACATAGACGCCTTCAAGACCCGGTTCACCCGCATCACGGTTACCGTCGCCATCGCTATCGACGTAAGTTGTTCCAGTGATGTCTGGGATAATCTGTGCAAACCCAAAGTTGACCACGGAAGTCTGTCCGTTGGTCACGGTCGTGCTACGCGATGGATTGGTGGTCGCAGCGAAGCCGTCGAGGCCTTCCGCAACAATGTTGAACGTGCCAGACCGAACGTCGATTGAGTAACGTCCCAAAGCATCGCTCAGGGTCATTGGCTCGCCGTCATCGCGCTGACCGTTTTCGTTAAGGTCGGCAAAGACCTTGAAGCCGGGTAAACCAGCATCTCCAATCATCGACCCATCGCGGTTGAAGTCTGAAAAGACCGTCCCTGCAACGGTGCCACCAACCAAGCCGGTGACAAGAGTGTTTGCCAAGCCGTTGGTCACTCGGTTTGTACCGAAGATACCTTCACCGCCAGAACCCGCGGCATTGCCGTAGTAGTCATCGAGGAAGTTGTAAGGCTCGTCGTCCAACGTGCCCCAGATTCCATCGGGACCACCAGGGTTGTAGATGCCACCACCTGCATCGGTGGTCGAGTAAGTCAGGTTGATCGCATTGGTATGGCGAAGACCAAAGGAGTGACCCACTTCATGGGACATCAAGAAACCAAGGAACTCAGCCGTGTAGTCGAGTGGGCTAACGGTTGGCGAAAGCGGAAGAGGTGGTGGAGCTAGGATCTCAGCAATGACAAGGTCGTCCATGCTGAAGTTACCGATGTCAATCGTTGAGGAAACTCCATACGGATTGACAGGACCACCGCCGGCAAGCACGCGAGTTACCAAAGGGTGGCTGCCTGGATCAGCGTGGTCGCGGCTGTTCAGAATCGTGATTCCAAATTCACCTTTGATACCGGTGGAATCGTAATCACCGGCGTTTGCATTTAGGCCAAGGTAGGCAAACTGACGCTCCATTTCCTCGATCGACTGATCGATGATACGGTTCAGGGCTGCGGTATCTTGAACCTCAATCCCAAGATTCCCAAGCGACTCCTGCAACGATGGAACTCGGACAATGCCAGGAGCAGGTGCACCGGTAGCAGGGTCTGGTGGGCTGAAGAGCGAATTCGGATAGAACCCGCCATCAAAGTCCAAGAACACAACCTGCCCAACACCGACAGGAAGTTGCTCAGCAATCGGACGATACGTCCGCAAACCAAGCGTGTAGTTCGAAGTGGTATCAATCGGAGTCACGGTGAGGTAATACCGGCCATCCTCAGGAATCACTGCAGATGCCGTCGCATTACCGACGGTTTGAATCGGCGAGTCAGGCGGTAGGAACACACCATTCACCTGTTCACTGCCGAACCAGTACGTTCCATCACCGTAGAAAAAGTCGATTGTGCCAGCAGTTCCAAATGCGGAGACATCGAGGATATCGCCGGCCTTGAGATCGAACCCGAAGGTATCAATGTCGACCGAGAAGGAACCCGGGTTGGACGAGAAAATCTGATACTGCATCGCACCCCGAAGGTCGATCGTATCGTTCTGCCCAGGACCGTTACCCAAAGGGATAATCTGAGCAGTCCCAATGACGTCATTCTTGCCGGATTCGGTCAGCTGTTCTCGCTCTGACATCTGCAGAGCTTGAACCGCACCCACATTGCGAGGGCCGTCGTAGGTGTCGAGATCAACGTTTGGAAGATAGATCTCGGCTGCCAACAATTGTCTGGCCTCCAAACCCTCCATCGTCAAACGACGCTTCTTATTCACTCGGGCAGCACGATCGCGCTTGGAATACTTCGCTTTGGTTTTGCTTCGTTCGATCATCGAGGGTCTCTGCCAAACTTTCAGGATTTGCACCGCAATCGGCGAAAATCAAAGTGGTTTGAATGGATGAACTAATTCCCCAATCACTTGCAGCGAGCTAGTCGTCGCTGACTAGCCCACCGCTCGCAAAAAGGTTGTGTTATGTGCCTATTTCTGCCTGCAAATTGCTCTGCAAAACAGCCGCACCATCTTTTACATCGGTCGTTTGAATCGCTTTCGTTTGCCAATTAGCCAGTACCACCCGTGCGTAACCCGTAAGAAATCGGGTGAATAGGCAAGATGTAGCGAATGGGAAAGAGGCGAGTGCGATTCTAATTCGACCGCTTGGAGTGTCAACGAATCGTATTGGGTGGGACGCTCTGTTTGTGTCAAAGTTCCCGAACAATTCCAAAACACACCTTACGGTCGAGTTCTTGTTCTCCCCGAAGGGGGGGTGCATGCCGATCAGCTTCCGCTTTTCAGCATCTGGAGAGCAGATCCAACCATCCAAGGTGGTCAGCAATCCAGTTTCGTGAGATCCGCGACCCCCATGATTGGGAGAAGAGATCACTCGGTATTTATCTCAGTCGTACTCAGGTTCAACCTGGGTACCAATCAGCGAGCGAAAATAAAGGTTGCTCGCCTTGGTCGGTGCGAGTGGCCGGTGCCGTGTTGGGCCTAGCCATCCGGCATTTCGCTACCACATGTATTCGGCTCCGAGGGTGGCTCCTTGAACCACCAAAGAGTCTCTCGCGAATGATGGCTCGCGAATCGTACTACCGCTGACGAAGTCTCTTGCGGCGGGTACATCGACATTTCCGAAGACAACGTCATCAGCTGCCAAAAGGTGATACGACGCCTTTGCGGACCACGAGTGGCTGATGCGGTAAATTGCTGTTGCCTCAATCTCACCAAGGACAGTTCCCTTACGCCGCGTTTCTTCAAGAATCACGGACCCGGGTGTTGCGAAGCCACTGAGCGAATTACCGGTCATTATGGTTTGACGCTTCGAGTCGTTTTGAACCCAAGCGCCTTTGACACCCACACCGAGGTTGATTCCGGGACGTAGATTCCACCAAAGATCAACGCCAGCCTGAGGGCCGAATAGATTGTTTTTGACTTTGTCAGAGGATGAGAAGTAGCGAGGAAGACTCGATGTGATCGTATTGTTTGGTAGACCCATCGCAGAGTAATTCAGGGTGTTATCGAACCGAACGTAACGTAAGCCGACCAGCCAAGACGATTGGAAGCGGCCGTACTGACCCATGGAGCGACGTCGATAATTCCATTCACCACTGTGAAACTTGCTTTCACCATGGATGGTTTGGCTGACAGATCGGTCGGTGTCGTCAAAACCACTGTTGGGGCTCGTGCCAAAGTTGCTGATTAGTGAGTAGAGAGTAGCAGTGCCGGCTGGATCACTTTCGGCGGACGCGGTTTGATCCCACTCATTTCCACCCATGTAGGTAACTTCCATGTTACCTCCGGGGCCGAACATGACGGCGGCCGAAAGACGAATGCCGCCCTTCAAGCTGTCACCAGTTTCTGCTTCACCGAAGCTCAACGCGGGAGCACCGGCAATTCCATCTGTAGTCGCTAGTCCCTGAGGGCCACCCTGGCTATGGGACAGGAAGGTGGCTTCAACCGATGCGTCGTACCAACGCATCGCGCTCAACCCAGCTCCGCGGTATGGTCGCAAGGCTTCGAAGAGTTCAGGAAGTGTGATCAAACGATTCATGCAAACGCCGCAACCTTCTCCTCCGCAGAACAGGCAGCCCGATCCACGGTTGTAAGAATTTCCGCTTGCAAAGAGTCTGCCGAGCAATCCAGAGCCGCCACCGCGATGACCGCATTCACCTTCACAGCCCTCTAGACCTACCGGCTCACACGCTTGATCCCGATTCGGGAACAGTGGCCGCAGAGCACCGTCGTGTCCGACCTGCATGAGGGGCGAGTGGTGGCCGTACAAATCTTGTGAAGCGGGGCCGTCTTCGAAGTAAGTAAAGCCGGCGTGATCAACATACTGGCCCATGACCGAGGATGTCGTCGCGATTGCGACAATGAACGCCGCTGCCGCGCTCAGACAGTGATTCGCCAGAAAAAGTCTCTGCATTGCAATTCTCCGCTGAACCCCAATTCAGAAGGGGCAGATTGATTTTTTATCCGTGAAACTGCGAATACGCTTTCATCATCGGGTGATGAAGTTTGGTAACAGTTCCACTATGGGTCGTCTGGATCGCCAAAATATGGCTTTCTGGACTCATAGGCTGAGTGGGTGATTCTGGCCCCTTCGACTCGCGATAAGCCGCATTTTTCGCTGCTCTATCAAGCGCTGTAGCCGTATCGGCAGAACCACTCCACGCGGATTTATCGGCACAAACCCACCTGCAGGTTTGGTTATTCCTGTGGATGCGTTTAGGAAAGTTTTGACGGAAGTTCTCAATGCTGATGGGGTTTTGTGATCCCCCAATTGACCCTAACGGCGGATCCGCGGCGGAATCGTTCCTCATCGGATGAGTTCAAATTCCATCAACGCTTTTCAATCTGAGACTCGAATGATCGTAAAACCGGAGGCACCAAAGCATCGATGCTAGACGAGGCAACAGCGGTTGCTGCAATGAATCCACTTCGCGGCTCGAAGCTATGAAATTGCCAATGCATTGACTCTCGATTCATTTGCTCACCGAGCACTGGGTTTAAGAAGTTAATGCTTGGGTTCGGCGAGTCGAGGTGGTTGAAAGCGAAGTGAGATAGCGGTGTTCGAAGTCCAGTACCGATCGCTTTAATGAAAGCTTCTTTGAGTGTCCAGATTTTCAGAAAAAGATTCTTCTTAGCTGCCGCATTGGTCGTTCGATCTAGGTGTTCAATCTCAGGCGCAGAGAAATAGCGTTCAGCTAAATCGGTTGAGGTTCTTCGATCGAGTCGTTCCACATCAACGCCGAGGCGATTGTGTTTCGTTGTCGATCCAACGAGGCAAACGACGAGCCCATCGGTATGAGAAAGATTGAAGGGCTTGATTGCTGAAGCGGGACTTCGGACAAAAGGTTTACCTTGGTCTTCGATCCCAAACTCGATCTCGTGGAGATGATCCTTGTCGCTGCTCAAACTCCATTTGGCAATTCCCTTCCCCACAACGAATTGATTTCGGGTCGTCGCAACTTTGAAGGAGTCCGCTCGGTCTTTTTCTTCGTTGGTAAGGTAAGACCAGCAGTGTTCTTCGATCCAGCTAGGTTCTTTCGTCGCTGATGCGGCGTGCCATAACGCTAAAACATTGTCCTCGTCAGGATGGAGTTTGTTCATGGAAAAAAATACGGGTCGTGAAACCTGTCGATCGTGAAACAGGCGTTGGGATTGCGATGCTTTGGAATGTAACCCCAAGACGGTGTAGCAGACAACTCATTGAGATTTTGTTGAGAAACTACTGTCGCTGTTGTGACAGTATCCAATCTCTGGTTTCGGCGGCCAAGAAAAAGGAGCCACAAATCACCATGGTTGCATCGCTCTGCTTTGATCTCTCCAAGCCTTCCTGACACGCCTGTATCGGATCTTTGATAACCATCGTGCTGCTTTGTTTCTGCTTTGGCAGGAGACTCAGCAGTGTTTCGGTTAGTTGGTATCGCGGATTGGTTTGGTACTGAGTCAAAATCAAATGCCCCGGAATCTCGCTGAGTATCTTAAGCATTGACTCGGCGGATTTGTCTTGGCTGGTGCCAAAAATGATCACGTGTGGTGCATGTGGCGAGCGTCGTTGCAAGCTGTTCGCCATCGCGATCATCGAATCTTCGTTGTGCGAAGAATCGATGATCGCGGTGACATCGCCCGTTAATTGAAACCGTTCTAATCGTGCCGGAACCTGTGTTTGAGAAAATGCCTTGGTGAGCGACTCGGTGCAGCAACCTTTTGCCGAGCGGTTAGTCGATTCCGCTGTAGTCGCTGCAGCGATTTGTTGTTGGAGAAGAAAAAATGCAGCCGCTGCGGTTGCGGCATTCTTTGCCTGATGGGTCCCCTCCATCGCTAAGTCGAAATGTAAATCGGTTGGCAAGGGTTCACGTTTCCCTAAGAAATGAACCCTTGATCCCCAAGTCTTGAGAGGACGCTCTGTGAATTCAAAGTCTTCTTTGAGTTGGAAGCAGTGGGTGCCACGTTTCTCGCACTGTTCGTGTACGACGTCTATGGCTTCTTTTTTTTCCACTCCGCATATAACGGGTACCGCAGTTTTAATAATCCCGGCTTTCTCACGTGCAATGGAAACGAGGTCGTCGCCGAGTACATGTTGGTGATCCAATCCAATGGAGGTAATGACGGAAACCATCGGGTTCAGAACATTGGTGCTATCAAGTCTTCCGCCCAAGCCAACCTCAGCGACGATGATCTCACACTGATTCCAAGTGAAATGAAGCATTGCCATTGCCGTGGTCAGTTCAAAGAAAGTCGCTTTTCCATGTTTTGTCTCAATGCCCTCGGCCGCTGCTCGGACTTCGTTAACGAGACTAACGAAATGATTCTGCTGGCACATCTCTCCATCAATTAGAAAGCGTTCTTCCAAATGGGTGAGATGCGGTGAGGTATAGAGGCCCGTTCGGTAGCCCGAATGGGTGCAAGCGGATGCCAATAATGAAGCGGTTGAACCTTTTCCTTTGGTACCCGCTAGGTGGATCAGTGGAACGGCTGGTTTGGAAGAAGGTTTTGTGGAAACGGAAGTATGAAGCAAATGTTCAAGTCCGAGGGTCTCGAACAAAACACTCATTCTCTCTAGTCGAAATGGATACTGTGCAGCGCCGGATAGTCCAAGCTTTTCATAATTAATCTCGCCGTAGAGATAATCCAAGGCCTCTTGATAGCCATTAGGCTGAGATACAGAGAAACGAGTGGATGAAGGGGGCCGAGGCACGAAAAGACTCTGTGGATAAATTGCTTGATCGACGAATAGCTGCGTGGCGGTGTTGCAAACCGCAGCCAAGATGATGACAAGATCCTGCCATTTGGACAATTTCACCCTCCAAAAATGGAAACCGACAACAACACCTGGAAAACTGCAGCTTCAATTGACAGATAAGAGGTCATCCAAGCGAGGGGGGTGGATTTATTCGGTTTTCGAGGAAAATCCGTTTCGGTGGATACTTGCGGTCTCTCCTAGCAATGCGGAGTCTTCGGGAGTTGCACTCTCATTCGACGAAAGGTGAAAGAGTTGGTGCCGTTCTAGATCGATTTCTACGTTGATAACGTCGATAGACCGCATGATGGCCTGTTCCGGATCGATATCGATTTGTGTTCCGAGGCAGGCTGATGGTAAAGCGGCGTGCGAGTCTCGTGACCTTTCTCGAAGGTGTTGAACTCTTCGTAGAGGCTCTGAACCGTTCCGAGTCTGCTGACGTACAAAAACGGCTAGAAGATTCTGAACTTTCTCGACCACATTCTGCTGGTGATTACCGGGAATGATGAGATGGGAAAGGTGAGTAGCCCCGAACAGCGGCCATTGCTTTAGTTGCTAAAAAGGTTTTTTCGCCAGACTCGCTAAATATGATGGGCTGACCGTCGCCTCGGTGACCTGATTCCCTTAAACCTCTGAACCCTTATTATTTGTTTTTGAAGGAAACAGTGCTCGTGGATACCGATTCGACAGCTTCGGCAGAAGTTGAGCCAAACGCAGCGGTTCAAGATAGCCCTCAAGATGATGCCCAATCGGGAGTGATCATCGAGACCCGTAATCTGAGTAAAATTTACCGAGATTTCTGGGGTCGAAAGAAAGTAAACGCCCTCAAGTCATTGGATATCGAAGTTCGCCAAGGTGAGATCTTCGGTCTCTTGGGGCCAAACGGAAGTGGTAAGTCAACCACCATCAAATTGATTCTTGGGTTACTCTTTCCCAGCAGTGGTCGAGTTCTGGTGTTCGACAAGGATGCCAGCGAGACCAGTAAAAATGAGAAAATAGGTTACCTCCCCGAGGAAAGCTATCTCTACAAGTTCTTGACTGCTGAAGAGACACTCGATTTTTACGGTCGCCTGTTCGATATGTCAGGTGCTGAGCGTAAGAGGAGAGTCGACGAGTTAATTCAGCTAGTCGGCCTTTCCGGAGCGAAGCATCGCCAGCTGCGAGAGTACAGTAAGGGGATGACTCGTCGTGTTGGTCTTGCTCAGGCATTGATCAACGACCCAGACTTGATTCTTCTCGATGAGCCGACCACGGGACTTGACCCGATTGGTACCAGAGAGATGAAGGATTTGATCCTCGCTCTCAAAGAACGCGGGAAGACGGTTCTGTTGTGCAGCCACCAACTTGCTGACGTTCAGGACGTTTGTGATCGAGTTGCGATCCTGCATCAGGGTGAGCTTAAGGAGCTCGGTCGAGTGTCAGATCTTCTAAAGGTTCAAGACGTCACCGAAGTCCACGCCGAGGGCTTAAGCGAAGCGGCAAAAAGTGAAATTGCCCAAGTCATCGAGCGACATGGTGGAACGCTTCGTTCTATCGATAATCCAACGACCACGATGGAAGATCTTTTCTTGAACATTGTCCGGGAAAGCGAAGCACGGCCAGGTGCTCGACGAGTGTCGGCGAACGCTGAATCCGAGGCATCCACTGAACCCGAACAACAAGAAGAGGCCGGTCAATGATATTGCAGCCGGATGACTTCTGGTCTTTTACCGAATGGTTGATGCGTCCTGATGCGTTCTTGCAGAGCGCATTGTTGCAGGGCATCGTCCTCATCTTGCTTGCCATCGTTCTGGGTTTATTGGTGGGCTATGTCTACTCAGCGAACCGGTATGGGCCGAGCGAAGGTTTTTACGCGGTGGCTCGAGCCGTTCGAGATTTGTTGCGGTTCGATTTGCCAGGAACTTCCCTGAGACGGATCGGTGCACTTGCAAGGCTCGCCTTCAAAGAAGCCTTGCGGCGAAGAGTCCTATTCATTGTCGGTCTCTTCATGGTGGTCCTGTTGTTGGCCGGGTGGTATCTGAACCCTGAGAGTGACGATCCCGCTCGACTGTACATCAGTTTCGTTTTGACCGCGACCAATTATTTGATTCTTGCTTTGGCACTATTCATCAGCGCCTTTTCTCTACCTGCGGATATCAAAAGTCGGACGATTTACACCATCGTGACGAAACCTGTCCGTGCCACGGAGATCATTCTTGGGCGGATGGTTGGATTTGTTGCAGTAGGGACCATGATGTTGATCCCAATGGGGCTCGCGAGTTATCTCTTCGTGACCCGGGGTCTTCGGCATGAGCATCTTGAAGTGACCGAGCTGGAGGAACTATCCAACGGCGATTTGGTGGGTAAAACCGACTTCGTTCGGAACCATCAGCACTCCTTCAGAATCAACGCTGGCGACGATGGGGTCGGGCTGACTGATAAAGTGCGCGGTCATTATCACTTAGTGACACGGGATGGTGATGAATTTAAATTCGGACCACCGGTGGGTGCTCTGCAGGCGAGGGTTCCGTCATATGGCGATATCCAGTTTTTCGGTCGCAGTGGCGAGGTCAAGGATGCTGGGATTGATATTGGTTCCGAAAGAATTGCTGCTGGCGGGTACGGCGTCTCCGGGATTGCTCGGGTTGTTGGCCTCGAACGGGGAAGTAAAAAAATTGAGCACGGCTACGTCGAGGGTGGAACTCTGGGAGCGGCTGAGTTCATGTTTGGTGACGTGACGCCTGAACGCTACCCTGACGGTATTCCGATTAACCTGTCACTACGTGCTTATCGTTCTTACAAGGGCGATATCGAGTCGGGTATTCGTGGCTCAGTGACCTTGAAGCATCCTTCCAAAGAAATCCAGAGCGAACAGCAACCGTTCACGATCGACGAATATGAAATCGATGAAATGGTGCTCCCTTTAACCATTGAAGGGTCTGACGCTACTGGGACAAGGCAGTTGAATGTGTTTGAAGACCTCGTTGATGAGCAGGGTCAAATCAAGTTGATCATTCGTTGTTTGGATCGTAATCAGTATCTGGGTGTCACCAAGAGTGGCGTCTTCCTGCAACCCGCCCAAAACTCGTTTGAATGGAACCTCACGAAGGCTTACGCTTCCATTTGGCTACAGATGACGATGGTGATTGCTTTCGGGGTGATGTTCAGCACGTTCCTGAGCGGTCCTGTGGCGATGATTTCCACCGCTGCTTGCGTCTTGCTAGGTTTCTCCGCTGAGCAAATCTACGATACTCGGCACTTCATTGATGCCGGTATTGAGCGTGGAGGTGGACCGATCGAGTCGGTAATCCGCCTCTTGAAGCAGGATGCGATGACCACTCAATTGGATGTGGATACCACGGCCGCCAGTGTGATCAAAACCGTGGATGCTGGCATCATTTACTCGCTCGATGCGGTGGCTACCGCTCTGCCGAACCTGCCGAAAATGGTTGCTACGGCCGAGTATGCTGCTAGTGGATTTGACATCTTCGGGGCGTTGTTGGCTCGTCACGCCGTGGCAACCTTCGGCTACTGTTTTATCGCTTTTATTATTAGTTACTTCTTCCTGAAATCGCGCGAGATCGCGGCATGAATCGTACTACGTCTTTCCGTCGCAAGCTCATTTACCTTACGGTGATGGTTGCCATGTTGATTCCTCTTTATCTGCTGGGACAGCCAGCAGGTGGTGATGGGGATTTGGGTGGCCGTCTCTCGGTGATGAGAAATGAATACAACATCGCCGAGAGTGATCTTGGAGAGATTAGTCCGGCGAGTGAAACCATGAAGTTGGCTTCGCTCGGACTCAGGGGTGTCGCTGCTACCCTGCTCTGGAACAAGGCTCATGAATACCGTGTCATGCACGAGTGGGACCGACTCAAGGCGACCCTAAACAACATTGCCTTGCTCCAGCCGCACTTTGATAAGGTTTGGGAACACCAGGCTCATAATCTCGCCTACAACGTCTCAACCGAATTTGATGACTATCGTCAGCGTTATGAGATGGTTCGTGAGGGCACCGAGTTCTTGACTCGAGGATTACGACAGAACACCAATGCGACGCGTCTTGTTTGGTACACCGGTTGGTTCTACGGAGCCAAGATGGGAATGTCGGATGAGAAGGTCCAGTTTCGTCGTCTTTTCTCCGAGGACGAAGTGCTGCATGAATCATTGCTGAATGAGAATATCGCAGTGGACAGCCCCGAAGCTCGTGGTCCTCTCGGTAAACCCGATAACTGGTTGGTCGGTCGTTTATGGCTCAATCACGGCTATGACATTGTTGATAGTGGCGTAAAGATCCGACGTCAAACGCCCCTTAACTTCTATGAGACTGGTCCTAAGTGGCGTCTGAAGCACGCCGAATCAATTGAAGCGGAAGGGATTCTCGACCAGCGTGCTCAAAACGCTTGGCAGATGGCAAGTGAAGACTGGGCTGGTTTCGGTCAACGCAGCATCCCAACTACGTCACCATTTACCATTAAGCTTGGCGAACTGGATATCCTAAAAGCTCAGCGATCCGACAAGATTGAGCAGTTCAGACAGCGTAATCTAGATGCGTACGATGCAGCTCGTACTGAGCTTGTCGAAGCTCTTCCCGAAGAGTTCAAAGCGTTTTACCAATTGCCCCCTGAGGAATTAACTTACGAGCAGAGGGCGCTGTTGCCGTCCATTCTTGACGGACTCGTTCCGAACCTGAAGCCGATCGCTCGGCAAGCGAGCGATGACGCGACGCGTCTCGCTTCGGTCAATTTAATCGATGAAATTTTGGATCTCAACGAACGCATCCTGAAGACCAATGGTTATCGTACGCAGATCAACTATCCATATTGGGAATCGCTCGCACTCGCTGAGCAGGAAGAAAGGACCGTTGAAGCGCGTCGGCTGATTTATGAAGCAGAAAAAGCGAATGCAGCGGCAGAGCTTGATGAATCAATCCGTCTTTACGAAGAGGCGTTCGCAATTTGGGAGAAAATCTTCGATGACTATCCACTGCTAACGTTGGATGATACCGCCGAAGATCTATTCGCTTCGATTCGTCGCTACATGGTTGTTACGGACTCAGAAGAAATTCCCGAAGATTTCCCGCTCATCGAGTTCGCAATGATGATGGGCGAATTCGGTCGGATTGATTCTCGAGACTATCAGCGTATCCGAGAAGAATCGTTCTTGAAAATCAAGGATGAGGAGGCTAACGCTAATCCGGATGAAGAATCGAATGAGCCTTCGAAGAATGCTGAGCCTGCTGCTTCCGCAACAGAAGATCAAAATGAACCTTCTGCTGACGAGACGCCTGCGGCGTCAGAGTAACCGGCAATCTTGGACAAGGTAAACAAAAAAGGCAGGCCGTGAGGCCTGCCTTTTTTTATTCGAATCCAACGTGGCTGATCCGCTCAATGGACCACATCATGGTTTTATTCAATTCCAAGAAGCTCAACTTCAAAAATCAAAACTTCGTTTGGGCCAATACCTCCAGATGGGCTTCCCTGTGATCCGTATGCTAGGTCAGAGGGGATGTAGATGATCCACTTGGCTCCAACTTTCATTTTGGCAATCGCGATTTGCCATCCTTGAATGACGCGATTCAATGGAAAAGTTGCTGGCTGTCCGCGATCGACGGAACTGTCGAATTTTGTGCCGTTGATGAGGGTACCGGTGTAGTGAACGCGAACGGTATCGGTCACTGCAGGAGAAGCTCCCGTACCTGCCTTGATTTCCTTGTACTGGATCCCCTGATCGAGGGCTTTGACTCCTTCTTTCTTGGCATTCTCAGCCAAGAACTGCTTTCCTCTCTCAAGATTTGCTTCCCCAGCTTTGGCCATTTCCGCTTGCTGCTGTTCTTGTCTTGCTTGGAGGAGGGTCTGAATCTTTGTGCGTGCCTCTGTCAACTGCTCTTCGCTCAATGCGGGCGGCTTTCCCTGGATGCCATCCTGAAAACCAAGAAGTAATTGGTCCAAATCAAGGTCTGTTACTTGGAACCCTGATTGGCCCATTTGCTGTCCAACCGAAATGCCGAGGAAATAACTGAGGGGGTCTTTCACTGTGTTGTTGCCTTCCGGAGCTTGGGCCATTGAAGGGGCGATCATAGCTAGTTGTAGTAGAACGGTCCCAAATAGAGAAAATCGGTGGAGCATTTGGTATTCCTGAAGGTGGAAGATGGCTGACTTGCTGATGAACAGTCCGTCTGAAATGGTTTGAGTCCGAGATGTTCGAGCGGTGATCGATGATGATTTAATGAATCCCAGCTTGGAACCAATCTCGGTCACCTTGGAGTGATAAAGAGGTTCACGGTTGGCTCAAACGTCTTTCAGGCAAGATAGCAGGAAAAGCTGTCGATCGGTAAGCGACGACACCCCTGTTTTGGTCTGAAACTCATAATTTGCTCATTCAGCGACTGAAGAGAATCGAGAGACCAATGATCACCGCTAACGCAATTAGGATCGCGGTAATTCTCATCCACTCGATTTCTCGCCGCTTTGCGCCAAACTGCTCCTCGATCTCCTGTTGAAGCAACAAATTGCCTCTCTGTGAAGTCTCGGCCGCTGAAACGTCATTCAGCTGAGATTGACCATCAATCTCGCAGTTGATGGTCTCGTCCAACTGAAGCATGACGGCCTGTACTTGTCGTGCGTTGAATGGGCGATCTTCTGGCGACTTCTCCAGCAGTTTTGCGATGACCTCGTCCAAGGCTGATGGACAATGGGGTACGAGTTCGCGAATCCGAGGAGCCGGTTTTTTTAGATGTTGCTCAAAAAGCTGAGCAAAATGATCGCCTTGGAAAGGAGTTTGGCCCGCAAGCATTTCGAAAAGGCAGCAGCCAAGTGAGTACAGATCCGCTTTTCCGGAGACATTCTCATCGCCCGTGATTTGCTCGGGAGCCATATAGGCGTGTGTACCAACGGTCATTCCGCTGGTCGTGATGTCAGCACCCTGAAGATCTCTGGCGATCCCAAAATCTCCCAGTTTGACTTCGGCATCGCGGGTCAAAAATAAATTGCTTGGCTTCAAGTCCCGGTGAATGACCCCGTGGTTATGTGCGAACTGAAGTGCCGAGCAAATTTGACGAGCGATTTCAACCACAATCGGCCAAGCGATCACATTTGATGCTTGAATGAGATCTTTGACCGTTCCGCCGTCAAGCCGTTCCATCACATAGAACAGTTGCCCCTCGTCGTCTCCCCCACCCATTGAGCGAATGATGTTGGGGTGCCGAAGACGCTCCATGACTGTCGTTTCACGTTTGAAACGAGCGCGGATCAATGGGTCTTGAGAAACTCCGGGGTGGAGTTTTTTGATGGCTACCTGCTCCCCGCTCTCGCGGTGAGTGGCAGCGTAGATCGTACCGACGGTACCGGCACCGATCACTTCACCGATTTCATAGTCGTCCAGTTGAGCCGAAAGCATGGTCTCTCTCGTTCAAAAGGCATGGACGCAGTCGGGTGATGCACGTTGAATCCCCTCTGTGTCTCGAAGCTTTACCGATAAGTGTAGCGAAGCATCCAACTCTGGTGGGATGGGTAACACAGAATCAGGGTTGGACTAGCAACCACTTGAAAGCCTTTGTGCTATGGCTATCGCGGATTATCCAAAGAGATCGTCTACTGGCAGGTTCACGAACTGCTAGTTTTGCCCACTGAAAGTCTACTGGTGCGCATCAAAAAACTTCCCGCCCAAGTGACGGGAAGCATTGATTGATCTATCAGATCCAAAGCTATTTTGCTTCGAATTCAGACGCCAATTTTTTCGATTCGCACACGAGTGTGTGACTGTCGGTGACCGGTTCTTCGGCGGCTGTTCTTGCGACGACGGAACTTTTGAACATAGATCTTCTTGTCTTGTTCCGTTCCGATGACCGATGCGGTGACGCTCGCCCCATCTACAGTGGGCGAACCGAGCTTCATCCCGTCATCTCCACTGACAGCGAGAACTTTCTCAAAGGTTAGCTCTTCACCGGCTGCAAGATCACGGAAATCAACATCGACTTCCATTCCGGGTTCAACACGATACTGGCGACCGCCGTCGACGATGATGGCGTACATAATTTATGTCTCTTCGAGGACTTATCAAATTTTTTGAGCCGCGTAGTGTACCGCCGGTCTGCCTCCAAGTTAAGGCCTACCAAAGGGAATTTTTGAATGGATCTTCAGCTTTTCTGACACGTGTGGTGGTAGAATCAGATTATAGCGGCCTACCCCGCAGAGGGGTTCTTTCGCTTCGGGGTGATGTCTGCCCCCGTGGGACGTGGTTCGTGTCTCGCCCGGATGATATCCGTGGGCGTCTCTGGTCAGGTCTATCGAGTTCCAGGCAACAGAGTCTGTTTGATGAACTGATCCGTTAGTTCGGCAAGGTGCCAAACATGATTTGCCTGCCGAATTGCATGAGCTTCGCCGGGGTAGATCATTAGATCAAATTGATGTCCCGCTTTTTGCAAAGCATTTGCCATTCGCATCGTGCCCGATGGGTGAACGTTGTCGTCAGCTTCTCCGTGGATCATCAGCAATGAGCCATGAAGTTTTTCTGCACGGTGAATCGGAGCGGTGTTTCGGTAACCGGTCGGGTTTTGTTGTGGAAGACCCATGTATCGTTCAGTGTAGAACGCATCATATTCCTTCCAGTCAGTGACCGACCCACCTGCAATACCGGCTCGAAAGTCGGTCATGCTCGTCATGGCACTGATGGTCATGAAGCCTCCGAAAGACCAGCCGCGAATGAGAATCCGGTCATGGTCGACCCAATCTTGTGTTTTGAGCCAATTGATTCCATGACGTAGATCTTCTAGCTCAAGCTTTCCCACTTGCCCTTTGATTCCCCAAGCATCCTTCATTCCTCTGCCCGCACTTGATCGATTGTCGATCATGAAGGTCGCGATTCCTTGGCGTGCCAACAGTTCGCGATAGAGGTTACGCGTACCTCGCCATCGATTAGTCACAATGGGTGAGCCCGGTCCGCCGTAGAGCTCTACCACCACCGGAAGTTTCTCTTTTGAATTTCCCACGGGGCGAATCAGTGCCGCGGGCAATTGAAGACCGTCAGGAGTTGGTATCGCGAAAAATTTAGGTGGATGCAGCGGTGCTTGGATTTGCAGATCGCCAGAATGAAGCTCTTTTGTCTCTTTTCCTTCGATCGATAGTACCGCGAGTGTGCTTGGGGTAACCGCCGTACTGTGTTCATTCAATATCCATTTCCAGTCAGGGCTGATATCCGGTTCTGACCAACCGGAAGGAGGAGTCACACATCGTATTTGTTTCTCTAATTCGGTTGCGGTGTGTTCCAAGGGAAGCAGGTACAGGTTTTGCTCAATGGTTCCGGTTAATTGATCAGCAAGAAATGCCACTTGATTTTCATCAGGATGAATCCAAAACGAACGAACATGAATCCCCTCTGGCGTGATGCTCTGAATCGCCTCCGCTGGTTTCGCGGTGGATAAGCTGAGTTGATAAACTTGTGAGTAACCGGAGGGGATTTCACTAAGCCATAGCATGTTTCCGTTTTGCAAAAATGATGGTTCGCTCGGAGGTTCGATCCAGGCTTCCGATTGTTCTCGGTGGATCACCCGCTGAAATGTTCCATCACGCCTATTGCTTGCTGGTTTGACATGACAGATTTCGCGCCAAGTCTGGCATCGATCAGAAATCGAATACACAAGTGTTTGATCGTGAGCATTCCACCAGACCCCGGTAATCAATCGCTCTTTGTCCGGGCTGGATTGGCATAGCGTGGTGGGTCGAGGGATGCGGCCAGATTTCAGTTGACGCAAATCCCAGAGTAGAAGAGAGGCGTGTGGAATCGGGTCACCGGCTTTCGGGTAACGACTGATTAGGCCAGCTCCTCGTTCCCCATTCGATGCCGATAGCGTGTATTGAGGAACCGAACGTGTATCGATCTTCAGCATCGCCAGCCACTTACCATCAGGACTTAGCCAGTAGCCTTTGTAGTTGCCACGCCCATAAATCTCTTCCTGATAGGTCCAATCAAGTCGACCGTTTCGCGTTGTTTCGGTTCCATCGTTTGTTAATTTGAGATGACGTCCGGAATCGAGGTCCATGACATATAGATTGAAGTCTTTGGTGTAGGCCAACGTGGAGAGGCTTGAATTGCTGCTCATATCACGCCAACGTTCGGCCTTTTTAGCAATCCATTTCGCAGGCTCTTTTAACGAGGCTAAGGCAAGGCCACGATCAATTTTGACAAGGAACCTATCGTTGGCTTTATTCAAATTGGGGATCGCAGCATTCACTGCTGAAATCGCATCGGCTTCATCCACCCCTTCAAGTTGAGCTAACTTTTCGGCAACCTCGCTCACCACTTCGAAGTTAGTCTCTGCACCTGTGGTTAGGTCGATTTGGTTCCAAGTTCCCTCTCGCTTAACGAGAAGCGTGGAGGGTTCCATTCCGAGCCAATGTGTCACCGGTGTCTCAGGCGAGAAACGGATTTTTTCAAGCGGATGGTAGAGGCTCCGGAGACTTAATTCAGCATTCTCACTTTGCGCAGCGCAAAGCTGGAATCCCAATATGAGTGTAAACACAAACAAGGAAGATAGATTTCGAAGCATAGCGATGAAGTGAACCGAGGTTGGCATGTTCGAGATGATCTTTATGGGTGAGATGTTCACCAAAAGGCAGTTCTGTGAAAATGATGTTGAGCGAAGCGTGATGCGTTATGAATGTTGGTGAACCAAACAAGCGATAATGATTTTGTTGTTAGCTTGGCCATAGAGGTTCTCGTTTGTCCAGAAAGGCTCTAATGCCCTCCCGTGCTGCATCGGTTGTGCATGCCGCAACGCTTTGCGCTGCTCCGGCAGCGATCTGCGTCAGAAGCTGTTCGCCGATGCATTCATTAAGAATTCTTTTGGTTGCTTGTTGCGCTTCGCGTGGGGCCAAGGCGCATTGGCTTGCAAGTTCGTTTGCTTTGACCCAGATCTGTTCAGACGAAACGGGCTTGTCGATGACATTGTGAGCATGCGCTTCACCAGCACAGAGACGAGATCCGGTGAGCAGCATGTGCGTTGTGATTCTCGAGCCGAAGCGGAAATGAAGCAATCCAGCAGTGGGACCCGCGGCGAACCCGAGGCGAATCTCTGGAGAAGCAAAAAAGGCGCTTTCACTACACACGATTAGATCAGATGCTAAGGCCAATCCCAGGCCCGCACCGATCGCACCTCCATCGACCGCTGCAATAATCGGCTTCGGAAATCGAAGCATCGTTTCGTACAATTCGCTCAGCCTTTCCCATATCGAAAACCACTGGGGCAAAGCGTCGCTTGCTTCTAAATCGCTGATTGCACTCAGGATGTTTAGATCCAAGCCTGAGCAAAAATTCGGTCCGCTGCCTGTCAGTACGACTGCTTGGACTTTTTTCTCTTGGTGTACGTCAGAAAATGCTGTGGTCAATTCCTCGAGCATCTGCGGATTCAAGGCGTTACAAACCGATTGCCGCTCTAGCAAGATTGTCGCGACAGCTTGGTGGATTTTGACGTCGACGTATTGCACGACTTAAAGTCCTTGAATAGGCGGTGTGAAGAAAGGCCCGTGGGAAAGGAACGGCCGGGAACAAGAGTGGTTGGTGAGTAGCAATTGAATCATGAAGTATAAACGCGCACGTTGGTCCTCCTCATCCCCCAAGGTATCGTCGCCTAAGGACCACTGTGTGTGTTGGGCCACTTCAAGACGCTGCTGCTCCAAGTTCGTTCAAAAACCCCGTATCGGTAAATTATGCTCCCTTGCAGCATTTTCAGGGGTCTTCGGTTTCCCTAATTGGTTGCATTCGCCTTGGCTTCTGCTCAGGCAGCAAACAATCAACATCAAGAAACTCATCGGCCCATTACCATCGACCTATGACAAACGGTCTGCCGTTACCTATGATTCACTGAAGACTAAAACAAATGCTGACTCTAGCGTTTTGAGCAGCAAGCCGATTGAGGATGCAATCGCCACCGCTTTTTTCGCGAGCGGTAAGCTGCAAGTAGGCGGGTGAAGTTTGGGAGAACGAGATCGATGAATCGATCGACTCAAGAATCTTGCTCTGATGATGAGCAGCGGAAATACATTTGCATCGGCGATCCATCCGGAATGCCAACCAACTGCGGAAGCGAACAGATCATTCTCCTTGATGGTTCTGTGCCAGTTCTTGATGAATTGAGTGAGCCTCTGGTTGGGGGTGTCTGGATTACGAGGGATCAGTTCCCGCGGGTCAGTGAGCTTCGAGGTCTAGCTCAAAGCGGAGCGATGCTTCGTGACATGCCTCAAGGAGTCGCGTTGATTGACTTTGATAATCGCGTTCTATGGGCAAACCGAAGGTTATTGGAGTGGGCGGAGAAGACCGAAGACACAGCCGTAGGCATGGATTTCTATGAGCTGCTGGGGAACCCCGAAATCATGGGGCCTGACTTCTCGCCATTTCACACAACGATGGTTACCGGTGAGGAGGGAAACAGCACGCTTCAGGCTGGGGACAATCGTTACTTTCAGGTAAATGCGTCAACGATTGAGCACCCTCAGAAATCACAGCAATTGATTGTCACGATCCATGACATCACCAAGGAAATCCTTCAGCAGCAGAAACTAGAAGCCATTCATCAGGCTGGGCGAGATCTGGCAGACTTGCGTCCCAATGAAATCTTTATGATGGAAGTGGATGAACGCATTGAGTTACTAAAGGAAAATATCAGGCACTACCTTAGTGATCTATTGAATTTTCAGGTGATTGAGATTCGGTTGTTGGAGCATTCGACGGGAAATCTGGTTCCTCTGTTGAGTGTTGGTATCGATCAGGATGCCGCTGATCGACAACTTTATGCACATCCTCAAGGCAATGGTGTGACGGGATACGTTGCGGCTAGTGGTCGCAGTTACGTTTGTCAGGATGTGGAAAACGATCCGCTGTTTTTACCGGGTGCCACCAACACCAATAGTTCGATCACCGCTCCTCTGATTTTACATGATCAGGTTCTCGGGACTCTTAACGTAGAGAGTCCAGACACGGCAGCGTTTTCAGATAGTGATCTTCAGTTCCTAGAGATTTTTGCTCGTGATGTGGCATTTGCTCTGAATACGCTCGAGCTACTTGTCGCACAAAAGGCCAACACGGCTCAGCAGAGTTGTGACGCAATACATAGTGCCGTGGCGTTACCGGTGGATGAGATTCTCAACGACGCGGTCAATGTGATGGAAGGTTACATTGGTCACAGCACCGAAGTGGTTGATCGGTTGCGTCGCATCTTGCAAAACGCACGAGATATCAAGCAAACCATCCAGCAGATTGGCGAAAAGATGACGCCAATCGAAGCGGTTCCCGTTGGTGAAGAGACAGTACAGCATCTTGCTCTGCGAGGGAAAAAGATTTTGGTCGTCGATGCAGATGATCAGGTTCGCGAAGACGCTCATTGCCTCTTGGAAAAATACGGTTGCATTGTCGAGACGGCACACAAGGGTGATGAAGCGGTCTTGATGGTGCGTAGTAGCGGCGGCTTTGACAGTTATGATGTGATCATTAGCGATATCCGCTTACCGGACTACAGCGGTTATCAACTCATGCTTCGGCTCGGAAAAATCATGCAACGTGTGCCGATGGTTTTGATGACTGGGTTTGGGTATGACCCAGGGCACTCGATTGTGAAGGCAAGGCAAAACGGATTGCATCCGAAGTGTGTTTTATTTAAGCCCTTCCGCTTAGATCAATTGATTGATGTTATTAACACCGTGCTTGAATTGAATACAGCGGATCCATTAAGAGGAGCAGTCGCGGATGGCGAACCACCGTCGTCCGTTGACTGATGCAGCAGGATCTTTCTTGACTTAACGATTCAGTGCTAGCTCGCGTTAGAAATCGATTTGCCTCGTTCGATTCAGCCGCCTGCCCGGTTTTCCATCTCTTCGATGTATTTCCGCAGACGTTCAAGCTCGTCTTCTGTCCCTTTTAGTTTGAGCATGTTCTCAACGCGTTTTGTGAGTTCAACGCGATTCACTGGTTTGCTCAAGAAATCATCCGTACCGGAAGTCACGGCCCGCTCGATGTCACCAAGCTCATTGAGAGCGGTCACCATTAGCACCATGATTCGGCTGGTTTCTGGATTGTCTTTGATTTGCCGACAAACTTCGAATCCACTCAGTTTGGGCATCATGACGTCGAGCAGCACCAAGTCTGGTTTGAACGCCTCAATCTTTTCCAGTGTGTCCTGGCCATCGATCGCTGTTTCCAGTTCACAATCGATGTTGATCAGATAAGCTTCGAGTAATTCTCGATTTGCATCATTATCGTCGGCAATCAGAATTCGGTGCATGGAGTCAGCTTTTGCTACAGAGAAGACAAGTCCGCGAAGTCAATCTCGAAAGGGTGATTCCACTCGGGTTCAACGCCAGTGGAAGATTGTTGGCCGGTTGACGAATTCTTTCAGGATGTGTCTACCGGCTTCTTGACTCTAAGTATTCTAAACAGGATTCACTGCAGCAACACGCCCCGCTGGTACGGGGAAATTTTGGCAAAGAGCCGCGATTTCATGACGAATGCTCTCCAGTGTTGAATCGTCATCGGCGCCTTTAAGTGCCTGATGAATCCACTGCCCAACCCGCTTCATCTCCTCCACTCCCATCCCGCGAGTGGTCAATGCGGGAGTACCGATGCGAATACCCGATGGGTCCATCGGTTTACGAGTATCGAATGGGATCATGTTCATGTTGACCGTGATCCCGCACTGATCAAGGACGGCTTCGGCTCGTTTGCCACCCAAGCCAAGTGCGGTGACATCGACGAGCATCAGGTGATTGTCCGTACCTCCGCTAACGAGCGGCAGCCCAAGGCCCATGAGGGTATCCGCAAGTGCCTTCGCGTTATCGACAACCGCTTGGCCGTAAGCTTTGTAGTCGTCGGTCATTGCTTCGCCGAAACAAACCGCCTTACCCGCGATCACATGCATTAACGGACCGCCTTGAGTTCCCGGAAAAACGCTTCGGTTGATATCTTTGAGGCGTTCTTCTTTGCATAGGATCAATCCACTACGGGGCCCTCGAAGCGTCTTGTGAGTTGTTGTTGTCACAAAGTCAGCATACGGCACCGGACTGTTGTGAACTCCAGAAGCAACCAAGCCCGCGTAGTGAGCCATGTCGACTAGCAGCAAAGCACCGACTTCATTTGCGATTTCAGCAAACCGATCATGAGGAATCTCTCGAGGGTACGCGCTTGCACCAGCCACAATCAGTTTCGGTCGATGCTCACGAGCCAACGACGCGATTTGATCAAAATCCAGTCGGTGATGCTCTGGGTCAACACCATAGGAGTGGAAATTGTAGAGTTGGCCGCTAATGTTGAGTCGCATCCCATGTGTGAGGTGCCCACCCTGTGCGAGGTCTAGTCCAAGGACAGTGTCCCCCGGTTTTAAGCAACTTAAATAAACTGCAGTATTGGCTTGCGAGCCGCTGTGGGGTTGGACGTTGGCGGCTTCAGCACCGAATAATTCTTTGGCTCGATCGATCGCAAGTGTCTCGATCACGTCAACATGGTGGCAACCGCCATAGTATCGACGACCTGGATAGCCTTCCGCGTATTTGTTGGTGAGAATGCTGCCGGCAGTTTCCATGATTGCCAGACTGGTGTAGTTCTCGCTCGCGATCATTTCCAGTCCGTCTTGCTGACGCGAGGCTTCGGCTTCAATAGCTTCCCAAACTTGTGGATCTTGCTGAGGCAAAGATTTCATTCGATATCGTTTTTGGATGAGTGAAAAGACGGAGGGTTACCGGTAATCTAACGGATGAGAGTCATGGGCACCCAGAGGATCAGGGCGTCGATGCGATTGCATTCGAGAAGCTAATTCTCAGCCCGAGGACACGAATCGTCAATGTCCGCCGGGTAGTGACCGCATCAACACAGTATTCTCAACCATCAGGCAAATTTCTCGGTGGGTTTTAAGCCACACGGACTCGAGCCAGCTCCCTATTTTCGTTCATCGCGTTCGGATTGCTGCGTTGTGATTCCTTTTAATTCGCAAATGGCTCTACAGGGGGGTGGTTGCCGAGAGGGTTGTTTCTTCTGTGGGGGAGTGACCTAAAAAAACAAATAACTTACCCAACCCCCCCTTTTTGAAAGGGTGTCGAGGTTAAGATAGAGGTGACGATGGTCTAACGGGCAATGATCCAGTTTTAGGGGCGTCAATGTTCCGGTTTTAAGGGCATGGATTCGGTTGGATAGCAACTGATTCCCGCTTTTTTGCAACGCCCAAGATCAAGTGACCTACCGTTGAAGGATCTCGTTCCTCTTCTAGAAATAGATAAACACATGAAAAAGCTCAATCGAATTGCAGCGATTGCCCTGTTCGCCTTGTGTGGGCAGCAGTCGGCTTCTGCAGCATTACCTCCCTTTGATCAAGTGTCACAGGGCTACACCCAAGTGTCTGTTACAGGGCAGGACAACCCCAAAGGTTTATTCAGTCTTTGGTCTCGAACCTCTGATGCTCAACTACTCGGTGAATTACCGAAAAACTTTGCCGGTAAGCAGTTTTTCATTGCTTTGACCGTCAGCAGTGGCGATCGATATGCGGGATTGCAATCAGGTGATTGGGTGGTTGAATGGCGACGGTACGATGACCGTCTCGCGTTGGTAGCCCCAAACCTCGAAATACGCGCCACTGGTGACGCGGAGAGCAAGGCGTCGGTCAAGCGACTCTTCACGGATCAGGTACTGCTGGACATTCCCATCGTTGCAATGGGGCCATCCGGCGGACCGGTCATCGACCTGGACTCTCTATTGGTCGGGAATGCTACGAGATTTTTCGGTTCGTCGGTGCGAGTGACCAATTCAAGAATTTCAAAATTGGTGTCGGCGAAGGTCTTCCCGGACAATGTCGAGGTGGCGTTCGAGATTGTCGGAAATAGTGGACGATTCCAAACGATCCATTACTCTTTTAGTGAGGTACCATCGGCTTCGTCCGGTTTTAAGCCACGTGTTGCAGACGAACGCGTCGGCTACTTCACCACAGCTTTTTCTGATCTCAGTAAGTACACCGACGACGAGACTCGCGTACGGTACATCAATCGATGGCGACTTGAGAAACGGGATCCGTCTTTAAAGAAGAGTCCACCAAAAGAGCCAATTCGGTTTTACGTCGAGCACACTGCACCGGTTAGATACCGACGTTGGATCAAGGCCGGAGTCGATTATTGGAACAAGGCCTTTGAAAAGGTTGGTTTGGTCGATGCGATCGTGATCGAATACCAAGATGCGGTCAGTAAAGCGCACATGGAAAAAGATCCGGAAGATGTTAGGTACAACTTCATTCGCTGGTTGAATAATGACATTGGGACCGCAATCGGCCCAAGTCGAGTTCACCCAATGACAGGACAGATTCTTGATGCAGATATCATTTTGACGGACGGTTGGATTCGACACTTCAATTTCAACTACGAAGATCTGATGCCTAAGCTAGCGATGGAGGGCGTTTCCGCTGAAACGCTCGCATTTTTGGGTCGACATCCAACGTGGGACCCACGCGTCCGGATGGCTCCTGCTGAGCAGGCGAATTTCCTTCGTGAGAAATTGTCCAAAGAAGCTTATCAGCCGATGGCTGGATTTGGTCTTGCTCAAGCGGATCCAACCCTTTTGGGCGATGATGAGTTTGATGGCCTGTACGGTCGAGTGAGTCAAAAGAATGGCCTTTGTATGGCCGCGAGCGGTCGTAGCTTGGATCTTGCTTTGACTCGAATGGATTGGGCTTTGACACTCATTGAAGCAGATGATGCGGAGAAGAAGAAGCCAAAGAAAAAGAAGAAAGACGAAGAAGACCCATCGGAAGAGGAAGGGTCTGATAAAGGCGATGATGAGAAGCCATCAGAGGAGGATGCCGATGGTGAGAAGTCTGAAGAGGAATCAGATGAAGACGGTGATGATCAGGGCGAAGAGGAGAAATTGGTCGATGCAGACCTTCTTGATGGAATGCCCGAATGGTTCGTAGGCCCACTGCTTGCTGACCTTGTCGCCCATGAAGTTGGGCATACGCTCGGTTTGCGACATAACTTCAAGGCTTCCTCGCTCTTCACGCTGGACGAGATCAACAGCGAAGGGGTTAAAGGACAGCAGCCATTCACCGCTTCGGTCATGGACTACACACCGATCAATTATCGTTTTGAGTCTGGTGATGTTCAGGGCGACTTTGCGATGATCGATATTGGTCCCTACGATTTTTGGGCCATCGATTACGGATATACGTTCGATGAAAAACGTCTTCCTGAAATCCTTAAGCGTTGCAGCGAGCCCGAACTTCAATTCGCTACGGACGAAGACACCGCTGGACCCGATCCTTTGGCAAGACGATACGACTTTTCAAAAGATCCTCTTGATTACGCACAAGAGCAGATTCGGTTGATCAATCTCTACCGAGATAGAATCCTTTCACGTTTCGTGAAAGATGGTGATAGCTGGGCTAAAGCGCGGCGAGGTTATGAGTTAACCTTGAGTTTGCAGACTCGCGCCGCAAGCATGATGTCTAACTGGATTGGCGGAGCCTTTGTCAATCGCGACAAAAAAGGTGATCCTGGCGATCGTGCTCCAGTTGAAGTTGTTCCAGCAGAGCAACAACGAGCTGCTCTGAAATTTGTTATTGAGAGCACCTTCAGAGATGAGGCGTTTGGGTTAACTCCCGAGTTGCTTGAGCGTATGAGTGTGGATAAATGGCTTGACGGAGGATCTCGCTCATCGATGTCCAACGAAGCGACTTGGCCGATTCATGATCGAGTTTTGGGAGTTCAATCTTCTGCTTTGACATGGTTGATGAATCCAACAACTCTCCGAAGAGTTTACGATAACGAGATGCGTTTGCCCGCTGATCAGGACACCTTGACTCTCCCAGAGCTATTGGGAAGCGTTACCAGTGAGGTTTGGACCGAGTTGGATGGAGATTGTCCGGATGACAGCTCTGCACGTAAGCCGATGATTTCATCGCTTCGTCGAAACCTGCAGCGTGAACACATGCAGCGATTGGTCGATTTGATTCTTGAAGACGCCAATGACACCGCTGCGTTCAACGCGATTAGCAACCTTGCTCGAATGGAACTGCGTTCCCTCGCGTCGAAGGTTGCCGGGACATTAGAACGCTGTGGCGAAAAAATGGATCCCTATTCCAAAGCACACCTTGCTGAAACAGTTCAGCGAGTTGAGCGGGCACTTGAGGCGGGATACACCTATGGCGGCACAGCTTCTCAAGCACCAGTCATGATGATGATTGGCCGCGAAGAGCTTTCTCAGCAATAGCTAGAACAACCAAGTTGTTTAATCTTCAGGCGAGAAGCTAAATGGCTTCTCGCCTTTTTTATTGTTGGCGTAGCGTCTGAGCTGTTTTCCTTCGACCTTCCGGTGGCCCAAATTGTTAGAGACCCAAGATCGCGAGGATCACGCTGGTGTTTCGAGACAATTCAAAATTTTCGCAACTGCTTCTCGCTCAGGTTGCAGGAATCGATTAAAGGGTGGAGCCAGTTGATCACTGCAGATCCCCAAGATTGATAACGAGCTTTTGGTGGCCTTGATGAAGCGACTTGCATATTTGCCGACAGAATATATTTGCTGGAGCTTCTCAATTCGTTGGTTGAGTACTGACAACCTCTCTTGATCTCCGGTCACAGAGGCTTCGTACATCGCAACGAACAATTCTGGAAAGACATTGGCTCCACCGTTGACGCCTCCGTCACCTCCAAAAGCAACCGCTTGAGATGTTAGGTGTTCAGGGCCGATAAACATCGACCAGTCAGGGCGATCTTCTTTGAGCTTTAAGACTTGCTGGAAGTAATCTAGGTCTCCGCTGCTGTCTTTGATTCCCACAATTTTTGAAGCAGAGGTTAGCTTCGATAGCGTATCCACTTCGAACCACACTTTCGTCATGCTCGGCATATTGTAGAGCATTAATGGCAGCGGTGATTCAGCCACTACACTCTCCACGTATTGAATCAGCTCAGTTTGGCCCGCGGGGAAGTAATAGGGGGTTGTTAGTACCGCTGCTTCAGCACCTGCATCACGAGCAAACGTTGCTAAGTCGAGGCTTTCCACAATGGATGTATCGGTGATGCCAACAAGGACTGGAACGGCTTCACCGACTTCCTTGCAAACAAGTTGGATGAAATCTCGTCTGAGCCGATAGCTGAGGCTCGGTGCTTCACCCGTTGTGCCGAGAATGAAAATGCCGTGTACGCCACCCCGAATGACGTGATTGAGTAGACGTTTTGTTCCATCCACATCAATCTTGTCACGATCGAGAAGCGGAGTGACTAAAGGCGGAATAATGCCTTGGTACTTTTTCATCGTGCTCTCAGATAACCTTTCAGCCTCACACATTCATCCAAGCAGGTTTGTAGTTGAGGCCTAAGTTGATGATTCTTTGCAAAAGCGCTTCATACGAAATGCCGATGGACTCGGCGGATTCGGCAAAGTCTTCTCCGTATTCAATGTTGGGATTCGCGTTTGCCTCGATCACATAGATTTCACCTTGGTCGGTCATTCGCAAATCCATACGAGCGTATCCGCTGAGGCTCAGTGCCCGGTAGACCCTCTTGCAGATTTTAGAGATCCGTTCTTGTGTCGCGGCATCTAGATCCTTGGCGGCGTGTGTGGTGATCTTGTGCTTCTTTTGGTAACCACGATCCCATTTCACGCTGCTGGTAGCGATTCTCGCCACCTCTGGAGGCAGGGTGCCAAAATTCATTTCCCAAGCTGGGAATGTTTTTAAGCGACTGTTGCCAATGACGCCAACGTAGATTTCGCGTCCTTCGATGTACTGCTCCGCGATCGCGCGGTCATTGGTTTTCTCATGGATGAATTGCACCCGTTCGGCTAAAGCCTCATCGTTATGCACGATTGATGCCTGTGAAATTCCGAATGATGCATCTTCGACCACTGATTTTACGAACAATGGAAACGATAGTTTTTTGGGTCGACGAACGGCTCGGCCAACTGGGAACACAGCGAAGCGTGGGGTTGGAATGCGGTGATAGGTCAGCACCTTTTTTGAGAGAGCTTTGTCTTTGCTCAACAGAAGGCCTCTCGGGTTGCAGCCCGTGTAAGCTTGTTGCATCAGTTCGAGGTAGCTGATTACAGCGAAATCGTAGGTGACTACACCATGAAATTCTTCGAGCATCATGAAGGTGATGTCGGGTTTGAAATCCTGAATCGCTTTTCGGATTGGGGCTAGATCATCATAGACGCCAAGCGGAAGTACCTCGTGTCCTAAACGGCGTAAGGTCTCGCAGACGTCAAACTCGGCTTTCCATGCATCAATTTGTGTATCATCAACGCCGTCGAGAATAGCTGGAGGAACCTGACCATCTCGCACCAGTACAAGGATTCGTGTTTTGCTCATCCGGTGAAACCCAGGTAATGACTGCGATATGGAGGAATGAAGAAAGGTTGTCGAGTGGGAATGCGATTGAGAATGCGATTGAGAAGAAGATAACTAACTGTTTTTACAATGAAATTATACCGCGAATCGATGACGTCCTTCATGGAGGAAGCTTGTTGTGCGAACCGCCACAAGAATAATTGCGTCACGCTTCGTTTCTTCGGGGTGGTCACCGAGTCGAAGT
>JAKMEW010000230.1 GCA_022425745.1 Rubripirellula sp.
AAACACTGAAGAAGAAACCGGAGAGGTAGACCGGTAAAAGGATCAAAAAAATGAGTGCCCAACGAGCAACAAAGTCAATCAGATAGGCAGGCAAACGCCGAAAAGGACCCGCCAACTGATAATCGAACGCAATGTTCTCTGGCGTGATGACTTCGATCGTGGTGTCGAGAGGACGATAGGCAACCATGAATGGAGTCGCATCCAACTGAGTCAAACTAACCGCTAAGGATCAACCCACTGCCGCTTCATCGGGTTCGAATCAATCCTATCCGTATGCTAACCGCGCACAACGAAGCAATGGAGATCGGGTCTCAACTGAACGTCCAACTTTTCAAAAAAGACCAGATATTTTGTCGATGAAAGCCCACCCCCCCGCCAAGAAAAGGCCAGCACTAGAAATCCACAATCCAAAATCCCAACCGAGAGATGGCATCAACCGCTCATCGCTTCGCCGATACCGGAAATACAAAGCAGCTACAGCTAACATCGGAAGCATGATCGCCTGCATCAATCCACTGGCGAGAACAAGCTGTTTTGGTGCACGCACAAAAACGTAGACCGTCAAACACAAAAGAGGTAACAGAGCACAATAAAACGTCAACCAGAATTGTTGTTTTCCTTCAGTTCCCGCCGAGCATCCAAACACTCTCATCGCATCGGCACACACTCGAGCGTGAGAAGCATTTGCGACAAAGAATGTCGAGTACAACACAGCAAAGGCACCGACTAAGAAAATAGCGTGTGCAGCCTCACCAAAGACAGGAACATACATTTCCGCAAGCGTACGAACCATCTGAGAACCTTCGGGATTCAACCCCGCTCTCTTGAGAACCGCAGCACCGAGCAGATAGAAAGCGACGGTTGCAAACGTGTAAACGATCATCGATGCCCATGCATCCCACCGCATCACACGCAACCATCCACGAGCCCGCAGAGCCCAAGCGTCAGATCCATCACGTGGCCCAACCCAACGCGCGTACCCTTTCTCCAAACACCAATACGGGTACTGAATCAACTCCGTCGCTCCGACACCTATGATCCCAAAGGCCATCAACGCGGTGGACAACCCAGCAGATGTGCTTGGGAGCCGAAAGCTCATTCCGTAAACCACATCATCCCAACCAACTCGCCACTCTGGAAGAGTCTGGAGATGAACCAGATTGGCAATCGTCACGAAAGTAAATCCAGCAACCAAAACCGTTGAAAAAGCCTGCACCAAGCGATAGCGGCCCAACACAAGAAACACCATGCTAGTGAAAGTGATCACGGTCGCCCACCAAACCTCATCACTCGCTCCGGGAGGCCCCCTTAACTTCCGTTCGGTAGTGGATGCTTCTGACAACCAAACCTCCGCTTGGGCTAACCGCACTTGATCGCTAACGGAAACCACTTCTTGCTCTCGATCACGGATTTGCTCACGTGCAACACGAACACTCGCGGTAGCTTGTTCTAAGTCAACCGCTGCTTGCTCGTACTCTGGCTTCGCAAGAAAGTCTTTCTCGATTACTTCGATCGCCTCGGATAACTCGTCAAACCGTTTTTGCCAACGAGTTACATCCGCACCAGCCTCATCACCGAACTCTTCACGCGCTCGCGAGATCAAGCTATCGGTCACATTTTTTTCAATCAACAAATCCTGGTAATGATTATGTGACCTGCCAGCTTCGGTAATCGGAAAACTCATGGTGACTGCCTGACCAACGCCACCAACAATCCCTCCGAGCTGAGCGAGGGAAACCAAAAACATCACAAGCCAATACCAAAGAATCCAATTCACACGAAATCGAGGCCCAGGCACCTCGTTCAAACCGTCCAGCGTCGTCCTGCCGTGCACGAGGGTGTAACGCCCAAACTCAACCTGCGCGAAAACCTTGATCATGCAGCCCACAATGATCAGCCACATCAACGTAAAGCCCGCTTCAGCACCCACAGCGGTCGTAGCAATCAATTCACCAGAACCAACAATCGATCCCGCGATAATTAAACCTGGCCCGAGCTGCTTGATAATCCCCACAGTACTGGTTGGTGGATCAAGGAACCCAAGCGATTGCTCCACCGAACCGCTCTCACCAGAAGAGGACTTATCCTCCTTCAAGCCCGAAAGATTTCCATTTTGATCCATGCAACCCTCGACCACTGCGATACCCTGATTTCCCAGCAATGGAATCATAACCCAACACAATGCTCCAGATATTCAGAGAACATGCATTGAGATATAAAGAGTACAAATCGATCAAAAACGCACCGGGCGAATCGCAACCCTTTCGTCTCCGATTCGGCATATCGCACCCCAGTGAACTCTGAGCCCCAAGGA
>JAKMEW010000265.1 GCA_022425745.1 Rubripirellula sp.
ACCTTGGGCAGCGGTGTAGAAGGCTTTTTCCGACGAGTCAACTTCGTGGAAGCTACCGTCATCGAGATGAATCAGGGTGCCCACCACAGGATATTCAGCGACAGGGCCTTTCTCGAGGCTGTCACGGAAGCCTTTCTGGATCGCTGGAATGTATTGTTTCGGAATACGACCACCGACAATGTGCTCTTCGAACTCGAAGCTGTCTTCGCTGTCGGTTGCAATCGGTGTGAGGCGACCTTTGATATGAGCGAACTGACCGGAACCACCGGACTGTTTCTTGTGCTTGTAGTCGAAGGCGACTTCTTTGGTGGGGCTTTCACGGTAGCTAACTTTTGGTGCACCGACTTCTAGTTCCACGCCATATTCACGCTTGATTCGTTCGATGTACACATCAAGGTGAAGTTCGCCCATTCCGCTGATGAGGATTTCGTTGGTCTCTTCATCAGTGAAGACTCGGAAGGTCGGGTCTTCTTTACGGAAACGCTGCAGAGCTTTACCGAGTTTGTCTCCGTCGCTTCGAGTCTTGGGGCTGATCGCGATCTTGATCACAGGTTCAGGGACGTACATCGATTCGAGTGTGCAGAAGTCGCGTTCGATCGAGTAGGTATCACCACTAGCGGAGTCGATACCCATGACGGCGATGATGTCGCCCGCTTTTGCTGTGTCGACTTCTTCACGCTTGTCACTGTGCATCCGAACGATGCGGCTAAAGCGTTCTTTGCGGCCTGTTCGCTGGTTGACGTAGGTTTCGCCCTTGGCGATGGTACCTTGGTAGATTCGCATGAAGGTCAACTGACCGAACGGATCGTCGACAATCTTGAAAGCCATGCCAACAAAGGGTGCGTCGACATCTGGTTTGAGTTCAATTCTCTTCGTTTCGTCTGCGGGGTCTCGACCACTGATGTCACGATCTAGTGGACTGGGGAGGTATCGCAGAACGGCATCCAGCATGGGCTGGACACCTTTATTCTTGAATGCAGTTCCCATGTAGACAGGAGTTGCACCGCCGAGGACGGCATCACGAGCAACTTTGTAGATGAGTTCCTTGGAGACTTCCTCTTCACTGAGGAGAAGTTCCATCATCTCGTCGTTGTACATCGAAAGAGCTTCGAGCATCTCAAGACGCTTTGCTTCGGCTTCTTCTTGCAGGTCCTCTGGGATCGGGCCGCTGACGACTTCTTCACCCTCTTGGCCGGCGTGGGTCAATGCGACCATCTCGATCAGGTCGACAACGCCTTGGAAGTTTTCCTCAGCACCGATCGGGATTTGCATCATGAAAGCTTCGGCACCGAGCTTGTCGCGAAGTTGCTCAACGACTCGGTAAGGATTGGCACCGGTACGGTCCATCTTGTTGATGAAGGCGATACGTGGAATTTGGTACCGCTTCATTTGACGGTCAACGGTGATCGATTGGCTCTGCACACCGCCGACGCTGCAAAGAACCAAAACCGCACCGTCGAGGACTCGAAGACTTCGCTCCACTTCCACGGTGAAGTCAACGTGGCCCGGGGTGTCGATTAGGTTAATGTCATAACCTTGATAGTTCACGCTGGTCGCTGCACTGGTGATCGTGATACCACGCTCTCGTTCCAGTTCCATATGGTCCATGGTCGCACCGTCGCCGTCACCTCGGACCTCTTCGATCTTATGGATACGGCCGGTGTAGAACAGGATGCGCTCGCTCAGGGTGGTCTTACCCGAGTCAATGTGGGCGCTGATACCAATGTTTCGTAATTTTTCCAGCTTCATCTTTCTTTTTCACCTAAACAGTGCTTGTCACTTTTTGGGGCCGAGGGAGCGTCGAAGACAGTTCGAACTCCTCATTGTTTTCCATGTTCCCAGCGGAAACGTACCCAGCGGAAACGTACCCAGCGGAAACCCGACCCACGACAAACTCAGTGATTGCTATTCAATTCTTGTAGTTGTTCGTGCCTGTTGCCCTCTGGCTGATGACCTGTGGCTGTACCGACATGTCTCACTCAGCTCTTTCCGCATGCAGGAGACCGAACGGGGCGACTCTGCGGTTCGATCGAGCGATTCTCTTGCCACTCCGCTCACAAACCCGCGTGTCCTGCATCCGGAGGGAAACTGCGTACAAATCCCCCGTTTGTAGGATTTTGGGAAATATGGCAGAGGTTTTTCGATTGCGAAAGGGCAAATAACCCCACAATACGCCCTTGCGAGCAAGTTTATTGGCGGGCATACTCTTCCATTCCTAAAGGCCCCCAATAACGGGGTTCATTTGGACTGTAGTTCGATACCATGTCGTTGCCGAAAGCGGGTGGACAAGACGTTTACCGATTAACGGCCAAGTTTCGCGTGCAGACGTGCCGATTTACTTAAATCGGCAGTAACGCGTAGTTTGGATTTAGGTTGCTGACACGGCTGTACAGGTTCAACTACGGTCAAAAGGTTTTGCTGGCGAGTCGATCTTGTGTTGAGATCGGCCGTGTAGACCGTTCGCCCACTGAAAGAGAATGTAATGGCACCTCGTCCAATGAGCACTCGTAGTCGTGCTCGGAAGCGTTCGCGAGTCCGTTCGCGTACACGCAAGAAAGATCCAATTTTCGTCGATGGCCAGCGGCCACGTCCTATGTTCGTTGACTATAAGGACGTGGAATTGTTGAAAAAGATGGTCAATCGCCAAGGCCGTATCGTCGGCCGTCGCAAAAGCGGTTGTACCGCTGCGAGCCAGCACGCGGTTACTGCTGCGATCAAACGAGCTCGATTTATGGCTCTTCTCCCATACGTGGGTGAGTAACCAACAACCGGTGAAATCAGCTTACTCCGCTGGTCCAACCGAGTTCGATCAAAAGCCGTTGCCGATTTGGTAGCGGCTTTTTTTTCGATAGTACTCTCAGATTCGATGATCCGATGGGGCGCAACGTGACATTTTCAACGACTCGACGTGTGGAGTTCCGAGATACTGACGCAGCTGGAATCGTCCATTTTTCCGCGTTTTTCCCCATGATGGAGGCCGCCGAGCATGAATTGCTCAGGGCATTGGGCCTCTCGGTAATGCCTAAGTCTGTGTCTCGATCTGGAGCGAACTCACCCGGCGATGCATCTGGCTTGAACGTCACTTGGCCTCGAGTATCAGCGAGTTGCCAATATTTGGCCGCCGCCCACTTCGAGGATCTGTTGAAGATTGAAGTGGTGGTGAAAAAAATCGGTCGCACGAGCGTGCAGTACGGGTTTACCTTCCTGCGAGACGGCCAAACACTCGCTGAGGGGCTGGTGACTTCGGTCTGCTGTCGTCTGTACCGTGGTCGACCCGCTCAGGGTGCAGGTCAGGGTGCAGGTCAGGGTATCGGGGGGGCTGGTCAGGACGGTTGCGAGGGCGGTGTTGACGCTTCTGGTAATGTTGACGGTTCGGGAAATGAGGTTCGGCTCGAGAAAACGCCCATCCCCGACGAAATCCGCCAGCTTTTGACGCAGTATCAATGATGGCAAACCTTTTGCTTCGTCGATGCGTAGACGAAGTACGGATGAGCGGTATACCTACCGAGTCGGTTTTCGACCCAGCGAGGAACCTCACGAGATCCTTGAGGCCTGTGGTCTGACCACTGGTGTTTCAAGATTTCAAAACTCTTCCGTTTTTATCAACTGATACGATTCGCGGGCTAGGGTGTCCGCGCGGCGTCATCGAAAAGCGAAGCACAGCCAGGCGGCCTGCAATGATCTCATTCTCTACACCGTTTTCCTCCCTGGAATTCAGCCAGACGACTGTTGGTGACGCAATTAGCGCGCCGGCAATGGCATTCACCATGGATGGTTTGACGAGTAGTTCGCTCGTCCTAGCTCAGGCGGGTAAGTGGCTGCCGACTTGGTTAACACC
>JAKMEW010000283.1 GCA_022425745.1 Rubripirellula sp.
CTCCTGCTTATGGTCATTCACCTCAGGGTAAGCCTTGGAGGCTCGAGCGTGATTTGTGGCCCTTGCTTGATGCCTGCGTCGAGCTGCTGGATGAACCATTTGCAATCTTGATCACGGGTCACTCACCAGAGGTCGATTCTGGTGACGTGGTGGGCTATTTAAAGCCATTGTTGGCTCGTCGTTCGGTAGGTGTTGGAGCCAACTTGCAAATTCAGACGGGAAGGTCATCGCTGGAAAGTGCTGCCGGATTACAGCTCGACACCGGTTTCTTCGCACGGTTATGGTCGCTGGCCTGAGGCAGTTTTTCTCGCTACGATTTGCACCTGAGGGTCGAGGGTCGCTTTGATTTTCAGGCTGCAATCCAAGGTCGTGAGGGGGGGAGACGATGAGTGAGTCGGGAGACACAAAATCAAATTCATCGAGTCGGCAACAGGTGGAAGCAGACGCCAGCGACCTGGTAGGCTACTTGCGCAACTTCTCTCATCTCGCAGTTGCATTTTCGGGCGGAGTAGATAGCAGTGTTGTTCTCGCCGCGGGGGTTCGAGCGGAGCTCTCTCAACTGGTCGCTGTGACCGCAAAGTCGCCGAGCGTAGCACGTTGGCAATGTGACCTCGCTTCAGATATCGCGCATCACCTCGGCGTGGAGCATTGGGTCGCAGAAACCAACGAATTGTCGCTCCGTGAATACCAACGAAATGACTCGCGTCGGTGCTTTTACTGTAAGCAAACACTCTACGCAGCAATTGAGCTCGAAATAGGGACGCGTCTCGGGGCGTCGGTGGATGCGAAGACGGTTCAAGCTAAGTTTCGCATCGCCTCGGGTACCAACGCTGACGATCTTGGGGACCATCGCCCCGGGATTGAAGCGGGTGTCGAAAAGGCGGTATTGACGCCACTGGCATCGCTGGGGCTTAGTAAGAAAAGAGTAAGAGCGCTGGCAAATTTTTGGTCTCTTCCAAACCACGATCTACCTGCCTCACCCTGCTTGTCGAGTCGCATCGCTTACGGTGTGGAGGTGACACCGGAGCGTCTTGAGAGGATCGAGTCTGCTGAGGCGTGGCTCTATGAAAGAGGCTTCCGCGAATTCCGAGTTCGAGTCCATGAGGGTGAGTTAGCGAGGATCGAGGTTGCTAGGCCCCACCAAGCCCGATTGCTCGCACTCGATTCTGAGGGTGAGTTGTCTCAGTTTTTTAGGGAGCTGGGGTTTCGCTTTGTTACGGTTGATTTGCAGGGATTCCACAGTGGCAGTCTGAATCGGAATCTGGTGAATATCGGCCAAGGTTTGGTGGGAATCGGTACTGGGAAAGCGGTCCCCAAGGCCTCTGATGCCGGTGGACGCTGAATCCCAAGGCCTCCGTTGTCGGGACCCAGTGTTGTCGGGACCCCGTGTTGATTCAGTACGCGACTACCAGCTCCGTTGCCCTGAGGAAAACAGCATGGGAAAACAGCTTGGATAGGTCGAGCAGCCTGAGCTTGGTGTGAATTGGCGGCATCGAACTGTTGAGTCATGGTAGAATCGATTAGTCTATCCGCAGCGGGTGATAAGGGTTTTGACGCAACGAACCCGACCGTGAACCGAGCAGCGAGGAATTCTGTGACCGAAGAGCCTGAAGACCAACCTCCATCCAACCAAGATTCGGGTGCGCAGAGCGACTTGGATTCTACGAACCCAAACGGAGACACATTTGCATACACTTCTTCCGAAACGGAACGAACCCCCGGTTCGCTAATCGGCAGTCGTCTCGGCGACTATCAGGTGTTGAGGAAATTGGGGCGCGGGGGCATGGCAGATGTCTTCGCTGCCCGACAACTGTCGCTGGGGCGAGATGTTGCCCTGAAGGTCCTCCGAAGCGAGTATGCCCGAGACAAGGACTACGTGGAACGATTCCGCCGGGAAGCTCGAGCGGCCGCAAAGTTGAATCATCCCAATATTGTTCAGGTCTACGAAGTTGGGAGCGTTGATTCGGTTTTCTATATTGCACAAGAATTGATCGATGGTGGGAATCTCCGTCAGCGTTTGGAAGATCAGGGAGCGATTGGAGCTGAGGAGGCTATTGAGCTCTTGGTGGGCGTTGCCTCGGCGTTGGAATTGGCAGCCGAAGCGGGGATCACGCATCGAGATATCAAGCCTGAAAATATCATGCGATCCACTCGAGGCATCATCAAGGTTGCCGACTTCGGGCTCGCGCGGATCCGCACCGACATGTCAGCGTCTCAGACTAGTTTGACTCAGGCTGGTTTGACATTGGGGACCCCGAGGTACATGAGCCCGGAGCAGGTTCAGGGGCACGCGGTGGATGCCCGCAGCGACCTCTATTCGCTCGGTGTGACCATGTATCACCTACTTGCCGGACGCCCTCCATTTGAAGCTGATGATCCCCTCGCGCTCGCCTTGATGCAACTTCAGGAGACGCCGACGCCGCTGGATCGCGCTCGAAAACGGGCTCCCGATGGTCAGCCTGATCTACCCGAATGGCTCATCGCGGTCGTTACTCGGTTGATGAACAAATCACCACAGGATCGGTTTCAGTCACCGAGTGAACTGCTTGATGCTGTTCATAACGAGGCTGCGATCTCAACCATTAGCGGGTTGGGGGTTGGCACGGCCGCTGCAACCATCCGATTGCAGCGTGCAGCTGATGATTCTCGACGGGTCACGATGCGACGACGGATGCAGTTTCTCGCCGGTGTGCTTTTACCCCTCTTGATCACGCTCTACGCAGGGTGGCGTTTTGAGGCGTTAGGAGGACCCTCGGTCTCTCGACTTTTGAACCCCGAGACGGTCGCCGGTGAAGAGTCGGTCCAAGAGCAATATTTGAAAGCGGTGGACCGTAACGATGAAGCGGGTTGGCGAGCGGTGAGTCAGTATTTCCCACCCGAGACTGGGAGGATCAACGCTGGTTATCACGCTAAGTCGCAAATCCAACTCGCTGCGATGTTTGCTGCACAGGGGCGATACGAGGAAGCCGAAGAGGTATTATCCGGGTTGCTTCGCCACCCGTCCCTTGACTCGGTCTATCGGACCATTGCCCTTGCGAGAAGATGCATCAACTTGGAGCATTGGGAGAAGAACAATGAGGCGGCTGAGGTGCGACGTGAGTTGCAATCGGTCTACCAAGAGCTTAGTGCTGAGAATACCGAGGGTAGGCAGTTTGTCGACCGCGTGTTTACTCAGTCGGAAAAATTGCTGCTCGGGCTGATTGACTCCTGATCGATCCATGGGGGGGCGGGCCGTCTCGCTGCATCCGTTTGGTTCTTTGGATCGCGTTAGTTCATGGCGTCACGTGTCTGCGCTGCGTCACGTTTCGGATTTCTAACGTTATCGTTTTCCACGCGACTTTTGAGCAGCGGACACTAACACTCATGGTTTCCACTCAAAAAACACTTCTGGTCGCCACTGAAATGCAAAGTTTTGTAGGGTAGTGAAAGGGACATTATTCGTGACTGAATTTCCTGCGGATTTTGTCGGGTTGCGACGAAATCAATTTTTGTTTTTTGTCGCATGGTTTTTTGTTGGGCTAAACCTTATCTACTGGGCGGAACCCAGTCTTTCTCAGGATGCCGCTGCGCCGCTCGCACTTCGCGGTGTCTCCACAGGGCGTAAACCATACCCCGCGCACTGGGGCAAACCACCACAGATTCAGACTCGCGATTTGCGTCCGTTACCGGGTGGTTATGGACGGGGTAGTGGGACGCTTGCAAGATGGATTCGTGATCATCTCGATCGAGATGAAGCAAGAGAGTTGGCAATCAGTGGAAGGTTGAAGCGGCAGAATGACGGCGATGGCTCGATTGAAGTCGCCGGTGAGCGAAAACTTTGGCATCGGATCACGCTGACCTGCCAAGGGCCATTCGCACACGAAATGGATCAGACGCCAAACCCATTCACCGACTGTCGCCTCGAGGTCGAGTTTGTTCATGCTGGTGGTGAAAAGGTGCTTGTGCCCGGATTTTTTGCAGCCGATGGAAATGCCTCTGAAACTTCAGCTGAGTCTGGCACGTGTTGGCGAGTGCATTTTGTGCCCCATCGAATTGGGACATGGAGCTATCGGGTGCGATTCCACACCGGGTCCGGCGTTGCCTTGGAAGGTGGTGGGGAGCCGTGGCAGCCGCTAGATGCCAAGAGTGGGCAGTTAAAGATTTCTCCCTCGGATAAGGGAGGTCGTGATCTGCGTGCGCATGGGCGGCTGCAGTATGTCGGGGAGCGATATTTGGTCTTTGCTGGCTCGGGGAAACGGTTCTTGAAATTCGGGGCTGACGCCCCCGAGACACTGCTGGGTTACGCTGACTTTGACGGAACTGTCGCGATGAAACCCGAGAAAGTGCCGTTAAAGACATGGCAGCCGCACGTGCGGGATTGGCAAGCAGATGATCCATCTTGGCAGTCGGGTAAAGGTCGAGGTTTGATCGGGGCAATCAATTACCTCTCCGATAAAGGCTGTAATGCTTTTTCGTTTCTGACTTACAACGCCGGCGGTGACGGCGATAACGTTTGGCCTTTCGTGAGCCGCGACACGAAGTTGCATTACGACTGCAGCAAACTAGATCAGTGGAAAATCGTTTTTGACCATGGCACCCAACGTGGCATGTACCTGCATTTTAAGATGCAGGAAACGGAGAATGATGACCAAAGACGGGGGAAGAATTCGCGATCGGTTCCGGAAGCACTTGATGGCGGCACTCTCGGTCCAGAGAGGAAGCTTTACTGTCGAGAGTTGGTTGCAAGATTTGGTCACGCTCTGGCGTTGAATTGGAATCTTGGAGAGGAAAATACTCAATCAACCGAAGAACAGTTGGCGATGATGCGATACCTTGCAAGAATCGACCCCTATGGGAGTCCCTTGGTGCTGCATACCTATCCAGAGCAGCAAGAGAAGGTTTATCGGCCTTTGCTCGGTGATCGTTCGCCACTGGCGGGACTTTCGCTTCAGAACAGTTCGATCGCTGATACCCACGTGCAAACCTGTTACTGGGTCGAGCAGGCTGCGAAAAGTGGACGACCGCTTGTCGTTGCATTCGATGAGTCGGGCAACGCCGCACACGGGCAATGTCCGGACCTGGGGTACCGAGGATTCGATGGTACCGATCGGACTGGCAAATTCGCCTACACGCAGCACGAAGTGCGTCGACAAACGCTTTGGGGAACGTTGATGGCGGGTGGTGCTGGATGCGAGTATTACTTCGGGTATCAGTTTGCCGAGAACGACTTGGTTTGTGAAGATTGGCGGAGTCGTGATCAAAGTTGGGATTACGGGCGTCTCGCGATTCAGTTTTTCTACGAACACAACCTTCCATTCCACGAGATGTTCCAGCACGACGAGTTGATCGGAAATCCCGATCATGGCAACAGTCGATATTGTTTTGCAAAGCCAGGCGAGATTTATCTCGTCTACCTATCCACCGGTGAAGGATCGCAGATCGATTTGACGCAAGCCGCGGGGGAATATTCCGTCCGGTGGTTCAATCCGCGTGAAGGGGGCGGTCTGGTTGCCGGGAATGTGTCGAAGGTTGAGGCTGGAGATAAAGTGAGTTTTGGAAATCCGCCTGAATTGAATCAACAGGACTGGTTGGCGATCTTGACTCGGCTGAGGTGATCCAGGCTTGCCCAGCAAACGTCTCCTGCCTGGAAATAAGGGGTCGGACCCCTTTTCTGGAGGGACGCTGGCTGTTGGGTTGGGCGGCGCGTTATATTGATCAGATGAATGGAAAAGTCGGTTGGAGCCATTCAGCCGTTTGATTTGACACTCCTCCTCGTCCGCGGACGGACGAGGATGGGTTATGACTCGCACTGCAGTTTGGAATTTTCATGCGTCAACTCGTATCTCGCTTTGCTTGTGCTCTGCTTGTTTTGATCTTGGTCTCGCCACTGACTTGCGTCGGGCAAGAGGCCGATGGCGATGGGGCTGCGGCAGACCAACTGAAGTACCCCAAGGCGTTGACGGTGAGCGGCGATCAGATCTTTGTGGTTGATTTAGATCTGCCGGGGGTTTGGTCGGTAACCGATAGCAGAACTTTGTTTGCCCAAGGTTCCAATCTCTTGCGAAAGACCATGAATCGTCCGCACTGCGCGACTCCGCATCCATTTGGTGGGATTCTGGTTGGCGATTCTGCAACTCGAGAGGTTTACTGGATCGAGAAGCAAGGTTCCGAGCCCAAGCCGCTCACCAACGGTTACATTGGAATTCCGATGGCTCTCGCTGTTTCTCCGGATGGTAAGAGTCTCTACGTCGGTGATGCTGAGAAAAGAGCAACCTTCCGCCTTCCGATCGAAGGTGGTGAGTGTGAGTTGGTAGCTCGGGTGAACGCTCGCGGTTTTGCGTTCGAGCCTTCAGGAAAATTACTCGCGATCACACCCGATGCCGAGGCGGTACAGCGAATCGATGTTGCTTCGGGTGAAGTGGAGACGGTCGTGGGCGATCGTCCGTATCAATTCCCCAATTCCATTTGTTGGGTTGGCGATCAAGGGTTCGTAACGGATACCTACGGCAAGTGTATTTGGCGATTCACAGCGGACGGGAAAACTGAGAAGTGGCATGAAGGAGCACCGCTGGAGCGTCCAGTCGGAATTGCTGCGACTGGCTCGACGATTCTCGTCGCGGATCCGAAGCTCAAGCAGGTCTTCGAGTTTGACCTTGAATCCAAAGAAGTGAAGACTCGGCTTTAGGACGCGCCTCGACGCTGTCAGTAGTTCTTAGAACTCACGCGTGCTCGATCATCTCGATACTCGTCCTGGCTTGAACCAAGCTTTCATGGCGCCAATGGGGCTGTTTTTCGTCGAGTTAGCCTGTTCTCGCGATCCTATTTTTAGGGAGCCAAGCCTAGCTGAGTGATGCCCAGTCGCGTCTTGGACGCTGCGAGAGTTGATTAGCTTCAGGGCGATCGAACTTCATTGTTGAGGTGTCAATCGACAGATTTTGCCCGGTGATCCAAGCCGCTGCCGCCGCGTGGCAAGCAACGTGCGACTGTCTCATCACCTCGGCGTTTGCCGCTGTGGGCTTTCGTGTGCGAATGCAGTCAAAGAAATCGCGGGCATGGGCCGTTACATCGAGCCCACGGACACGTTTCTCAGCCAGTGGGAGCTCTTTTTGAAGGGTGGGGTTGCTAACCACTAATTCACCACTATCGCCCGTTTCTACCCATCCATCTTCACCGACGAATCTTACCGGGCAGGTGCCAAGACGCGTGATGTAGTGTGGAGCACGGTCCCCAAATGGGTCGTCAAGGAAATCAACAATCAGCTCGACCCCGTTGCGGTAGGTGCAGACGATTCGATCTTTCTCAGGGGCATAGCTGATCGGCAGGGAGTTATCGGATCGGTTCGCCCATTGGCAGAGGTCAATGGTGTGTGCACCCCAATCGAGAAGGCGGGCACCGGAGTCAAAATCCCATTGCCCACGCCATTTCCCGTTCACATAAGCCTGATTGAAGGGTCGCCAAGGGGCAGGGCCAAGCCACAGATTCCAGTCTAGGGTGGATTGCGATGGGGTCGGTTCGCCTGCGAGCCAGGTATTGCCCATGACGGGACGGTAGACCGACGCGTGCATCGTCTTGAGTTGTCCGAGTTTTCCTTCGTGTACTAACTGAACTGCCTTTTGAAAGTTGGGAACGCTGCGGCGTTGGGTGCCTGCTTGGAAGACCCTGCCGGTCTCGGCAATGGTTTTAGCAAGGGTTTGGCATCTCTCGATGGTGATACCGCACGGTTTCTCGCTGTAAACGTCCTTTCCCGCTTGCGCTGCCAGGATCGATGCATCCGCATGCCAGCGATCTCCGGTCGCAATCAGAACCGCGTCGATTTCAGGTCGTGCTAACAGATCACGAAAGTCGTGATAAAGGACACAGTCGCTCGTTCCGTAAGCCTCATCAACCAGTTTCTTTCCGGCCAGTCGTCGTGACTCCTGGACATCAGAAATGGCAATGCATCGGATGTCGTCAAAGTTCAGCATCGCCTTAAGGTCGTAAGTGCAGCGAGGTCCAATACCAATGACACCGAGGTTGATTCTGTCGTTCGCGTTCGTGTTAGCAGCTTTGGATGCTTGATGATTGATGGCGACGCCGCTCACCACGCCGCCCACCACGGCTCCCGCGATCGACACCCCGGAACGAGCAAGGAATTTGCGGCGGTTTGATTCAGCCGGTGAGGTTGGGGCTTGTGATTGGGGCATCGGTTTTGTCGCGGAGGCTGTTTGAGGATGGGTTTTCTGAAGCATAACGGCATGGGATAGAGCCGCGAGCGGCGGGGATAGAGTTTAGCAGGTTCCTGTGCCATGAGATGGATTGGACCTTTGATCAGGACACTTTCCGCATCCTCGGCATCCCAATCGTTTAAGCTACATCGTGGGCCGTGAATCAAGGGAAAGCCTCAGCCGTTGAGGTGCCAGCTGCGGTGGTGCCAGCTGCTTTTTGTGCCACTCGCTGCGAGCCATCAAGAGGCAACGCAAGAATGGTGATAGAGAAGTTGTAGATTAAAGGAATCTAGGGATGCGATTTGTGTTCTGTTTCGGTTGGCGTACCGGTGCCACCGTTTTGACCTCTTTTGTTGTGTTTTTATTCTGCATTGCAGGGGTGGTGCGTGGTCAGTCCTTGGACCCTAGGAGTCGGGTTACCGCTCAGTTGCCTGGCTTGGCTCAATTGCCGGATCGATCTGAGGAGTTACAACGCCGCATTGATCAGGGAGGCGGGCGACTTAGCCTGAGTGAGCCGGTTTATCGGATCACAAAATCGCTCATTGTCGACCTCGAGAAAAACGGAGCGTCAGGACTCTTCGGTGAGGGCAACGTGACGTTGGTGATGGATGGAGACGGTCCAGCTTTGGTTATTCGTGGGAGCCATGAGGGGACAGCTTCACCAAAGTCCTTCAAGCCTGCGACGTGGAATCAACGGATGCCGGTGATTGAGGGGCTTGAGATACTGGGGGCATCCGAGTTGGCTGACGGAGTGTTGCTTGAGGGAACCGTTGGAGCGATTTTGCAGCGTGTCTCGGTACGTTGGTGTCGCCATGGGATTCATCTATCGAATCGTAATCGCAACGTGATTATCTCTGCTTGCCATCTTTACGAGAACCAAGGAGTCGGCGTCTTTCTTGATGATGTGAATTTGCATCAGATCAACGTGATCGGCTCTCACATCTCCTACAACCAAGGTGGTGGAGTGGTCGTTCGAGATGGAAACGTAAGGAATCTTCAGGTCACAGGCTGCGATATCGAAGCCAACATGCCTTTCGATGAGACGCCTACCACCACGGCAAATATCTGGATTGATGTAAGCGGTTCGGAGAAGGATCGAACTCGTTCCATTGCCGAGATATCGATTAGCGGATGTACCATTCAGCACTCCGCGAATTACTCTGGTGATGAAGGCAAAACGGTTGCACCCGGTGGGGCCAACATCCGGCTCTCGGGAAAAGAGATTTACCCTATCGACTCGGTGACGATTACTGGCAATGTGATCAGCGATACATCCGTCAATGTGGACTTGTTGCACGTGATGGATGTGACTATCACCGCGAATAATTTCTTTGCACCAAAGCCATCGAATGTGCGCGTCTCACATGGAAATCGTGTGATTTTGCAGGGGAATACCTTCAATCCTCGCCAGTTTGTGCGTCCAGGGGTGATCTCGTTCACCGACTCTAAAGACTGTCTGTTTGCCAACTCGACGCTGCATGATTTCGCCACTGGAGATGGCGCAATTCAGGTTCAACGCTGCAATGGTTTGTCGCTATCGGGGCTGGTTTTCTCTGATTGCGGCTCGGGAGTGAGAGTCGAAGATTCTGAGAAAGTGCTCGTTACTGGATGCCTGTTTCGCGGTACTCAAAAAGGCCCCGACCTGTTCTTTGGAGAGAGTTGCCGAGAGGTGGTGCTGGCGGGCAATTTAACGACTGGGGGCGTGTCCGTGGCCGAGTCGGCTTTGGTTCCTTGAGAGGGTTCGAGCAAAGCTAAACAGCACAAAAAGATTTGCGTAAAGCTAAAAAGCACCGAGCTAATTCACACTCGGTAAATCCCGACTTGACCTGTGTTTTTAGTAGCCGGCGATCTGGCTATCTTCAGCGATTCGATCGGTTAGATCGTAGCGGTGGAAGGATCTGGCAACCTCTTCGGCAAGCATCCTGAGGTAGAGTTTGCGGAACTTTGATTCTGTTGTTTCGCTGGTGTATTGACCGGCAATGTTGGGGTACGTGAATTCTTCAAGAGTTCTTGAGTAGTCGATGTTACCCGACTCGGCATCAATGACGCTGACCACGACGTCTGCTCGCCCGCGGTAGAGGGTTGCGCCGTCACGTAGTCTGAGGTTGGCAACCTCGATTCCTATCACTTTGTCAGCTCCAACGCCCTTTCCGATTTCATCGAAATTAAGTTGGTCCCATCCGTGAACGTCTCGCCATTGATCAATTTTGTCTTCGCGAACTAATTGCACGTTTTTCACTTCTGAAGTGAGGATCTGTCCGATGAATCGGCTGAGCTCACGAGACGCGGCGTCGTTGGAGTATTGGCTACTTTCGGTGAGTGCAATGATCGCCACCGTCTGATTTTTCAAGCCGTCATACTCGGCAGGAATCATGTCAACTCCAACGGCGTGCATGAAGGTTGCTAGTCCAGTGCAGCCAATACTGGCTGGGACGATACTGATCGCCAAACAGAGCAGCAAAATGCGTGTGACTCGACGTTGAGTATTGAAATCCGGAGCGAAACGCATGTGCCAATTTCCTTGTGGCGAATAGAGAACCTCACTGTGCTTGGTGTTTACGAAGTTTTGTTGGTTCGTTGCCAGTTCGATTTGGGGACGGTTTGCAAAAAAATTGACTTCTTTGCGAGTTAATGGCACTGAGATCGGAGACTGAGTTGTCCCCTAGAGGAGGTGTCGCCAAAGCCACTGCGAGACGGAAATGCCGAAAATGGCTAGCAGGGAAATCGTTATTGCTCGAGTCGAATTCCTTCTTGCAGGTTTTCTGCGAAAGATTGCATGCAGTCCGATTGCCAGGGACACGGTGGCGAGGCAAGCAAGAAGGAAGCCACCGGTATTGGTTTGTATGCTTTCGTTGAAATTACCGCGCGAAAATAGAGACCAAGACGTCGTCATGCCGCAGCTGGGGCACGGGAGATCGAAAAGAACTCGCATTGAGCAAGGCGGAAGTCCCAGCTGTTGATGGGTGCCGAGGCCTCGGGGGTCTGGAGTCAGGAAGCGTGCGACAATGACTCCGCAGAACGGTAGCATTAGAAGCAGGGTTGGTAGCCAGCGGGTGAGGGAGTGGGTTGGTTTTTTGCAGTTGTTTGGCGTGTTTTCGCGGTTTTTATTGCCCTTTTGATGTTCGCTTGGCATGGTTTGCTTTCGCTCTCTTCGCGGCATTTATGGGAGTGGCCGCGAAGACTTTAGCGGTCGTGTTGGATGGTCAGACGGCGGGGGATGGACTGCTAGGGAGGGCAACGTAGCATGGCTTGGAATGGGCTAGCTAGAAAAACCCAAAAAAGTTTCTGTTTTCGGGGGGCAAGAGCCGTTGACGGATTGGGGGTGGGGCCGTAAATTCTCGTCCTTGCTGAGGCAGTGAGTCTCAGCAGAGTCCAAAGACTCGCCAAGGATCGGGCTTGTCCGGCACCTTCGCTCTTACGTCGAGTGCCGTGCGTGATTGATTCTGAGCTGTGTTTTGGCTTGTTCCCTCGATTCTCATTTTGGGTTGATGATCTGTGTCTGCTGGAGCTAACGAAGTAATTCGGATTCGTATGGAAGCGTACGATAACTCGGTCTTGGATCAGAGTGCTCAGGATATTGTCGATACAGCAAAGAGAACTCATAGCCGAGTTCATGGTCCGATTCCATTGCCGACACGCATTGAGCGTTACACGGTTCTGTCGGGTCCCTTTGTGAACAAGAAGTCACGGCAGCAGTACGAGATTCGGACTCACAAGCGATTGATTGATATCGTTCAAGCGACAGCGAAGACGATTGAAGAACTAAATAAGTTGAGTCTCCCAGCTGGTGTGGACATCAAGATCAAGGCATCTGCTCGATAGCATTTGGTTTGGTTGCGGTGTTCGTGGCCTGGGGAGGTTTGCCTGTCGCTGGTTGGCGGCGGGCGGAGTTTTACACAGTAGACCACTGGCGGTTTCCGGATGAACGGAAGTCCGGTCGATAACTACGGTTCGCTGCAGCTGGAGTTGCCACCTTGGGTGGCTTGATGGGCTGAGCGAGCGTCGGTTCGGCTTGGCAGACTTTAAATCCAACACGAATGACGGGCGTCCCGGTGTAAGCGGGGGCGAGGTGATAAATATGACACCATCAATTCTCGGCCGTAAAGTCGGGATGACACAGGTTTATCTGGAGGACGGTCGGGTTGTTCCCGTTACCGTGATTCAGGCTGGGCCGTGTCACGTCTTGCAGGTTCGAAGTCAGGAACGAGATGGCTACGAGGCCGTCCAGTTGGGTTTTGAGGATAAGCCGCGGCGTTTGGCGAGCAGGTCCGAAAGGGGTCATGTCGCATCTTTGGATAGTAAGCGATCGAAGGAGCGTGCTGCTTCTGGTTTAGAGGTCGTTGAAAAGGCTGGTTGTGAGCCGCAGCGGTTTGTTCGGGAGTTTCGTGGTTCGTCCGATCTTCAGGTTGGCGCGTCAGTCTCTGTCGAGCAGTTCTCGGAGGTTGCTCGTGTTGATGTCGTTGGAACCAGTAAGGGTCGCGGCTTCGCGGGTGTGATGAAGCGGCATAATTTCTCTGGGCAACGTGCAACGCACGGTGTAAAGAAGGTTCACCGTCATGCCGGTGGTACCGGCTGCAGTGCTTCGCCAAGTCGCGTCTTCAAGGGACGTCGAATGGCTGGTCAGTATGGGAATGCCCGCACGACGAGTCGGAATCTCGAGTTGGTGCGTGTTGACGCTGAGAGTAACTTGCTTTTGGTTCGTGGTGCAGTGCCAGGTCCAAATGGTGGGTTTGTGAGTGTCTGTGAAACGAACAAGTTGGGTTAGGGGATCATGGCCACTTTACCTGTATATGATGCGTCCGGTAGCGAAGTTGGTACCTACGAAATAGATACCACTCAGATTGCGGATCGAGTGAATAAGCAGTTGCTGCATGATGCTGTGGTGATGTACCAGGCGAATCAGCGGCAGGGATCTCACTGTGCGAAGACTCGCGGTGAGGTGTCTGGCTCGACGAAGAAAATGTACCGTCAAAAGGGTACTGGCAACGCACGTGCTGGTAGCAAGCGGACTAATGTTCGCCGCGGTGGTGGTGTTGCGAGAACAATTAAGCCTCGTGATTACAGCTATCGCTTGAATAGAAAGGCGATTCAGTTGGCGACTCGCATGGCGATTCGCTCCAAGATCGATGACGGTGAAGTTGTGGTTGTTGATCAGTTGAGCTTTGAAGAGCCCAAGACATCTCGCATGGCGGGTGTTTTGAAGTCGCTCGGGCTCAATGGTGTGACAACGTTGGTTGCAACAGCCGGACTCGATGGGGTTGTTTACAAGAGCGGCCGGAATATTTCCGGTGTGAGTGTGCAGCCAGTTCGAGAGTTGAATGCGTTGACGGTGCTGAAGCCGAAGCGGGTTTTGGTGACTCGTGATGCGTTGGATCGAATCAAAGAGGGGACGTTCGCAACCGCTGAGTAGTGGGTGTGGGTGTTTTGTAAACCGAAAAGAGAAGATAAGTACCGATGACGAGGATACAACCACCGATTGACTCCGGTAGCAGTCTCGAGTTGGAGGCGCATCAGATTTTGTTGCGTCCACTCGTGACCGAGAAGGGTGTCCACCGTGCTTCTCGAAATAACCAGTACGCGTTTGAGATACATCGTGAGGCGACCAAGCTTGACGTGAAGCGTGCGGTAGAGGAGTTGTTCGGCGTGAAGGTCGAAAAGGTGTGCACGCAGACCCGTAAGGGAAAGATGCGGCGATACCGTTTTCGTTACGGGCGGACTTCAGATTGGAAGAAAGCAGTGGTTCACTTGCATGAAGATCATCGAATTGACTTCTTCTAAAGGTGAGCGGTGCTGCTGATGCAGTCTGCGAATTGAGAAATTTTTTTAACGGCATTCCAATAAAACGATACTGATATGGGCATTCGAGTCTACAAGCCGACCAGCGCCGGAAGACGCAACGCGTCGGTGAGCGACTTCGCCGAGTTGACGCCGGGTTACAAGCCTGAGAAGTCGCTGTTGCGGCCGAAGCGTAAAACTGGTGGTCGAAATAACCAGGGTAAGATTACCGCTCAGCACCGTGGTGGCGGGCACAAGCAGATGTATCGTGTTGTCGATTTTAGACGGGCGAAGGATGGTGTGAATGCGGTAGTAAGCTCGGTTCAATATGATCCGAATCGTACTGCGAGAATCGCACTTCTCCATTACAGCGATGGCGAGAAGAGTTACGTTGTTGCACCCGCAGGTGTGAAGGCCGGTGACAAGATTCAAAACGGTCCTGATGCTCCTCCGGTTGTCGGGAACTGCCTTCCTTTGAAGAACATTCCACTTGGTACGTCGGTCTGCTGTATCGAACTCCGAGCTGGGCGTGGTGCAGTTTTGTGTCGATCGGCTGGTACTCAAGCGACCTTGATGGCCCGCGAGGCGGATTGGGCACAGTTGTCACTTCCAAGTGGGGAAGTTCGACGTGTTCCGAGCAAATGCCGTGCGACAATCGGTCAGGTTGGCAATAGCGATCACATGAATGTTCGACTCGGTAAGGCTGGGCGGGCACGTTGGTTGGGTCGTCGCCCGCACGTTCGTGGTACGGCCATGAACCCGGTGGATCACCCTCACGGTGGTGGTGAAGGTCGCACCAAGGGCGGTCGTCATCCAGTTAGCCCTCAGGGCAAGAGTGCTAAAGGTGGATCGACTCGTCAAAAGCGTAAGCCAAGTAACAGCTCAATTGTTCGGCGTCGCAAGAGTCGTCGCTACGGTCAGTTGAAGTTGCATTAAGACAGAGAAACGAGATTCGTGTCGCGAGATTGGGGTCGCGATAATGACCTCCCCAGACATTTGTACCCAAACCGGTTAACGAAGTATTCATGAGCCGCAGTAGCAAGAAAGGCCCGTTCGTCGATCCAAAGCTGTTTTTCAAAGTGCAAAAACAGGCGGAAGGCGGCGGAAAAGAACCGATCAAAACGTGGGCGCGTGCCTGCACGATCGTTCCAGAATTTGTGAACGTGACGTTCATGGTTCATGACGGCCGCAAGCACGTCAAGGTGCTGGTCACTGAAGACATGGTTGGACACAAGTTGGGCGAATTCGCACCGACGCGAACGTTCAAGGGGCACAGCGGAAAGGGCAAGAAGTAATTCTTGGATTGACCAATGGCAAAGTTCAACGCAAGACATAAAAACGCGCGAATTAGCGCTAGGAAAGTGCGGCCGATCGCGGACATCGTTCGTGGGATGTACGCCGATGAAGCTCTCGACACTCTCAAGTATCAACCTCAGCGTGGGGCGAGGATGCTAGAGAAAGTCATTCAGAGTGCAGTTGGTAACGCGCAGGATCCTGATCAGAACTCTGGTAAGAGTCATCGGATCGAAGAATTGGTAGTGACAGAGGTCTGCATTGATGGTGGATCGATGTTCAAGCGAGTGCGACCTCGTGCAAGAGGTAGTGCCTTTATGATTAAGAAGAGAAGCAGTCACATTCGAGTCGAGTTGACTCCGATCGACGAACTGTAATTGTGGGCTCGGTCGCTGGATGCGGCTGTAGCTGATGTAGACGAACTGAAGATTGTACTCCAAACGACAAAGAGTCCCTGATGGGTCAAAAAGTCAATCCAATCGCCTTTCGTACTGGTGTTACCCGTGGTTGGTCCAGTCGATGGTACGCTTCGAAGCAAGATTTTGCTGAGCTGCTAGTCGAGGATCGTAAGCTTCGTAATTTCATTACCAATCATCCCAAGAAATCGCAGTACAAGAGTGCTGGGATTGACCGGATCGAGATTGAACGCACAAGAGATGAAGTGCGTGTGATGATGTTTGTCGCTCGTCCAGGTTTGATCATCGGAAAGAAAGGGCAAGAGATCGAGATTTTGCAGGCTGAGTTGCAGAATTTGATCGGTCGCCGAATTAACTTGAAAGTAGAGGAGGTCGGCCGACCTGAGTTGCAAGCTCAGTTGGTCGCCCTAGATATCGCACAACAACTTGCTAAACGGTCAAGTTTCCGTCGAACGATGAAACGTTCGCTCGAGCAGACCATGGAAGCTGGTGCAAAGGGCATCAAGGTTCAATTAGCAGGTCGTTTAGGTGGAGCTGAAATGGCTCGCCGAGAGAAACAAATTGCGGGCTCCATCCCGTTGAGCACGCTGCAAGCAAAAATTGATTACGGGTTCACTGAAGCGATGACGCCACAGGGGCACATCGGGATTCAGGTCTGGATAAACCAAGGAACATACGGAGACGACACCGATGGCGTTGATGCCCAAGCGGGTCAAGCATCGAAAAAGCCAAAGAGGTCGCATAAGAGGTAAAGCGACACGAGGCAATACGGTCGTCTTTGGTGATTATGGACTCCAGTCGCTTGATGCGGGCTGGGTCAAAGCCACGACGATTGAAGCTGGTCGTATCGCTGCACAGCAATACGTCCGCGGCGAAGGAAAACTGTACATCCGAATCTTCCCAGATAAGTCAGTCTCCAGTACACCACTTGAGACTCGTATGGGTAAGGGTAAGGGTGAACCAGATTTCTGGGCAGCGGTCGTTAAGCCTGGCACGATCCTCTACGAACTCGGCGGCGTGACTGAGCAGCAGGCGAAAGTTTGTTTTGCTCGTCTGGCGAGCAAGTTACCTGTCCAAGTGCGTTTCGTCGAAAGACGAAAGGTCTAGCTACCGCTGCGGAGCACGCAGTGTTAGCAGATAGCGAGATCAAGCCTCATTTGGCAATTGAAGACGAGAATCATGACTACAAATATTGAACTTCGCGAAATGAGTGACGAGCAATTGGATGCGACCGCTAAAGAAGCGGCGCAGACCTTGTTCCGATTGCGGTTTCAGTCGCAATCCGAACGCTTGAACACTCCCAGTGAAATTCGCAAAAATCGCCGCTTGATCGCTCGAATCAAAACGATTCAAAGAGAACGAGAGTTGGCGGCTAAGTAAGTAGGCCCAGCGCTTGGTGCGTGAAGCCGATAAGAGATAAGAACAAATTACCGAACACATCACTCGGAACTGAATTCCATGCCGAAACGCGTTGTTTCCGGAATCGTGACTAGCGACAAAATGAGCAAGACACGTCGTGTCGAGATCAATCGCTTGGTCAAGCACCCGAAGTACAAGAAATACGTCCGACAGCGAACGGTCTGCTATGCCCATGACGAAGAGAACGTCTCGGGCACCGGCGATCGCGTTGAGATCATCGAGTCGGAACCGTTGAGCAAGCTGAAGCGTTGGCGTTTGGTTCGAGTGCTCGAAAAGAGCACCGACGTAGACGTTGCAGCTCTGCGGGCGGCTCGCAAAGTTGCTGCGGAAGCGGCCGGTGAGGCTGCTGCTGAAGCTTAGGGCTTTGCGGAGGCGATCCAGTGAAGCTGGGTCGCAAGAGGTGAACGAGACGCTTGCGGGAAAGGCTCGCAGGTTCAGTGGTTCAGAAACATGGCGTCATGCCTTTTGAAGTAACGAAACAGACATGATTCAACAAGAAACTCGACTCAACGTCGCTGACAACACCGGGGCACGTGAAGTGATGTGCATCAAGGTGTTAGGCGGTAGCCGACGTCGCTTCGCTGGATTGGGCGATGTGATTGTTTGCTCGGTCAAGAGTGTGATTCCAGGCAGCGATATCAAGAAGAAGTCGGTTGTTCGTGCGGTAATCGTGCGTACCAAGCAGCCGACTCGACGACCTGACGGAAGTTATATTAAGTTTGATAGCAACGCTGTTGTGATCATAGATAAAGATAAGTCGCCTCGCGGTACCCGTATTTTCGGTGCGGTGGCGAGAGAACTTCGTGACCGAAGTTTTATGAAGATCGTCAGCTTGGCGAACGAAGTGGTTTGACACCGCGGGTGGTTACCCGAGTGTCTTAGTAAAGAAACAACAATTGTTCCATCGTACTCAGTAGTTCAACACGATGAAATTTCGCATTGATGACGAAGTTCAGGTGATCGCCGGTGCCGACAAAGGTCGCCGCGGAAAAATCCTGAAGATTGACCGAGAGAAAAACAAGGTAGTCGTTGAGGGAATTGCCCGCGTGTGGAAGCATGTCCGCCGCAGCCAGAAAAATCCTCAGGGTGGTCGTCTAAACAAAGAGATGCCGATCAGCGCCAGCAATGTCATGTTGGTAGATCCTACCACCGGTCAACCTACTCGTGTTGGCGTTCGCTACCGAGAAGATGGCAGCAAAGAACGTTATGCAAAGAAGAGCGGTGCAGGCTTGGGTGTCATTTCACCCGCTCGTGCTGCATACGCCACCAAGAAATAATTGAACGTAGACCGCCAGACGTTGCGGAACCAAACTTATGTCCGACTCCAAACCAAGACTACAAACCCGTTACGAGGAAACCATCCGTCAGGCGATGGTTGACAAGCACGGTTATGTGAATGCTCATCAGATTCCTTGTGTCGAGAAGATCACGATGAACATGGGCGTTGGCAGTGCGATTGGTGACAAGAAAATCTTGGACCTCGCTATTGACGCGATGACCCAGATTTCAGGCCAGAAGCCTGTCATCACCAACGCTAGAAAGTCGATTGCTAATTTCCGTCTCCGAGAGGGTATGCCGATCGGTTGTATGGTGAC
>JAKMEW010000289.1 GCA_022425745.1 Rubripirellula sp.
TCTCCATACCCCATATCGTCGACCATAATCAAAACGATATTGGGTCGATTGCGATCCGCTCCCAACGCATCGGTGACATTGGTGTCGAATTCCTTCGCATTTGGGGCATTGGTGTTAACGAGAAAAAAAACGCAGTAACTAAGGATCAAACCGCGGAACATCTAAACCCTTCCATTGAATCTGCTTGAGTATTTGAATCAAGTAATATTTTCCATCGCCAACGCATCAAAAACTTGGTCAAAAACTCGGCGATTCTGATTTTTGGTTTCTTTGCAGCGATCGATAACAGACTGGTAATCCACTTCATTCATCAAGAAAGCCAACAATTCTCGCTGATAAGTTTCTTCTGGGATCTCGTGCCTAGCAACTGTATTCATCAAACGAAGATTCCCCTCAACCCTTCTGAGGTAACGATAACTATCGATTAAAACCTGAGCCTGATTATTTTCGATGCAACCCGCGTTGACCAAAGCGGCAAGAGACTCGGTTGTCCCAACATTGTGCACCTGCGGAAACTCTGACAAATAACGTAAAGTCAAAGCCTGCGAAGTGAGTTCGACATCAACGGTTCCACCGACGCCACGTTTGAGATTTCCCGGCCGAGCCGTCTGTTCCATTCGCAAACGCATTTGCCGAATCTCAGAAGCCATCTCGGACTTCCAATGAACCTGACAAAGTGTTTCATGCACCCGCTCATCGATTCGGCTACGCAACGCGTGCGAACCGGAAATTGCACGAGCTTTACAGAGGGCGAGCCACTGCCAGAGTGGAACCTGTTGACCCTCAAAGCGAGAAAAAAAGGAATCCACAGGCATCGCCCACATTCCCTCTTCGCCTGAATCTCGAAGTCGCGAATCCAAGTCGTACAGCCGAGGAAATCCGCTGGAATCGTTGACTCGATCAACGATCTGGCGAGCCATCTGATTGAAGAATTGCTGATTGGTCAGCGTTGTCCGATGGCCGCCTGGTCTTCTTTGGGTCTCTCCGTCCGCGGAATAGAGAAAAACAGCATCAAGATCACTGTGATAGTTGGGTTCTCTAGCACCCAATTTCCCCAGTGCCAACATGACGAACTCGGATCGGTCACCACGATCATCCACTGGGTCACCAAACTGCATCGCCAGTGATTCTTGTTCGTAATCAGCCACCCTTCGCAAGCAGGATTCCGCGGTATCACCAATCGCCTGATGGATGGTTTCAAGAGTATCTTTGCCAAGAATGTCTCGTACACCAATCATCAAGTGTGAACTACTCTTGAAGCTCTGCAGAATCAGTTCAATCTCAACCGCTCCGCGACAAAGCTCAATACTGTGGGAGTCGAGTCGGGCGGTGGTTGGAAGCCGATTCATCATGAGCGAATCGACCAGTTCATCAATCATCCCGGGGCTGTTGATCAACACAGCCACCAAATAAGGTGTCGCAGCGCATAAACGAACCATCAGGTTCATGGTCGGTCGACTGCTTGACATCAGCTCCCATAGCGTCGCCTTTGCCCCCAGTGAATCGGTGACTCGGACCATGGAACTCAGAGTTTCATCGGGGCAGGGAGTCTTCGAGATGGCTTCGAGCAAAGCAGGTGCAATCAACGCGAAAAAATGCCGACATCGATGAGGTGAAAGAAAAGAAACATTCTCCATGCTAAGCGAACGCAAATGCTCCATCATCTTGGTTGCATCATTTAATCCATGCTTGGTTGCAACCTTATCGATGATCTCAGAATCTGGCGTTGGATCGAGAAGCAATTCTGTTTCGAGAGCTACATCCTGCGCTTTATCAGGTGCATCGAGCATGAGATGGTTAATCGCCGCTCGATTCCGATCGAATGTATCATTCAGTAACTTTTGAAATCGCACTAAGTCCCCGCGATCAGTATTGGACTCCTTAATCCCGAGATACCACGCAAGTCGTCTCTGGTCTTCCTCCTGCTCAGGAAGCGATTTCCCGGACCGATCAAACATCAACGCGATTTGATTTTGCAGTCTGCCGAGTCTCGCGTAACTTTCTGAAAACAACGTGGACTCCTGATGAGTCAAGCATCCGGAGCGTTGGAGAGAACCGATCGCCTCATAGGTGTTGCTCTTTCTCACCTCCGGGATCCCACCACCATGCAGCAACTGGAGAAACTGGACAGTGAGTTCCACATCATGTTTGCCACCAGCGGTATCGGTGAGATCATTCATTAACAACGAAGGCTGTTCAATCCGTTTCTCCAGCTTTCTGCGTATCGTTCGGGTCTCACTCAGCTCTACTCGGCTCATGAACTGTTGGTAGATCCAAGACTCGAGCCTTGCAAGTAATGCCTTACCAAGATCGACCGATCCAGCCACCACTCTGGCCTTCACAAAATCAAGTCGTTGTGAAGTTCGACCAGCCGTTTCATAAATCCGAATCGCCTCTCGGAAGCTGCAAATATGAACCCCCACCTCAGACTTCGGTCCCTCACGGAGATCAACATCGAGGCCGATGGTTCGTGTCGGATCACCTCGCAGCAGGCCAACCAGCTCGTCGACAAGTGTATTGTAGAAATCACGATGCCATACGTTGTGGTTATCTATCGAATCATAGATAAAAACCAACTTGAGTGGCGAGTTATAACTCATCTCGTTCCCACCCAAATTCGCCACGCCCAGTACGGTCAACTCGGCAACTGATCCATCAGGTCGCTGCGGCTCCCCACGCCGATCCACCAATCTTTGCATGACGAACTGCAGTCCCACTTCGATCATGGCATCTGCAATTGCCGACAAGTATCGACCGACTTTTTCGGGCGATAGTCCGCCAACAAACTCTGCGTAAGCCACTCGAGTTGTTTGCTGAATGTAGAACCGATGCAGCAAAGCCGAGGCACGGCTGAGCTGGTCAACGCCAGCAAAGACATGGGAGAGTTCTTGAATCAACTCCTCCCGCGACTGGGGTGCGCCTTGGGTGTCCAATATCCAACGATAAAGATCACTATCGGCGATTAGTCGATTGGAGAGCGTTTCGCTCATTCCCATCAGAAGAAAAAGAGAGCTTAGATGCTCGGGACGCTGCAAGAACTGATCAACCCATCTGTCGGGATTCTCACTTGCTTGGAGGAAACGCAGCAGATGATGCAGCGCGTGATTCGGATCGAGCGATTGGTCTAAATACTCACCGAGAAGCTGATAAAAGGATTGACGCTCTACACAGGATTCGATTAACGCTTCGAGCCGTGCTGCGCAAAGAGATGCCTGGGAAAAATCGGACCAGCGAACCTTACCCATCCACAAAAGGTCTGGATTCGATTCCTGATGATGCGAGTTTTGAGCATCCATAATGAGCGAGACACTTTCAGATTGACCAACTGAGCAAACGAGATCGAGCACGAAAAGCTATGCCGGCGTGGAAGCCTTCGGAAATGATCACGATCAGGAAACACCATGCAGCACTCAAACGAGTTTTAGCATGGTTCACCTTTAATTTAACGAAACTCGCTCGTGGAACGAACCAGTCGCCAATCCACATCGAGAGATCAGCGATTCTTTGCGCTAAATCTGATCTGAAAATCAGTTGAATGCTCAGTTCGTAACCTAGGGTTTCACACGGAGGTTCATTCGACCGGCTCGCGGGTGAAATTCATGATTCCGATCGACCACCGACGTTGTTTTTTATCAACAACGGTGTTGTGAATCTCCAACACGCGGGGGTACGCGTCAGAACCAACAAATTGCGTAAACCGTTTGCCACAAAAGACTTACATGATATCCAGCTATTCCTCCCCTTCATTTGGCACCCAAGCTGCTCACCAGTCCCCTGATCAGGTGGATCGATTCGCAGCGGGCTTCAAGGACCAGTCGATGGAAAAAAAATTAAACCGACGTAGTCTTCAGGATGATGCATTTGATGCAGAAGAGTCGGTGACCCGAAGAAATCGAGTGATGGGTCAAGAGTTCACCGAGCAAATTGAAGAGGATCTTTTCCCAGACAGTGAAAAGCCACAGCAACGGGATGATTTGCATAGTGATCCGTCCGAAGATCCCGTGCGAATGTATCTCATGCAGATGGGACAAATTCCTCTGCTGAGCCGAGATCAGGAAATTGCTGCGGCACAGCAGATTGAGTGCACGCGTGATCGGTACCGCCACTCGATGCTCGCTACCGATTACATGCTGCAAGGCGCCCTGAAACTTCTTGAGCAAGTTCGAGACAAAAAACTTCGTCTCGATCGGACCATTGAAGTCTCCGTGACCAACGCGTCAGAGAAGAAAGCGATCATGCGGCGGATCGTTCCGAACTGCCGCACATTGCACCACCTGTTAATTCTCAATCGAACCGACTATTGCACCGCAATCAATAGACGCCTTCCAATTCGGCAACGCCGCGCCGCATGGAAAAACCTTGTGGTGCGTCGCAACAAGGCGGTACGCCTCGTTGAAGAGATGAACCTCAGAGCGAGTAAGCTTCAACCTCTGTATGAAAAAATGCGAGGTGTGTTGAAGCAAATGCAGGCACTTCGTGAAGAACTCCAGCACCAAAACCCTGTCAGCCTTGACCCCAAACGCGGCGAGAAAGAAATCCGTGCCGAGTTGACTCAGTTGATGCGATCAACTTACGAATCTCCAGTGACTTTGCAAAATCGCATCGTCAAATGTGATCACTTCCGTGATGACTACGATGCAGCAAAACGGATTCTTTCAGCAGGCAATCTTCGATTAGTTGTGTCGATTGCCAAGAAGTACCGAAATCGCGGCTTGTCCTTCTTGGATCTAATTCAAGAAGGAAACACCGGTCTCATGCGTGCTGTAGATAAATTCGAGTACGCTAGGGGTTACAAATTCAGCACTTACGCGACCTGGTGGATTCGACAGGCAATCACCCGAGCAATTGCTGATCAGAGCCGAACAATCCGTGTTCCGGTGCACATGATTGACACCATGAACAAGATACGTCAGATCACTCGTGATCTTGTTCAAGAGATTGGTCGTGAACCCACCGCTGAAGAAATATGTTCGCGAAGCGGTCTATCGATCGATGACACCCGAGTCATTCTGAAAATGAGCCGCCAACCTCTTTCACTTGACCAGCCGATAGGCGATCATGAAGAAAGCGTCTTCGGTGAGTTTCTGGAAGACTACCGGGATGATGATCCGTTGGTCGAGACTAACCGTGAGGCTCTCAAGACCCAGATTGAATCAGCGATGGAGACGCTGAACTATCGAGAGCGTGAAATCCTTCGTCTCCGTTATGGCCTAGCCGACGGCTACACTTACACGCTCGAAGAAGTGGGAAGGATTTTTCAAGTCACGAGGGAACGTGTGCGACAGATCGAAAGTAAGGCCGTGCGAAAACTTCAGCAACCGTATCGAGCCAAATCGTTGGTTAGCTTTCTTGATGGGGCTGAACTGCTGATGCCAGAATCACTCGACGCCATCTAAACGGTCGCCATCAATAATGATCTTGTTGGATTCGTTCCAATGCTGCATCGATTGAAACTGCTTCGATTAACTGGGGCATACTTCGAAAATCAAACGATAGTGGGGTAAGCCTGCACCAGGCCGTAAAGACAGATCCCCGTTGCCACTGCAACGTTTAAGCTATCGGTTCCCAACTCCATGGGGATCTTCAATCGGTCGGATGCAATCGCCTCAACTTCGTCGCCGACCCCAGCCGATTCATTCCCCATCACGAGCACGACCGGGCGTTGATCCGCCTGCCAATCAGACAAATTGGTGGCACGTTCCTTCAGCGATGTCACAGCAAGACGCAGATTTATTTGTTGCCGCAGCTTGATCAATTGATCGGCAGGATCCTCAAGTAAGTACAACCGCTGTTTAAACACATTGGCCATGCTCACTCGAACCGTTCGACGGGAGTAGGGATCCGCTGACTGCCTGTCTAGCAAAATATCCTGCACCCCCAAAGCTGCAGCAGTTCGAAGCATGCTGCCGAGATTCTCGTTCTCCGTCACCCCAAAGGCGGCCAGAACGATTGGGCGAAGCATTCGCGACCAGTCCAATTCAGTCAGCGTTCGCGGGGCGGGTCGAACAGCAGAGGCGAGAACGCCGCGGTGAAATTGGTAACCAACCAATTCGTTTATTTTGTCCGCAGCGAGTGTGTAGATCGGCACCGTTGCGTCGCCCCACGTTAACGCCTCCGCCTCTGATCCTTCTGGAATCAGGAGAGAGTTCACTTTTATCGAACTATCAAGCAAACGCTGAACGCATAGCCGACTCTCAACGATAAAATTTTCTTGATTACCACGACTCTTTGAACGCCAACGCAGATCGCGATAACAACTCAGAAGCGGGTCGTGAAGAGACTGCAGACGCCTTATCAATGCAAAGACTCCCTCTCTACCAGCGACTCTGAATCAGCGACCGGGTAAGTAGTCAATCAACCACTTAGGCCCTTTAGCCGTGAAGCAAGGTTTGACCACAGAGACGAGTCCAAAGAAGTTTACAAAACAGCGTAAAGTCATTGGCACTCCTTGCACCGTCGCACTTAGTACACACGTTGCAATCCAAAATGAATCCCATGGAGATAGAAAGTGCGATAACGCAAGTCTGCCGATGGGCGGATAGCACCTGTGAGCGGATCAGATAAGTTAACCCCCAATTCACGATCAATTGTGCCGCACGGCTGAATTGCGTCAGTAACTGCAAGTAAGTGGTAACCAAGCGTTAGGTCCCAACCTTCATAGCGATGCCAACCAAGTGTTGCATCGATCTCAGGCACCCATGAGAACTGCTGATTTGTCACGCGGCCACGATTGGTGTCACGAACCAGCAAACCCTCGGGCTCAGTCGAGATTGATGAATCCACTTGAATCGTCGTTTCCCCATCTCTCAATGCCTCACGACTAAGGGATCCGAATGCTAATTTTGCGAGGCCCTGGAACGACCAGAAACCCTCTCGGTAATCGGTTTGCAGGCCAATCTGTGCGCCATGAAACTCGTTAAAGGTGTGGAAGGAATCACGTACTGCAAACGTCGAACCGACTGGCGCGAAATCGTCGTCTAGAGAAACAGATTGAGTGGAAAGATCAAGCCGCTCATTGAAACGTACAAATTGATAACCATAAACCAGATCCATCGTGGTGCCGAATTCAGCGCCAAGAAAACGACGGAAGGACAGGTCTAAACCAAAAGCTTCACTGTCACCGTTAATGGAAACAGCGCCGTCCGCTCGTCCTGGTTCGGCAATCACTTGCGTATCAGGAGTGGGTGTGAACTGATCGGTGTAGTCTAAAAATGGGCGAAGAAGAATTGGCGTCTGCGATTGATCTCGATCAAATCCATATTGCTTGCGGCCACCGTACCAACCTCGGCCCACAAACCCAAAAGTCTGATCACCATCAAACCAACGCCCAGTCGTGATCCGAACACCCGAAGTCATTCGAGTCATGATTCGATCATCACCGACGATGACCTCTTCTCGAGTTCCGCTCGCGTCACTTACTTCCGTCGTCACCAAAGCTGGCAAACGCACGCCGCGGCGCCACATCATCAAATAATCGATTCCCCCAAACCAATGAGTGGAACCCGACGAAACGCTACGATGCCCTTGTGAGGAGGCAAACGAAAACATATCACCCCGAATTGCGTTGCGTCCAAAACCCAATGAATCACCGTTACCGATCGCGTCACACCCGAGCGTGTCACAAGGAACATCACAGTCACCACAACCAAAAATGCCACAACCAATTTCATCACACTCGCTTGGACCACAAGCATCACATCCGTCACACGTAGCATCGTGCGGAAATCCACCTTCTGAACGACCGACCCTAAGAGGCAAAGTCGCGAACCGTGTGATCTGACTTAGTGGAAAAGAAGCCAATCCAGTGAGTCGAGGAGTCTGGTTTGCTTTGGCGTCAACGGCAACCAATTGCTCATCGGAAAAAGCAACCTGATCTGGCGTCCGCTGCTCGATGACAAGCTCCTTGTGGTAGCTAACCTGCTCGACTTCACCTTCGGTTTTCGAACCCGAAGATAGTTGTTGCTCCAAAAGGCCCGCGTGTGTTGTCGACCCTACATTGCCATTTGGATGGATTTGCCCGTTTCGAATGAGATCCGCTATCACAGCGGCCCCACCGACTTGCGTTGCTTTGGATTGATAGTTCTGAGCGAAACCTGATCCACCTTCAACAGAATCAACCAAAGACTGATCAACAGACACATCGACGAGAGGCCGGAATCGATTACCTTCCTCACCCGGCTTCAATATTCCCCGTGCCAATTCACGATCGCTCAAAACCGGCTTTGGGTATTCCTTGTAGCGATCGCGTCCTCGTGTCCCCTCATTCAAACGCTCATTTGCAGAGAAGGCCTGCTTGGTTTCCCGGCTACTCGCCGGCGCAGCCCGAAGCTCGGGAGATGATGCTGCTTGAAGCAGCTTGTTTCCGCGAACCAGCTTGGCATTACCGGCAGGTTGTTTTGCCGGCAAAATATGGGCTTCGCCATCTGGATCTAGGAACAATTTTGGTGGTTCGTAGACTCCGCGATCAGGAGTTTTGCCGGCTAACTGTCCATTGACATCGGCAGCAATCAACAGAACGAACGAGGTGGCGAACACTCTTGAGAAACGAAGTGGCCACGAACCGGAATGCATTGAAATGCTGAGCATGGGTCGTTACGTACGATTTGAATGAAACGGTCCTCTCAAAAAGGTGGGACCCTATTTCGTCAATCGGCCTTACGACCTGTAGGGATTGAGCATTTTTGGCAAAGTTTAACGATCACGCAGGATTTCATGCCATTTAGGCGAACGCAGAGACGCCCCCTCACATCTCAATGGACCAAAAATCCTTCGGTGTTACGTTTTTTACCCCATTTTGAGAACTGCCAAACCGCTCGACTCTTAAGCTCCATGACCGAGAGCCAACCACCGCCGTGGCAAAAGGTATCCAAGCAAACGAGGTGACCAAGATCTAGTACCTCACCGTCACGACTCGGGGTATGCCCAACAATCACAGTCTTTCCGGATTGATGTGCCTGGGGAACCCCGTCATACAAATGACGCCAACGCAGTAATTCGGGAGGTTGCTCAGAAAACGACAGAGCCGGGTCGTAACACGCATGAGTTAGAAAAAAATCCTCGGTTTCCACCGAATCGATTAGCTGGTTGAGAAATTCAAGATGAGCGTCGGGGATATCTTTTGGATTCGATACTCCGTAACTGGCGAGCGTTGACGCCCCCCCATAGTCCAGCCAAGGC
>JAKMEW010000296.1 GCA_022425745.1 Rubripirellula sp.
ATTACAACCTCCGCTTCTATCCTCTTTCGCTCGAGAGTCACGAACGCGTTCGCAGCGGCGATTCAGGAAAAATCTTTCACGTTACCGGCAGCTACGCTCAAGACTGGCTATTTCATCCCACCGACTACAATTGGCGAGTTGACCCCAAGCAGGGAGGTGCACTACGGGCTGTAGCGGACATCGGGACACATTGGCTGGATCTGATTCAATACATTGTTGGAAAGAAGGTTGACGCGGTTCTCGCTGATCTCTGTACCGTACACCCCGTTCGACAAACGATTGCCGGAAGCAATGAAACGTTCAGTCAGAACCCAACTCCGAACTCAAGGCAATCGAACCAACAGGCACTTCAAAACATTCCCGTTACCACCGAAGATTTCGGAAGTGTACTTTTACGTTTTCAGGGTGGCGCGAAAGGTGTCATGTGGGTTTCGCAAGTCGATGCGGGACGAAAAAACTGCTTACAGTATGAAATCGCCGGAGAGAAGTATTCGCTGCACTGGAATAGCGAATCCCCGAATCAGTTACACTTGGGGCATCGAGATGATCCCAACCAAAGCCTGATACGCGACCCGGCACTGATGAGCTTGTATGCTAATCAAGCGGCATCGTACCCCGGCGGTCACAACGAAGGTTTCGGCGATTCCTTCAAGCAACTCTTTCGCGCAGTCTATGCGGCAATTGAGAAACATCGGGATGGCATTTCATCAGAACCTAACTCCTACCCCACCTTTGCCGATGGTCATCGCGAAATCGTCCTTTGCGAAGCGATTCTAAAAAGTCATCAGGCCGAAAGATGGGTAAACATCGAGGAATAAAACAATGATGCAACTTGGATTTGTGAGTGCCATCCTACCGGATCAAAATCTCGAAGAAGTTTTCAAGATCGCTTCTTCCATCGGATACGAGTGTGTTGAAGTGATGTGCTGGCCGCCGGGGAAATCCACACGCCGTTATGCGGGCATCACCCACATTGATGTCACATCATTGGAAGCCGAGGCGGTTGAGAAGATCAGGAACCTGCAAGAACAATACGGAGTGGCGATCAGCGGACTTGGATACTACCCCAATGCCTTATCACCCGATCAGCAAGAAGCAGAAACCGCTACGGCTCATATCAAAACGGTCATCACCGCCACCGCTCAACTTGGCCTCAACCGCATGAACACGTTCATCGGTCGTGACTGGACCAAGAGCATCGACGACAATTGGCCTCGCTTCGTCGAAACATGGACCCCCATCATCCGACACGCTGAAGCCAACAATGTGAAAGTGGGAATTGAAAACTGCCCGATGCTTTTCACCGCAGACGAATGGCCAGGCGGCAAAAACCTCGCAATCAGCCCCGCAATTTGGGAACGGATGTTTAATGACATTCCGAGCGATTACTTTGGGCTCAACTACGATCCATCTCACATGATTTTTCAGCAAATGGATTACCTGAATCCGATGATTGATTTCTCGGACAAGATCTTCCACGTTCACGCGAAAGATGTGCGGGTCGACCATCGACGTCTCGATCGAGTCGGAATCCTCGCGCACCCCAACGAATACCACACACCCAAACTCCCAGGCATGGGAGATGTAAACTGGGGTCGTTTTTTCTCAACCCTGACCGACTGTGGATATCGCGGGCCGGTGTGTGTTGAGGTGGAAGACCGAGCTTATGAAAACTCGGAAGAAGATCGCCTACGATCGTTGGTGCAGAGCCATCAGTACCTGAGAAACTTTGTACCACGATGCCCGTAAACTCGAGCCTCGTCACGCGACGATTCTTCGAAGATTAACCGGCAGCCGACGCTAGGCCAAAAGCCAAAAGAGACTCTCGCAGTTGCTCGTACTGCTGCGGCTCAAGAGGCGTCATGGGTAAACGCATCTCTCCAGTGTCTCGCCCCATCATCTGCATCGCGGCTTTGATGGGAATCGGATTGGTTGATAAACCTAGCATACTCGCGCACAAACCGAATAGACGATGATGGAGTTTCCGAGCGGTCACGAAGTCGTCAGCGAGAGCAGCCTGAACGAGCTCAATCATCGGAGCAGGAACCAGATTGCCCACCACCGAAATCACTCCCTCCGCACCGACACTCATCATCGGAAGCGTCAACGAGTCATCACCGCTGAGCACGGTTAGATCCGTTGTTCCGGCA
>JAKMEW010000305.1 GCA_022425745.1 Rubripirellula sp.
GAACGGGAACTCCGGCGAATGCACTAGGAAGACGAATTTCCAGTGGCTTGTCCGTTAAGTTTTTGACAAGAACGTTGGCCTTGGAAGCATCATGCGGGATGAACTTTACATCCACCTGACCAGCATCCATTGCCTCGAAGAGACCAACCTGAACGGCTTCGGTCTCGTCCTGCTTGGCATCCGCGAATGCCTCGGAAGAAAAACTGAGAGCGGAAACAGCCGCCATGGCTGCTGCAATAACAAGTCGACGGGAAGTAATCACTTACGCGTTCCTTTGGAAAAAGTTCGCCTCATTGCCGATCGTATGAATTCCGTGCGGCAACAATTATCGGATTAGTTAGCACTCCAGGTCGTCTCCATTAGCTTTCAAATCCTGAAGCCAATTGATCGAAATAACCGACGAGTGACAATGAGAACGGAAGAGGCGTCCCCTCCTGATCACTAACCGACAAAACAATGGTCGGTTTCCCCAAGGATCGGGAGAGATTCCGCTCATCTATAATCATAGTCACGGAACTGGAGGAAACCAACCTTTCCGAAAAAATGGTTCGACTGCAATTGTCTACGATGCTGAATTAGCTTCCTCGAACGTCATTTCCGGTAAAAGCCGTACTTTTTAACTCTCTTTTCGCGTTGAGACGCCGATTGCAGGCTGCAGTTTTCCTTAACCAACGTTTCTTTTGATCCTCAATTCAACGAGGTAAAACCTCAAAACAGCGAGTTTTGTCGTTGGACAACCCCATTGTGGGGGTGTCTTTTGACGCGTGATTGAGGTCTCTTGACGACTTACCGTCCCATCAGGCTTGCTAGGAATTTGTGAATGCGCAAGGTGGTTCTCTCTCTGCTTCTGATCTTTGGGTTTCAGATTTGCCAAGATTCACTCTTGGGCTCTGCCGAAGCCTTCGAAGCAACGGCAGTGGCTGGAAAATCCGCACCACCGAATGTGTTGTTCATCGCGGTGGATGATCTCAGGCCGCAACTTGCGTGCTATGGTCAAACTCAGATGCATACCCCGAATTTTGATGCGTTGTCGAAACGTTCGGTGTTATTTGAGAGGGCTTACTGCATGGTGCCGACTTGTGGGGCGAGTCGAGCTTCGTTGATGACGGGAATCAGGCCATCTCCCGGAAGGTTCGTCTCTTATACTGCCCGTGCAGATCGAGAGACTCCAGATGCGATCACGCTAAATACAGTCTTCAAAAGAAGCGGTTACACGACGATCAGCCTCGGCAAGGTCTTTCACTTTGTCGATGACAACGCGGCCGGTTGGTCAGAAACTCCCTGGCGATCAAAGTTGGGTGATTACCACGATGCCGCTTTGCAGGAATCAGCGATTGCAGAGCATCGGGTGAAGTATCCCGGTCGGAAAAAAGTCCGAGGGATGCCCTATGAATCAGTGGACACCCCCGACAATCAATATCGTGACCACGAAACCGCCACGAAGGCAATTGAATACCTTCAGCGTTTTTCACAATCCGCTCAGCCGTTCTTTCTTGCTGTCGGCTTCAACAAGCCTCACCTGCCATTTTGCGCACCGAAGCATTACTGGGATCTCTACAAAACTAACGAGATAGACTTACCGCGAAATGATTCGGCACCGATGGGAGCTCCGGAGGGTGCGGTGCATGCCTCGGGTGAATTGCGTGCCTATTCAACCATTCCGCCTTCTGGTCCCGTTTCAACGGAGACTGCGAGGAGTTTGATCCATGGCTATTACGCTTGTGTCAGTTTCGTCGATGCGCAACTTGGGCGAATTATTAATCACTTGGATCAGAGTGGGCTTAGTGAAAACACAATCGTCGTGCTTTGGGGGGATCATGGTTGGCAGCTAGGAGAGCATGGGATGTGGAACAAGCATTCATGTTTTGAGACTTCCATGCACTCTCCTCTGATGATCTCCGCACCAGGTTTTACCGGCGGGCGGCGGTGTGCTTCCTTGACCGAATTCATCGATATCTATCCCACTCTGTGTGACCTGACAGGAATTGCGATACCCGACCAAGTCCAAGGCGTTACTTTGAGGCCTTGGTTAGAAGACCCCGCTCGTCAAGGAAAGTCCCGGGCGATTGGTCGATTTCAAAATGGCGACACGGTTCGTTCTGATCGCTATCGCTACACCGAATATCGCGGACGCGGCGGTCGAGGGCCTTTAACTGGCAGCATGCTTTACGACCATGTTGTTGATCCCGAGGAAAACGCCAATCGATCTGGTCTACCTGAGCTGCAAGCAGATGAAAGTCGCCTGCGACAGTGGCTAGCGAATCAGAAAGGCAGCGATGGTTCGTCAGACTAGCTTCGGTATCTCTTGGCCGCCTAGGTAAACCTTTTCGATGTTGAATTCTTGGTCCAAAACCAGCAGGTCCGCTACCTTGCCGACTTCAAGGCTGCCTATCTGGCCATCCATTTTGACTCGCTCTGCAGGAGTGAGCGTTGCCATGCGTATCACATCCGCCAATGGCACTTGCGTCTGATTTAACATGGTTCGAACCATGTGATCCATTCCACGAATAGAACTCGCGAGTGCATCTGGGGATGCTAACCCGACCTCACCGTTGCTCTCGAACCACGCAC
>JAKMEW010000309.1 GCA_022425745.1 Rubripirellula sp.
CCAACGCGAAGGTTAGAAGCCGCTCGACAGCAGTTTTCGCAAATGCTCTTGCTTCAGTTACACTCAAAATCTGACTCAATTCTGAAGCGCCGTTAAATGCTCGTCCTCCGGGCAGCTCACCACTGGAGTCGATTTTGGATGCATCCTCCCCGCTCAAAGCCAACTGTCGGGCACCCACCGCATCGAACTCCTCGAGCCCGAATCCAAGCTGATCCATCACACGGTGGCATGACGCGCAGGCGGGATCTCGGCGGTGTAGCTCCATCTGCTCTCGCAAGCTCAATCCGTCGGTCGCCACTTCGGCATCCTCGAGCGTCGGTACACCCGCCGGTGGATCAGGCGGTGGCGTACCGAACACGTTCTCGAGTACCCACTTGCCTCGTTGCACCGGTGAGGTTCTACGAGGATAACTCGTCAATGTGAGAACACTTGCATGCGTCAGCAAACCACGACGACCAGTACCCTGGAGCGAGACCTTCACAAAATCATCTCCCTCCACACCCGTCATTCCATAGTGCTTCGCGAGAACAGAATTCACGAAGGTGTAGTCGGCTGAAAGTAGTTCACCGATCGGCCGGTTCTCAGCAAGAAGATGCATGAACAGTCGCTTGGTTTCCTCTTGCATCGCCTCACGCAACTCAGGCGTAAATCCGGGAAACTGATCCAAGTCGGCATCGTGTCGATCGAGGTTACGCAGTCCAAACCACTGAGCTGCAAACTGCTCGGCAAGCGACTGCGAACGTGGATCGAGAATCATCCGCTGCACTTCGGCCACCAACTGCTTCTCTGAAAGCTCTTCTCTCGATCCAAGGCCTAAAAGTCGCTCATCGGGCAAACTGCTCCAGAGAAAGTAAGATAGCCTCGTCATCAACTGCGTCGGAGTCAGCGCAACCGTTCCCTCCGAATCGATCACCGCATCCCCGCTTGGACTCTCGATCCTGAACAAGAAATTGGGAGAAACCAAAACCGCAGCCAGAGCAGCCTGCATCCCCTCGAAATAACTCATCCCACGATCTGTGCAACGCTTCACCAACGCCGAATAACGCCCCACTTCGTCATCCGTGACATTCCTGCGAAATGCATGACGCATCAACGGTCTCAGGGATTCTTGCGCAGCTTCCTCAACTCGATCCCACCGACCGCGTGAACGACTCGCAACACGTTTGATCACCCGATGATGGCTTTCCGGATACGCATCTCGCGGAAACGAATCAGGTCCATCGATGCGTATCGTCCTAATCATGTGGGGAAACTTATCTTCATCCACGCGTCGATCTGGTTTAAGAGGGGAGGCAATTGCTGATGTTGCCGCCTCAATCACGGCCTCGTTCACTCGATCTGACACCGAGAAAACAGGCTCCCCAGACTCGGGGCTTTCCTCACCTTCGGCAGTTGATTCATTCTCTGACGCCACAGTGGTATCGCCCGGCAGCTCATCAGCCCTACCGTTGGTGTCATCTGATTGCTGCTCGGAAGAGATAGGTGCGAAGTAGAGCGTTGTCGCACCCTGCTTCAGATCGAGTTCAAAACGGAAGGTATCCGAAGACCCGCTTCCCCCGTAGTAACCGACCTCACCCGACGCCACCAGTTGCCCGTCTTCGTTGAAGATGCCAATCTTGGTTTTGCCGCGGTCCGGCGATGCGTTACCGCCGGAGAAACTGAACCGATAACGTCCGGTGTAGGGAACATCCAGAGGGATCCAAGCAAAACCATCTTCCCTGAAGAAACGCCCGTTGAATCTACCTACCTGCGTTTCTCCCGCCACATAGATTTGATCGCTCGACACATCCTTGCGAATCTTTTGCAGCGTGTCGGGATCGACGATCACTCGCGAAGCAATTTCCTCGGCAGCATCAAGGTACTTCTCCATCAACAGCGTCGACAGCGATAGCACATCACCATTGTTATCAAACCCAGCGCCAACCTCATCCGAAGGAAAGTCATCCGCGGGATCGAAATCGATGCCAAGTAAGTCGCGAACCGAGTTGTTGTACTCAGCGCGGTTGAGTCTCCGTGCGGTGACCTTGCCCGGTCGAGGACGCAAGTCGCAGGTGACCGAATAAAGGATTGAGTCCGCGATCTCTCCAAAATGCCTGCGAACCGCTTCTTCCGGTTGCTCACTATCCTCCGGTGGCATAGCACCAAACTTCACCATTTCCACGACACGCTGAAGCGATGACGACTCCGTAGCAATCGCATCCAACGATGCAAAACCACTCAGATCTAATTCACCTTCGCGTGAATCCGCATTGTGGCAATCGACACAGAACCTTTGCAGAAACGGCCATCCTTGCTCTGACCATGTCTCTCCCGCAGAGCCAAGCTTTGCGTTCGGCGTCACCCCTTGGGTGAAATTCCCGCTTTCAACATCCTCTCCATCATCTTGGTCCGGCCGCGCACCTTGGTCAGGCCGCGTCTCGCCCGCCCCGCCCGCATTCGGGTCTGGATTCGCTGCGAATGCTGAATCGATCGTCTCTGCAGCGGCAAACACGAGGACCACAAGCATTAACACCTTGAGTGACAAGGCACCGGAAACGATGCCATTCCCGAATTCCTTTTTGTTCCCAATACAGTCCGCGCAGCATTTCCTGCGGTTCGCGACATTCAGTGGTCCGGTTACCTCTGGGTCGATCATGAATAACTGCAACGAGAGATTTTGAGGCAGATCGTTACCGGAAACGAACATCCGTGGTCGGTGCTCGTCAAAATAACGGTGACGATCTGAAAGGCAGGAATCATCTAGGCGGGAACCCGCCACCACTTAGCCGCAGGTCTTGCTCAATTCTAACTCGAAACCTAAGTCGCGACCATAGACACCACGCCCCCCCTTCAGAGGCAGCCGAGAGTTTTCAATCGCAGAAGCAGAAACTCAAGACGGAATACGGCGGAAAAAGGACTTCGTCAGGAGCCAAACGAGGAGCCTTCGAAATCGAATGCTGGTAGTCGCTTGAGGTTTCCCTCTGGATCGACGCATGCGATTACAGAACTTGCTGTGACCACTAATTCACCATCACGAGAGATCCGATAATTGTGACGTAATCGAACCTTGCGCAATTCCATCAATGAAGTTTCAAGGTCGAGTAAGTCATCGAATTGTGCCGCTGAGTGGTACTGGATATTCATCTCCGCAACCACCAGCATCCGTCCTTGGTCCTCGAGATCACGATATCGAATACCAATGGAACGTAACATTTCCACACGCCCACGTTCGAAGTAATTCACGTAGTTGGCGTGATGCACCCGACGTTGGCCGTCGGTCTCCTTGTAGGTAACACGGATCTGCAAATGATGTTGATGTATTGGCTGCGTCATCCCGACCCTCCGTTCTTGGCTCAGCTTCCGTTCGTGCGAAATGACCTTCCACCGCAGATCTCCCACCGCAGATCTCCCACGGGGACATATCAACCATCGGGTCGCAGTCCATGAAGGCAGAAAACGTTGCTGCCGCGTCTCATTCACATAGTGTCACACACAACGACCGGATCGCCAACGCCAATGCGATGAAGAAACAGGGCCCGCAAACTTTACGCATGACGAAAACTCAAACGATTCGCAATCAACTGCATCGCATTTCGAGAATTGACCATCATGTCACCGAGACTCTAGAATTTAGCGATCAAGGATCAACTTAGATCCATCAACATCAACCGAACCCTCAACAGGATGCGTCAAGATGAGCATCGGCGATGGATCCAGCACCCCGTTTCAAACCCTTCGAGGTAGAAACTTTCCGGCTCTGCGACAGTTCACGATCTTCTTGGAAAACCGCGTCGGACAACTGCTTGAGGTCGTCAAGCGTTTTGAAGGAACGGGGATTCGCGTCTGTGCCTTATCAATTAATGACGCATCGGAATGTGCATTTGTTCGATTCCTCGTTAGCGATGCTGACCGTGGACGCGAAATCCTAGAGCGTAGCGGCTTGGCGATGATCGAAACTGATTTGGTTGGTGTCGAATTACCTCCGGGTCCTCAACCGCTGCTTCGTGTCTGCACGGCCCTTCTGCAAGCCGAGCTGAACATCATTCAAGCCTATCCGCTTATCGTTCGTCCCAACGGTAAACCTGCGGTCGCCATCATGGTCGAGAACATCGAGCTCGCGATGGAAACATTGAGAGAAAAAGGATTTACGATTCTCTCCGAAGGTGATCTCGAAGATGACCCAACCCGCGACACCTGAGACTTGACAGAACGGGTGAGAGCCTAGCCTGCCCCGTTTTCGTCGATCGTCAATACCAACCGGCTCACAGATGCATGCCGTTAATCACAACGCGATTAACGAAACCACTGAATGAAACCATTGAACTAACTCACATCTCGCATTACATCATCCGGCGGTTATATAACCACCATTCTGCAAGGATCAGCGCGAGCATCACAAGTAGGACCAAACGCCAGTACTCGCGGCGCACCACCAACCCCGCATTACCCGCCTCAACGTCTTCATAGCCGAGTGTCAATTCGGAACTTGCAGCTATCGTGCTTTCACCTTCATTAAAAAGGTTGATCGCAAACCGTTGCAGCAATTGATCCTGAGAGCGAACCTCGTATGCGGCGATTTCGGATGTGTCGACCGTCTCAAACTGTAACGCGTCTCGCATCACGAAGCCGACGTTCCGTCCCGAACTGGTCTCGATACGAAGTGATTCCGAGCGTAACACCTCTGCAGGCTGATTCAGCCGCCCGCGGACCATCACCCCAGGCGCATAGGATCCAGCCGCCGTTGTCTCCGATGCATTCCCAAGCGTACGCAATACGTTAAAAACAAAAACCGGCCACGATCGTTCAGCAAACCAGTTGGTATTTGCCTCCGCCTCGCCTTGTTCGGACTCACTAACAATCGGAAATCCAAGAACCAAATCCTGATAGCCCTCGCGAGGCACCACGGCCATCACCGTTCCGATATCCGCCGCGAGTAATTCTGTCGCACCCTCAGGCATCACCAACGCACGGCCACTAAAGACGAGAACCGAGAACAGATCCAAGTAACGTAAGAGCGGATGAGTGCGATTGATGTCGATAATCGTCAAAGGGGATGCGTCTCCTTCCCACTCCCAATCAAATCTCGGCAACGTTTCCGCATCAGACAACGACGACTCATCGACGCTGCGTTCCGAATCACCCTCAAGGGACTCAACCGAGACAGGAGGAATCGAGCCGATAAAAAAAGTATTGGTCTTCGGCATCTGTGCTGGCTGACACCGATCAAAGATTACCAGGTCATCTTCACCTGATAGCATCCGCTCACGGTACGCATCAGATGTCAAAAACGACGGTGCAACCAATGTCACATCGCAGATCTTTTGAATCTGATCCGTCTCCAAACCAACTTCCAGCGCAGCGTTACCGTCAGTGATTACCAAGATCGAGGCACGCTTGGAGGGGGTTAGCCCCGCATAGGCTCGGTTATCAACCGCTAGGTCATCCGCCAAGTTAAGCGTTAGCGTCAGAAAAGCGGAGTCATTTGCTGAGATCTCGAATGCCAGTCCTTTTTCTTCACCCGGCTCAAGAGAGACCAAATCAGCATCGAGTAGCTCGCCGTCCATCTCTAACGTCACCTCAGTCTTTCCTGACTTGGTACCGAGATTTGCGACGGTTCCATAGACCTGAACAATACCTGGCTTGTCAAAATCCTGCTGCGTTGAAAACTCGGTGATCGCAAGATTCAGCACTTCCTGCCTTCCCACGGAAACATAGCTTGGAACCAAGTTTCCCAGGTTGAAGTCGGCAGGGGGTTGAAACGCGCCATCGCTGTAAATCAACAACTCTGCCGGACTGGCATCCGCTACTTGGACGTCATTCAGATCTCCTACTTGACTCGATCGACGAGGATTGGCGAGACCATCAGCGGCACGTAACGCCTCAAGCATATCGGTCGGTGCGTTGCTCACCGACACCCCGCTAAGCGACTGCAATAACCGGGAACGATCGCTGGTAAAAGACTGTACCGTCTCTGCTCGATCGTCAAACGCGATCAACATCGCGGTCTGCTTATCCGACATGGAACCAATCTGCCCTCGGATCAATTCTCTTGCTTTATCGAATCGAGAAACACCATCGTCCAGATCAACGGCCTGCATGCTCGCAGATCGATCCAACAGGAAGATTAAACGTTCCTGTCCGTTACTTTCATCACGAATACCAGGCCTGAAAATGGCAATCGCGGCGCAAGCAAGAATTAACAACTGCAACAACAACAATAAACTCCGACGCAATCGCTGCAGCAGACTATTGACGTGCAGGTCCTGAATCGTCTTTCCCCACAGGTAGGTGCTAGAAACACTCACCGGCTCTCTTCGCAGCTTCAAGAAATACAGTGCCACGATCCCGGCAGCGACTCCGAGCAGAAGCCACGCCCACGGCCCCAAGGTCGCTAACCAACTCAGAGCCCCAAGAGGAAACACAAAGTGATTCATGCCCGCGTGTGTCAACACTTCACGAGACATTCCACAGGTGGATACGGCACTGACTAGATCGATGATGGTCGCCTCGTTCACCGAACCACTCCCCTTTGTCTGAGGTAGGTTGTCACCATCTCATCAATCTGCATCTCCGTTGAAATCGGTACGTAAACCATCGATCGGCGGTTGCAGAATGTCTTGATCGAGTCGGTAAACCCTTTTAGGTTGGCGAGGTACTGATCGATCGCATACTGATTGATCGTTAGATCAGCGAAATCGCTATCCTCACAATCAATCAATCGGTGATCACCGCGCAGAGTTGGGCTGAGCTCTTCAGGTGAGAGCAGGTGCATCACAAAAACATCCATCCTGTGACTAACCAACATTCTCAGGGCGGACTCAAAACCATCTTTGTCGAGAAAATCGGAAATCAGCACGACAATCCCAGAACCGGTTTGACGTGAAGCAAAATCACGGATCGATTCGTTCAATGACCCATTTTGACCAAGCGGAGCTTTTTCAAGGTATTGCAACATTTGCCAAAGGGACGACCGGGAGCGTAGCACCGGTGCATTTCGTCCCGCAGTACCGAGCACCTGAACCGAAACGCGATCCGACCGACACAGTCCGACATAGCCGAGTGCGGCGGCAAGTTGCCGAGCCACCAAAAACTTAGACGGTTCGCCAAAACTCATCGATCCGCTTGCATCGACCAAAGCGTAGAAATGACGTTCCTCTTCCTCTTGAAACAACTTTAGGAACAACTGATCGAGTCGTGCGTACAGGTTCCAGTCGATCAGTCGGAGATCATCCCCGGGTACGTAGTTACGAAAATCGTCGAACTCCACACTCTGACC
>JAKMEW010000310.1 GCA_022425745.1 Rubripirellula sp.
CCGTTGAATCCATCACGACGAAGGACGACGACTTCAAGCGGCATGGTGGATCCATTTCGCAGTGCAATAGGCTTCGAAACCGCATTGCGGTCTCCATTGCGAAGTTCCATGTGCATGGCCCAACCAACGACCGCAAAATCGGGCTTTGCCTTACGGATGATCAGACGATAGCGATTTCGGGGGTCATTTCTCGTACCGCCAAAAAGATCCACGACTCGAATCACATATCGACCATCTTCCGGAATCTTGATCTCACCCAGAACATCCGGAGTTCCAGCGTTGTAAGGCGGTCCATCATAGGCATAGTGATTTGTGGAAACCTTGACAGGACTCGGTATATCGTTCAACTCAACTACTTCCTGAAAACTCACCCCGTCCTCTGACTCAACCACACGTTGAACCAAAACCGCAACATCGGTTGGGCGTCCCAGACGCTCCGACGCTACCTCGAGCCACCACGAGTCACCTTTCTTTCCATCAAATTCATAGAGATCAACATCCGCAGCCTTGGCAAAATCACCTGAAAGGTCGCACGGCAAATCAATCACCTGCGGTTCTGCGTAGGCATCGTTTGGCTCTAGCTCCTTGAGCGGCGAATCCGGTGCCAAACCTTCCGGAGGCCATGAAAACGCACTCACTGCTCGAATACCACTCGTCGTAGTGGCGAGTGTCGTTTCGTTTGCCTGCTGAAGTGTCAAGCGAAAGAAATACTCTGGACCACCTTTGTAGGTCAGTTCGTGCACCTTGATGTAATAACGACCTTGCTCTGGCGCCGTAAAATCAATTCGGTCACCGCGTCGCTGAACAACCAACTCACGGCCCTCGGAGTCTGCAATAATCAGAACCGCGTTCAGCTTTGACTCGATTTCCTTCGCCGCGCAATCAACCAACAGTCTCTGACCTTGATCGCACTCCACTTGGTAATAACAAACTGACCGAGCTGGCATCACGGCGTTGCAGACCGAGGGGACAGTCAACATCAAAGCATCGTTCAAATTTGTACTCGGAACCGCTTGCGTGACTTCCGGTATCTGGGACAGGCTAAAAGCTCTCGGCGAGGACATCCCTAAGCGAGTACGAACCCTTGCTTCCACTAACCCGGGTTTACAAGTCTCAGGAATGGTGACGCGAAAGTGGTCACCAATCTCCTCGCCCTCTCCATCAGTCACGGACTCGACAGAGATGGATGGATCGGAGAAAAACAACGCACGAGGCCCATCTAAATACTCGCCCGCAATCTTAATTTCAACGGTTGAACCAACCTGTCCACCCATGGGCATCGTGGTGGTCAAACGCGGCATCGGCAAGATCACCGATTGTGCGACCAGAGTGCTAGCCGCTCCACCTATCCCGAGGACGGAACCAAGACGCACAACAGCCACCAACCATCGCATCAAATATCGATTCACCGAGTTAACTGCAACCATTTTTTTATTCTTCATATCACTCGATTTTTCTAACGAATCACCACCCGGCTCGAAACTCACAAGTCTGCGTGCGTTGACTGCTCGAATCAACTCTCGTTCATGGAGTTGGTCTCGTGACGGAAAGTCATAAAACTTAGTGATTGAACAGAAATTCCTTTGTATTCATGACAGCCCAAAGTAAGTCCTGAAAACTCTCTTTTCTTGCGACTACTTCGTTTAGTGGTTTACCCTCAGCGTCAAAACGCGACTCGCTCAGATATGCCACCGCAACGGAAAGCTCTTGCTCCGTCACTTCACGCGAAAAGGCCAAACGATAGACCTCTCGAACTTGGTCAGCCATCGCCTCTGGCTCGCTAGCGAGTTGACTAGCGGTACCGTTTGCTGACGCGATCTTGGCTCGAATGTCGGCAGCGTTGATCAAGTGCAAGCTCTGCGCGAGGCTTGCGGTTTCCACTCGCTCGCATTCGCACACACTTTGGTTTTCCGGTCGACCGAAGACTCGCAAAAATGCTGACGACTTATTGTAACTATTGTCGGGTAGCGAAATTGCACGGGTGCCAGTTGGCAAATTTGCAAAATCGGTTCTTGCTCCCGTGAGATCGTCGATCGAGTCGAGCAAAACTTCTGCCTGAAGTCGCTTGGGATAGTACCTCGAGTAGTTTTGCAAATCGACCTGATTCTGCTCCGTTGGTACCGAACTAAGTTGGTAAGCCGCTGACATGGTGATCGTCTTTACCAAATCCTTCAGATTGTAGCCACTTGCGATAAACGATTCAGATAACGCATCGAGCAACTCAGGATTCGAAGGCGGATTGGTATCACGAATATCATCCTCCGGTTCAATCAACCCGCGTCCCATGAAGTGCTTCCAATATCGATTCACTAAAGACTTTGCAAAGTAGGGATTCTCTGGCTCGCTGAGCCAGTTAGCGAGACGAAGACGCGGATCTTCCTCTGGACGAATCTCGCCGACACCACGGCCTAACGCGGCGGGGCGGACGGACAGTCCCGTCTTCATGTTTTTAGCCTCAGCAACCCCACGCTGATGAAAAATCATGTCTTCGCCGCGAGTTCCAGTCGGCTTACGACCGACCTGCGTGAAAAAAGCGGTCAACCCGTAGTAGTCATCCTGACTCCAACGCTCAAACGGATGATGGTGACACTGCGCACACTGCATTCGAACCCCGAGAAACAACTGTGCAACGTCTTCCATTTGCTGCTTTGGCTCTTTAACTCGCTTGTACCAAGCCACCGCAGGGTTGGCGATCACCGTACCGGTGGCCGCGAGTAACTCACGCACCAACTGGTCATAGGGCACGTTGGATAGGAGGCTGTCGCGAATCCACGCATGGAACGCAAAGTTCGAGGTGATATCGCTCGCCTCATCGCGACGATTCTTCAACAACGCCGTCCACTTATTCGCAAAATAGTCAGCGTAGCCGGTGGTTCGTAATAGATTGTCAATGCACCTCTCACGATGGTTCGGTGAAGCGTCCGTTAAGAACTGATCCAGCTCCCCAGAAGTCGGAAGGCGACCAGCAATATCCAGAGTCACACGGCGGATGAAGGTTGAATCATTACACAGTGGTGATGATGGAATACCAAGCACTCGCAAGTTTTCGAAAACATGCTCATCGACAAAATTTTGACGAGCCACCTGACTATCAACCGGTGGCCCCAGAGGAACTGCTGCACGATAAACCGCTACCTGCCCCTGATAACGCACCATGATCGACACGTTACCCGGTAGATCACTAACGCGAACCAACCCTGACTCGTCAACCGATGCCAACGCAGATTGATTGGATTCAAATAATGCCAGATCGGTAACGACCCGAGATGATCCGTCGCTGTACTGAGCAATTGCAGAGAGTTGCTGCTCACCCCCTCGCTGCACAACACCCGTTGAGGGGCTTACCTCAATCCGTTGCAAAAGAGCGGATTGCCCCGAACCCCACTGAGTCCCCTGCTCAATCCAATCGCGAATGACCTGATACCCCTTCGAGCCTTTCTCCAAGCGAATCCCTCCGCCGTGCGGAACGGTTCCAGCTGCCTTTTGTAGAAGGAGGCTTTGATCTGGAGCTGCGGGAAAGAGACGTCGACCACGTCCCTCGTTCACCAGATGCTCATAATCTTCCCTCGGTTCAAATCCCAACAACGACAATTCAAATCCGTTCTGACCACCACCTGCTTTTGCGTGGCATACCCCTGCATTACACCCCGCCTTTGTCAGAACCGGCATCACGTCATTTTCAAAGTTGACGTACTTAGAAGAACCGCTGGGCGATGACGATTCGTTTGTTTCCGACACATCAATGGCGTGCGCTACTCCAAGCGACAAGACCACCATAAACACAAAACGTATCATCGCCTGCATGGCACCTCGAGAACGTAAGCGTCGGACACGCCCAATAAGACAGATTCGTCTTCTCAAGTGCTTACCTAAAACCAACAAAGTGGATGCCTCTACTATGCGCCACGAAGACAATGGATGATCCTTCCCCAACCGAAACTCAAGCATGGCAATCTCGGGGCCTGATCGCTTGGCTATAGTTTAGTGGGGGCTGCCGATCGAGTCCACTTTCTTAGCTTCTTGGATCGGTTCGCTCAAAGCAGACTAGAGGATGGTAGGGGTCATAACTGGTATAGCACCAACGATGCAGCTCACCGTCTTTAGACTTCAGTCAGTGCCAAGAGACATTCGTGCACAAAAAAACCGCGTAACACCCAACAAATTGGTGTGCTACGCGGCGAAGGCATCAAGACTTTGCAATGACTACCGATCGGAACCCGGTCGACGAGGTACTTCGCCGCCTGGACGAGGTCCGCGTCCATCAGGTCGCCCGGCGCCCCCTTGGCCAGTACCTGGGGCACGCCCCGGGCGAGGTCCTGCCTGCCCAGCTTCGCGATTCATGCCCTGCAATTCCTCTCGAGAGATCGCTGCGTCACCGTTTTGGTCAATTCGATCTAGTCTGCTGGCCATCTGCTCCGGAATCTCATCTCCACGCAGTAAACCATCGCCATCTTGATCACGGGCTTCAAACATTTTCCTCATGGCCTCACCCCGTCCTTGTCCGTCCGGTCGCCCCTGTGGGCCACGACCTTCTGGGCCACGACCTTCTGGGCCACGTGCTGGAGGCCCAGCGGGGCGATCACCCTGAGCTTCTCCTCGTTGACCAAGATTCGGACGTAATTCCTCTGCGGTTAATTTTCCGTCTCCGTTACGATCAAGTTTCTTTAATGCACCCGAAGCATTGTTGATTTCATCAGCCGAGATCACACCATCTCGGTTTGCATCCAAGGCAGCCAAGACGGGCATCATTCGCATCATCATCTCTGGTCCCGCACCCGGCCTACCGGCCATTGGGCCGAAGGCACTACCACGAGGACCGCCGGGTCCACGACCTTCTGGTCCGCCGGGTCCACGACCTCCGGGGCGAAATCCCTCTGAACCAGAGCCTCCAGGTCCACCAAATGGCGGTCCGCTTTGACGAGGACCGCGGTCGCCAAGGGACGGTCCTCGGCCATCAGGACCGCGCTGCACAGCTTCTCCACCGCGACGATCACCAGCGCGTTGATTATCTTCAGCGCGTTGATTATCTTCAGCGCGAAGCAACGCCGGGCTAGCGACCAACGCACTCAGCAAAAGAGCATGACGAGATAGAGAAGCACTGCGACCAAGTCGAGTAGCTCGAGCGAGAGGGAGGAAAAAATTCATCTGACTTTCCTTAATTGAGAAGAGATTGAATAGCAGGTTGTGTGATTCAGAAAAGCCCTAGAAAGAACGGAAGCTTCGCAGCTCTACCTCACACGAGAGTTGAAGGCGTTGGGCCGGGCTGCACAGCTAAGGGATTCTTCGTCGAACGCAAAAAAGTCAAGCGAGTTGGCATAACTCGACTCAACGCAAGCGTGAGTGCCGTCAAGCATCTTAATCGCCATGAACGACCTCACTCACCGTTCCTTTCCGCGTCTTACAGAAAAACACCAAGAACACAAAGAAGGTTTCGCTGCGGTTACATTTTTATTTACCGCTGACTTCTAATTTAGCACGGGACAGACATCAAACCACTCTCTGCCTTGCTCTTGCATCCAATCAGAAATTTCAGATGGCCCCCAGTATCCGGTTGCGTAGCGATGCAACTCAGGAGCAGCGGGGCTGTCCCAAGCAGCAATGATCGGATCAATGATCCCCCACGCAAGTTCGACTTCATCACTCCGAGCAAAAAGGCTTGCGTCACCGTTGATGGCATCGAGCAGCAGTCGTTGATAAGCATCCGGAAGATCCGCCTCTCCTGCCTGATTCTGAAAACTAAAATCAAGTGTGCTCGTGCGGGTCTTCATATCCGAATCTGGAACCTTCGTTTCAAAATGCAACTGAATCCCCTCGGCAGGCTGCACCTGAATCACAAGACGATTGCCAAGAGGCTCTCGCATCTTAGCTCCGAAGAGAATATGAGGCACTTGCTTGAATTGGATCACAATTTGTGTGGTCCGGCACGACATACCTTTTCCACTGCGAAGATAAAAAGGAACGTCTTTCCAACGCCAGTTGTCACAATAAAGCTTCAGAGCTGCGAAAGTCGCCGTCTCACTTTCCTCCGGAACACCCTCCTCGCTCAGGTAGCCTTCATACTGCCCGCGAAACGTTTGATTTGCAAAGTCACCGCCGACCATTTTACGGATACAGTGAAGCACCTTGACTTTTTCATCACGGACCAAATTGGCGTCATAGCGAGCTGGCGGTTCCATCGCCGTGATCATCAGGAGCTGCAATAGATGATTCTGAAACATATCTCGCAGCACACCGGACTCGTCGTAATAACCGCCTCTCCTTCCAACTACCACCTCTTCAGCAACCGTGATCTGCACATGATCTACGTAACGACGATTCCAGAGTGGCTCGAAGATGCTATTAGCAAATCGCAGCGCAAAAATATTCTGCACTGTCTCTTTACCGAGGTAGTGATCAATTCGGTAAATCTGATCCTCACGAAAGACGTCATGAATCGAATCATTCAATCGTTGAGCCGTCTTCAAGTCGGTCCCAAATGGCTTCTCAATGATCACACGACGTGAACCGTGACGGTCGTCAGCGAGACCAGCTGCACCCAACTGTTTGATCGCTTCCGCGTAAAGCTGAGGCATCGTGGAAAGATAATAGATTCGCGACGAAGATTCAGTCGTCTCAATTTCAGCAAGCAGCTTCGCCAGCGCAGAAAAAGATTCCGAGTTTGTGATGTCACCAGGATGGTAAAAAATGCGATTAGCGAACTCGCTCCAAGCGGTTTCATTAAATTGGTCGCCAACATACTGACGCGTCGATTGCGAAAGCAAATCACGCCATTTTTGATGCGTAAAATCACTTCGCGAAACGCCAACGATGCGAGCTTCCTGAGGTAGACGCCCCTTGAGAAACAGCTGAAAGAGCGCCGGAATGAGCTTGCGACTGGTGAGATCTCCTGACGCCCCAAAGATTACGATTGTGTCCGACATGATTGCCAAGTGCTCCGACCCAAAGATTCAATGCTGCCTTGCATAGCTAAGTCGGTGGCTTGCCGAACTCAGTGCTAGTCTCAACACATCCTAAAGCAGAAGCTGAAAATGGACGAGGGCGGGTTGGGCGATAGCAAGATAATGAACCCGATAACAAGCAAGCCAAACTACGATGTGACCTTACACGATGCTACTTGGTTCCATGGCATTTTCGCAATCACCATTCCCATCGCACATGAGTCGGTAATTCCCGCAAACATTAAACCTGCTCCAACAAATGCAGAAATACCAAAGAAGGCTTGGTGAACAAACTGCCCTAAGACGGCGCCCGCAAAGACAAGAAAACCTGCAGCAATGCGCACCTGACGTTCGAGTGACATCACTTTCTTACCTCGAACTACCGGGAATTGCGCGGCATCCCAAGCCATCACACCGCCCTCGACGTTCACGACCTCGTCGAAGCCCGACGCAAGGAATTTCTCGCACGCCTTTCCACCTCGCATCCCCGATCGACAAATCACATAGATGGGATTCCCCGATTTGGATCCCCGAGCATTGATCACCGATTGAATATCCAAAGAATCAAGAGGAATATTCTGGGCCCCCTTGATATGCACCTCTTGAAACTCAACCGGTGTCCTTACATCGATCAGTTCGACGCCGCCTGCTTGGTACTTTTCTGAAAACGCCTGAGGTGAAATGGTTTGCATTTTGGTTCTCCTAAACTTAGCAGCAATCGATCGACAATCTCTCAAGCCGATCCGGCTCGTAGACTATTTTGACAAACGGTCGGATGCTCTCACTCAGTATCTTTTTTGATGAATCTGCCCTCGATACATGCCATCAATTGATTCAGATGCGGTTCGGCAACCTGATAGAACACTCGGCGCCCTTCACGTTGACTATCCAAAAACCCGCACCTCTGCAGCAGCCTCAGGTGCTCCGATGCGACGTTATCTGGTATCTCGCAATCTGCAGCTAATTCCCCGACCGTGTAACGCCCATGCAAAAGTAGTTGCACCACTCGAAGACGCACCGGGTGAGCCAATGTCTTAAGACATTCAGCAGCATCCTTAAAAGCTTCCACGTCACCTAGTGGCTTTTCAGCTGGAACTTGCTCGGAATCAATGGTCATTTTGCTCTCCCATAGAACTGGATCACCTTTAATATATCGCTACATCACGATATGTCAATTAATCTTTTTCTACGATTTGCGTCATTGGCCCACCTGCAATTCCAGAAAAGAGAATTGATCAAAGTCGTATCGATCGATCCTCAGTGATTTAGAATGTCGCCTCCATAACAGCAAAACGTCTGGCGACATCGTTGCCTAGACTCCATTCCAACTTACGTCCACATGGTTTAACCACGCAGATGAGAAGCAGAACCTTGCGGCAGATCCCCCCTCATCAAAATTCAGTTGCAACGCTGATTCTGTGGGTCAGCTTTCATCTTGCTTGCACCCCCAACACCGCCCATAGCGTCGAGTCACCGACCGATGCGATCTCAGTTGCCTCACAACCAAGTGAGATTTTTGAATCACGGATCATGCCTATTTTCAGATCCTCCAAGCCATCAAGCTGCATCCAATGCCATCTCGCATCGGTCGATCTCAAGGATTACATCCTGCCAAGTCACCAAGAAACCTTCGTGGCACTTGAGCGAGCAGGTTTAATTGATCGAAAGAATCCGTCGAAATCGAAAATATTGAATCTCATTCGCATGGGCGAGAAAGACTCGAACCTGTCAGCAAAACGACTACATCAAAAAACCCGCCAAGCCGAACTCGAGGCGTTTGAACATTGGATTGTCACGACGTGCAATCAAGACCCGACCGTTACTTCAGATGCTTCGAGAAAGAGTGAAGCACAATCGGAGGTTGCTCCTGCAATTGGACCGCGACTCCCAAATCAGGTCGTTAGATACACGCGGAAAGAACGTCTCATCGAATCATTCACCCGTGAAGTGTGGTCGCAAAGAATGAGATGCTTCCCATGCCACACACCATTTGAAATCCGTACCGATGACCTAAAACACGACAAACCCGCACGAAGGCATCGCGAATTGGTGCAACAGTACGGAGCTAGGATCAATCTGTTTGACGAGGATCCCACAGCAACCCTTGAGCGATGGATTGCTGCAAGTCGCAAGACACACCAAGATCGCCTGCCATTGATCAATCTCGAAACACCCAAAGAAAGTCTTATCCTTTTAAAACCACTTTCTAAGGTTCCGGCGAAGCAAGAGGATGGAACATTATCCTCGGCTTCTTCCGTCCTTCCGGTATCTCACGCCGGAGGTTTGAAAATGTTCGAGCACGATCAATCGTACAAGTCGATTCGAAGTTGGATCGAAGATTACGCTGATGTTGTGCAGGGAAAGTATGCTTCAATCGATCAGCTACCAACTGAAAGATGGAAACCAACTCAAAAGATTATTCGCATGTCAAATATCTCGGAGACTCACCAAGTGGGAACTCCCGTGCAAATCTTTGTCCATCACGAGAACAACGAATTGAAACTCCCAGTCGCTTTCACTCAAGGCATCATCACCCCTCGTGGTTTCGTTAATGGACCGCTTTACGAGATCGTTCAAGAAGATCAAAGCTCGGGTCATCCGAAAGAAAAAGAAGCGGAACAGGATTCTTACGCAGCAGATGACAACCCTTTGCATCAACGAGAATCAAACGCTGGAACCAACTTGATCGCTGGGGAATATAGAATCCGCGTTTATATCGATCGACATGGAAAACTCGATGACGACCCAGCAATCTATCTCGATGAAGAAGACTTCCTAGGTGAAACGACTCTGACATCTCAATGGAATCTCGGATTCCCGAACGCAACCATTTTTTCGGCTACTGATCTCAAGCGATAGCCAACTGTTTCTAAAGAAAGATTTCACTCTTTGCGATCGATCACGCGTTCTCCGATTCCGATCCTACTTTGCGAGGCGGGGAACAAATCGGATCCACCCTCTAGCTCCCTCACCAATACGATTCTTTGGTTTGCCCCGAAACGGAGACATCATGAACCACGACAAATACCCCTACTTCCTCGCGGGTAAAGCGGTCGTATCCGAAAAACAACTCCAAGTAACGGACAAATTCTCAGGGAGCGTCGTCGCTTCGGTTTCAATGGCTACTGCAGACGTGATTGAAGTCGCATTGAAGGCAGCATCAAACGCAACAAAAGCGATGAAAGAGTTCCCGCCCTACCACCGCAAGGCAATCCTGAACCACTGCGTGAAAAGGTTTAGAGCGCGATTTGAAGAACTGGCAATGGCACTCTGCATCGAAGCAGGAAAACCGATCACGGATGCGAGAGGCGAGGTAACCCGCCTAATCGACACCTTTGAAATTGCGGCCGAAGAATCGGTACGCATTGGTGGAGAGGTGATGAATCTGGAAATTTCTCCGCGTGCCAAAGGTTATCGCGGCATGTATCAACGCGTCCCCGTTGGCGTCTGTTCACTGATCACACCATTTAACTTCCCTTTGAACCTAGTCGCACACAAAGTGGCTCCGGCGATTGCGGCTGGATGCCCGTTCATTCTAAAGCCCGCGAGTCTCACACCGATTGGCTCGTTGTTAATCGGCGAGATCCTTGCGGAAACCGACCTCCCAGAAGGAGCGTTTTCCATCCTGCCAGCCAACCGCAACGACGCGTTTGCCTTGACGACCGATGAACGAATCAAACTTCTCAGCTTCACTGGGTCACAAGATGTTGGGTGGGACCTGAAAAAGAAAGCCGGAAAAAAGAAGGTGGTGCTCGAACTTGGAGGTAATGCCGCGTGCATCATCGATCAAGACACTGATCTCGCAGACGCCACCAGTCGACTCATGATAGGAGCCTTTTATCAGTCAGGTCAAAGTTGCATTGGTGTCCAACGCATCATCATTCACGCTGAAATCTACGACGAACTCAAACAAAGACTAATCGACGCCACTCATCAACTGGTGATCGGGGACCCGAAGGACGAGTCAACGTTCATCGGACCCATGATTTCAGAAATGGAAGCGAAAAGGTTAGAGCGTTGGATAATTGAAGCCGAACAACTCGGAGCAAAACGGCTTTGTGGAGGACATCGCAACAAATCCACCCTCGAACCGACATTGATGGAAAATGTCCCTAGATCGGCAGATCTCTATGCGGGGGAAGCATTCGGCCCGGTCGCAATCCTGAGTCGTTTCGAGGAATTTGATGACGCAATCGCAGAAGCGAATGACAGTGTCTTCGGCTTACAAGCCGGTGTCTTCACCCGTGATCTCTACAAGGCTCAAAAGGCATGGGATCACCTAGAAGTTGGTGGGGTCGTGATTGGAGACGTCCCGTCTTGGCGTGTCGACCACATGCCCTACGGTGGTATCAAAGATAGCGGACAGGGTCGAGAAGGCATTCGATTCGCGATCGACGACATGACCGAGATCCGCAATCTGATCATTCGCACGCCAACGGACTCCAATTAAGATCACTATCTGCGGACCGAGAGGCTCATCACCAGAGCGACATCTGCCACTTGTCTAAAACAACCAAAGACCATCTCAAAACACTGGCGATGTGCCGGCTGTCCAATCAAACAAAAAAATTGGATAGATCAAAGCGATACCTTTCGCAGCAACGCTCCTTTAATGATCCATCCCGTCATCACTCGTGAGCCATGAAGCCTCGTCAACCTGATGACTCTGGGTCAGCGAACGCAGGGCAGAAACCAAAATCCTTCTGCCCTATGTGATTCCTATCGCCAGAGACAATCACGGAGCAATGCACCAAGTGGAATCTACCGACGTTGAAAAGCGGGTGAAACATTCACTTTCACTTGAACATGAAGGAAGCAATTCATGCGTTCAAAACGTTCGGCTTTCACGCTCGTTGAGCTACTGGTCGTTATCGCCATTATCGGCATCCTAGTGGGCCTCCTGCTACCCGCTGTCCAAGCTGCTCGCGAAGCTGCGCGACGGATGTCATGCAGTAACAACTTCAAGCAGATTGGATTAGCGGTACACAATTACCACAGTTCATTCAAACAATTACCACAAAACGGAACGGGTACCACCCGCTCCATGGCTGGCAATGCCACCTACGACGGCAACCGTCTTTTCCTGAGCTGGCTTGTACCCATTACGCCATTTGTGGAGCAACAAGCTTTATGGGAGAAAATCTCCAACCAAAGCACCGAAGTGACCCCCGGCTACACCAACCCCGGCACACTGACTTATAACGGCATTGCGATGTGGCCAGCGATGGGTCCGTGCCCGTGGACGCGGCAGTACGCACCTTGGGAAACCGAGATCCCAACTTACCGCTGCCCGAGTGACCCGGGCTATGGCCTTCCAGCTCATGGACGCACCAACTATGCAGCGAGTGTTGGTGACGCGATGGACCGAGTCGAATACGGCGGAACCAGTGAATGGGGATACTTCAACAATGACAAAGCTAATGGCCGCACTAATTTGGACTGGATGGCAACACGCTCCCGAGCGGCATGTCGCGGGATGTTCTGGAATCGACGCCCTGGAAAATTCCGAGACGTTCTAGATGGCTTGGCCAACACGGTAATGGCTGGAGAAATCGCCACATCACTGGGCGCGAGGGAAGTCAAAGCAGACTGGGTTCGCAACTTCGCCTCAAACGACCCCTATAGCCCTTCAAACCTCCAATCCAATCCCAGTCTCTGCAAGGTTGGACCGCACATCGACCCCGAGCGTCCCGCCTTCTACTCCATCACCGCATCGATGTACGGTTCGGGCAGTGATCAGGGACGAGGATACCGCTGGGCCGATTACCGACTCCCTTACGCCTCCTTCAATACAATCCTTCCACCGAACAGCCCGAGCTGTATGCTAGGAACAGGCGACTACAGCGAAGGTGTTTTCTCAGCGGGAAGTCGACATCAAGGCGGTGCCCACATCCTCATGGGGGATGGCGCGGTCACATTCATCACCGACAGCATCGATGCTGGTGATTCAACACTGCCTCCAATTGAACGAGGTAGTGACGCCATGCCTGCTTGGTCGGGCACTCAAGGAAGTGAACCAGGCGCACAAAGCCCCTATGGTCTGTGGGGAGCACTGGGAACACGTGCTGCAAAAGAAACCATACAAGAACAGTTCAATCAGTAAACTGTCAGCAACCAACAACGGAACAATCTAGATAACGCTACAGTTGATCAGTTAACTGTAGCGTTTTTCATTTAGTGACGAGTCAACGACAGCAGAACTACTCGCCGCCTCAATACTCGATGGGATCACTTCAGATCGCCATCGGCCAGACGATCACAACTCCAGAGCAACCCCCGAGTCACTAAGTCCAGGTATCGCGAATCCGCGACGGTCGCATTATTATGACCCAGCGTCGTCGCAAATACTTTAGTAGATTCGCGATAGCGATTGGTCCAAACCACAACACAATCATCAACACGCAGTGAACCATCTCTTTTCTTGATAGACTGGCTACCTCGTGCTAACAGCTTAGCGGTTGGAAGTAATTTACCAGCACTGTTGTTATAGAGTTCTTCATTCGCTGTGGTCCAATCAATGTCTTTCATCGGATCAACAATGGGATGTCCAGCATCGGACCACTCAATCTGAATTGGCACCTGGGGACCGTGGCCGGTCGTCTGCAGCCCAGTGAATTCGAACCACGGCGTAACGTTTGGGTAGCCCTCTGTCCGATAGCTATGCATGCCACAATGCAAAATGACCGCAGGTAGCCCAGACTGATGGGGGCCTAAAATCCTGTTCACCAACGCAAGGTCTTTGACGTCCGAGGAACATTCATCATGGATCACCACATCAAAACCATCAGCCCAATCAGGAGATTCATAAACGGGGTTGAGGTGCCCCGTACTTGTATCAGGATCGTAGGCAATCGTCACCTGAACATTCGCTCGGGATTCAATCCCTTCCTTCAATAAATTCGATTGTGTTTTGTAATCGTGACAGCAACCACCCAGCACAAGCAGTGCCTTTAGGGGACGTTCCTGAATTTCCTCGGCCACACACGAGTTAACACCTGCGAGGGTAACCATGGATACCCCAATAACACACGCAATGGACCGAAGGTGAAAAAACATCGATGTCTCCTCTTTGGCTTGAGAACGCTAACTTCATTGAATTCCGAACCACAATAACTGAGTGCACCGACGGACGCAGTGCAAGCCAGGCGAAGAACCGTAACCACACCTACAAAAACCATCGCAATCCCTGTACAACACTGGGTCGGAGCCCATTGATCCTGAACAAACGCCAACATTACTCCCAGTAATGCTGATCGCTGTCGAGATACCCTGACCCAAGTGGTTGCATGCTTAGCCCTAAACTCTATAAAAACAGCCACGCATACGATCTATTCATGCGTGTGTTCGGGTTTGAAGCGAGCGTGGAACGATTCCTCCGAGCAACCAACACCCCCCCTCTTGTGAACGGAAATATTCTTGACAACGGATGTGGGTCAGGCACCATCGGTATCCATTTCCTTCAAGCCTCCGAGCAAACGACACTTCTTTCCACCGACTTAGAACCAAATTTCCTTGACGCTGCGTTAAAGAAAGCGAAGCGACGAGGAATCGATGGGAAATCAATGTCGGTGGGAACCGCGAACATTACTGCGCCGGATCAAGTCCAAACGCTTGATGGACACCAATACTCTCTCAACCCAGAATCCTTTCAACTGGTTTGTATTGGTGCAGTGCTAGGATATTCGCAGGACCCAAGCGAGAGTCTTCGCACTCTCGTCCGACTGCTCGCGCCGGGAGGCTTCTTCTTTAATTTAGAAATGAGTGAGACAGCTTTAGGAAAATACGTTTGCAAGCGTTACCACTACGACAACATTAGTATTGAAGAGATGAAAGCGATTCTGAGAGATGAAGGATGCTCGGTGTCCCAAATCACAATGAACCTGAAATACTTTCCCTCCTGCATGACACGAACTGCGCTGATCGCACAAAAACGATAACAATGCAACTTGAACAACGCAGAAGGTTTCTTAAGAGTATCACCGGCATTCGCTGCTAAAATCGATTTGCGAGAACTGTCGTCGGACAAGAAACGCCGCAATGTTATCTTCAGTTAGTGCACAAGAATGATGAAGCAAATCCAACGGGTCGCCAAAGGCAAGCGATACCTAATCTCGCGACTGCGACGCGATGTCGTGCCGACCGGGCTCATCAAGTGCTCGCAGCGGAACACTTGTCTACTTGCAGCAATCATCATCGCCTTCGCAACACTAAACCCAGTGTGTGCTCAAGACGAATCAACCGTTCTGGATCGGCTTCAGGAACGACAGGGAGCGGAGTTGGGCTCGAGCAACAAGGCGGAGTCCATTCAAGTTGGGAAGGCTATCTTTTTAGACACCAATCTCTCCAACCCAACGGGACAGGCATGTATTTCATGCCACATCCCTCAACACGCATTTGCTGACCCGAAGCCACAATCCACCGGCGCGATAAACCATCGAGTTGGCACTCGCAACGCGCCATCACTGATGTATGCAGCTTTGATTCCTTCCTTTGCATATGACGACTTCTTCACACCTGAAGGAGATGAAATCTACGCCTATGAGGGCGGGCTTTTTTGGGACGGAAGTGCGAGGGACTTGTTTGAACAAGTGCAAAAGCCATTCTTTCATGCCAATGAAATGAACTTGGACAATGAAGAACAGCTCGCTAATCGACTACGGAAATCAAACTATTCCAACGACCTAAAAAAACTTGTTGGGGAAGCCGTCTGGCAAGACGACTCAGCGGTGACCTACCAGGCTTACCTTGCGTTGGTAGTGTTTCTACGCAGTCCCATCTTCCGCCCTTTCGATTCCAAACTGGACCAGTACCTCGCTGGGGATCTTGAATCGCTGGATGAAAAAGAACGCAGGGGAATGCAAGTCTACATCAATGGAGGAAAATGCAATGATTGCCACCCACTCAACGCGAAGCATTGGGACCAACCCTTGCTGAGTGATTTTGGTTACGACAACCTAGGCGTTCCCTCCATAGGAAAGCCGGATGGCGGACTCGGAGCACACACGGGCAACAAAGATGAATTGGGGCAGTTTCGCTCGCCGTCGCTAAGGAATGTTGCCATCACCGCTCCTTACATGCACAACGGCTCTTTAAAAACGCTTCGTGAAGTGGTGGAGTTTTACAATGCTCGTGATACTCCGAAGAGGCGGTGGAAACAAACCGACTTTCCGGAAACCGTCAACAGAGATGACATGGGAAACCTGAAGCTAAACGAACGGGAGGTCGATGACCTCATCGCCTTCCTTCACTGCTTTACCGATCGTTGCATCGAGAACATGAGCGACGAGGAACAGTTCCCTGTCCCGCCAAAAGACACACCTTCCGTGCAGACAAAATCCCTATACTTTCCGGGATGGACACAGCGACTGCATCGAAGTTTTAAGCAGAGTACAACGCAAGATTAGCTGCGAAAACCAAGCGAGCAAAATACCAAGCTTGAGAAGACACATCAAAACCGCCACAATCATCTCCGAAGCGGAACCAGCTCATACGCGGCATCCATGTCGTTACTGAGGACCATATCAAATCCCCACTACTAAGAGACTTTGCACAACACAATGACAAAGCCAGCATCCAGCACAAACCGACGCCATTTCCTTCGGCAAGCCGGCTCCGCGACAGGAGGAATTTTCCTTGCAGCAACCACGCAACTGCAGGCCGGTGGAGTTTTTCGACGCGATCGAGAACCGTTCCAAATCTCGCTCGCCCAGTGGACACTCGTTCGCGACCTCAGAAGTGGCAAGATTGATAACCTTGATTTTGCGAAGGTGGCCCATGATCACGGCATCCTCGCAATTGAATATGTCAACCAATTCTTCATGGATAAAGCGAAAGATGAACCCTATCTCGCTGAAATGAAGAAGCGAGCTGATGACCTTGGTGTCACCAACGTGCTGATCATGTGTGATAACGAAGGGAATCTTGGGGACCCAAATAAGTCAAAGAGAATCCAGGCGGTTGATAATCATCGAAAGTGGATCGACGCTGCCAAGGCTTTAGACTGTCATTCAATTCGGGTTAATGCTCGTAGTGCAGGTTCATGGGAAGAGCAGGTTGAACTCGCAGCAGATGGATTGAGGCGACTGAGTGAATTGGGCGCACAGCATGGCATTGATGTAATCGTCGAAAACCACGGTGGATTATCAAGCAATGCCGATTGGCTTGCAGAAGTCATGCAAACCGTGAATCACCCCAATTGCGGAACGCTGCCCGACACGGGTAATTTCCGGATCAACAACGATGAAACCTACGATTCCTACGAGGGCGTCAGAAAATTGATGCCTTGGGCCAAAGGCGTTTCCATCAAAGATAAAGTCTGGGACGCTAACGGTAACCAGAGCGACCTGGATTTCACTCGCATGATGCAAATCGTGGTCAATGCTGGTTACAACGGATACTGCGGCATTGAATTCGGTGGTTTCGAGGGCCTCAACTCAGCTCGACAATCGCTCGAGACTGCGAGAAACGAGATCGAGAGCCCCAAACCAGGTCGAGGATTCCGGCAGATCATCCAAGGGATGCGCACACGAAAAACTTCGTGATAAAGCGATGAACTGGGAACCGGTGGATTAGGTGCTAAGGATCTAAATCTGCGAAAGCTTGGTTCCCGAGACCGTAGTGCTGCCAATCGCGGTGGTCGAAATGCCACCACTCAAAGCGATAGACCTCGAATTCCTCCTTCTCCATCGCTGACCTTAATCGTTCGCGGTACCAACGCTGCCGCGAACTGCCGCCTGGATAACCCGCGTAGGATCGCTCTGAAAACTCATCGTATCCAGATGGCATGCTAACAGCCTCGTTGGATGCAAAATCAAATAGCGTGAGATCTACTGCACAACCTCGGTTGTGTCGCGACCCGCTCTTGGGATTTGCCACAAAATGCTTGAGTTCACTAGGCGTTGCATCCCAAAACATCTTGGTCACAGACCACGGCCGATATGCATCATGAATCAACAATCCTAGGCCGTGGCTCGCCAAATCTTTTTGCACGCGAACCAATGCGTTTGCTGCGGGACGCTGCAAAAAAGCCCTTGATTGCTCATAGAACTTCGATCCCATGAAGTTATTCTCCGTTGCGTAGCGAATATCCAAGCGCAACGAAGGATCCAAATTGATTAGTTCTTGCAAATCAGATGGCCGAAAGTCTTGTTGCTCCAACGGCGGTTTTGCTTGAGCGGCGCGAACACGCAGTGCTTCGATTGGCTCCAAGGGTGAAATCTTGAAAGAACCGCCATCAACTGCCCCCTCGTGCCGCCTATCAAACCGAACGCTGGCCGCAATTGCGTGATGCACCTCTCCCTCAGGATCCCTCACAAAGCGGATTTTCTCTCCGTGATAAAGTCCCCAATCGGGAAACCCAAAAAGATCATCTCCAAGTTCATCCAGCGGGTAGCAATAGAACCACTCAACCAAGGCATGTAGCCTACCGTGACGTTCGATAATATAGAGAACGTTGTGATTCCAACCGTATTCGCCAATCAGTTCGCTCCATCTTTTCGGCGGCAACGCAGGGATTTTGGCTGGATCGAACCGCTGATAGAAACGCCCCGATAGATCGATGCCGCCATCGACCACCTTGACCACTCCACCGTACCCATGCTCGTCATCAAAAACAAACTCTCCACTTGATGCATCCACGCGAACTTTCCGATGAAGGCTACCGTTACGCAACCACATCTGACCACTTCGAAGCCGAATCTCGACCACTGAAGATTGCTGGTCACCAAGATAATCTCCGACCAACGCTTCAACGCGAGCCAAATCAGGAGCCACGGTTCTGCGATAGTGAGGTAACGGTTTTCCCTGCTGATGCGCAAGAAGTACTCGTAGCGAGTAATCGGTAAGCCGCGTCACCACACCATTAACACCGTCCATCGCGGCGACTGCCACGACTCCCAAATCATCGTCCGGCAAAAGTGTTAACTGAGTTGAGAAGCCATAAACGGCTCCACCATGACCAACCTCACGGTTTCCGTCCAAATCCCCCAGGTGAAAACCAAGTCCGAAAGAGGTTTTCCTACCGTCGCTTGCCAACGCCGGAGTAAACATTTCCTCAAGAACATCCTCATTAGGTAATCCATCCCAATTACTCCGCTGAGGACTCATTAGATAAATAAGGAATCGAGCAAGATCATCGACACTGGAATAGAGATTACCAGCGGGCCCCGTTCCCAATAGAAAATCAGGTGCAACGAAAGGATCGCGGCCGTCGTCAGCACGCATCCAACCAGCTACCAACTGATCTCGCATTGCATCGTCGACCTCAAATCCACTCTCCTGCAAAGACAGCGGTTTAAAAATAGATTGACGCACGTAATCGGGATGACTCTAGCCAGCATACTTTTCAAGAATCGCTCCAATCACTGCGACTGCGGCATTGGAATACTTGGTTCTCTTACCTGGAGGATAAACCAATTCCGTCTGGTTCAGACTATCCAACGTCAGTGCAAGGCTTGGCTCGGTGGGGTCAAAATAGTTGCCAACCGGTGGCTCCCGCACAAGGCCAGACAGGTGAGACATCATTTGACGAATTGTTAGATCCGATAAGAGATCGACCGAGAAGCCTTTCGGAACCAAAGGACGGAAATCCTTGAGATACCTCGACACAGGATCGTCCAAATCAAGTTTCCCGAGCTCCACGAGTTGCATGATGGCCAGATCCGTAAACAACTTCGATACCGAACCAACTCGATAAATTGAACGTGAGGTTGCGGGGATACGACGTTCCGTGTCCTGAAAACCATAGCCCGCTGACCAAAGAGTCGCTCCATCTTGCACAACGGCGATCGAGAACGCTGGCAATTGCTTCCGTTCACACTCATACCGAATCGCGGCATCAATTACCTCCACGATTTCTTGATGAACAACAGAACCGGTCCTTGGCTGATCCGCAAAACCAATCTTTGACAACCATAAACTGGCAAACCAAACGAGGAGCCACAGCGATCGATATTCCATATTCACAACTGAAGAACCCTTAAGAAGGTGGAGCCTAAACCACGACCAAAGATGAGCCAATTACGACAATCACACCGCTGTCATGATAAAACATTGCGAGCTCGTTCGCGTGACTGAAAGACAAGCCATGCACGTTGCACTAGAAGACACGTTGAAACCGAGCCACCTCGCAATTCCTAACGCATCTAAATCATCCGAGAAAACAAAAGTGAAACACGACATTCTTCGGCTCTTGGCGAGCATCACTCTTTTCCTTCAGCTCGGATTAGCCGTCGCGGCGCAAAACACGTTCAACACCCCAGATTCGACAACACAGGATTCAATCGCGACTTTGGCGATCAAGCAATTCGTCGACCGTCCTGAACCCGCCCACGCATGGTCACACATAGGATCACGTAAGAACGCTTACGGAACGATCCATCAACTGCGGGTCACATCTCAGGTTTGGAATGAGAAGAAATGGGAACACGCCGTGGAGGTTTACGAACCGATACAAACGACGCACCGAGACCATGCACTTCTGTTTGTCACCGGAGGCAGCCAGCTAGGTGAACCGAGCCGATCTGAAATCGAGAGAGGACTTACCCTGGCAAACCAATGTGGTGCAGCGGTGATCATGTTACATCAAGTCCCCAATCAACCCTTACTCGATGGCCGCAAAGAAGACGACCTCATTTCAGAGACTTGGCTGCGTTATCTAGAGACAGGCGATCCAAACTGGCCTCTTCTTTTTCCGATGGTCAAAAGTGCTGTAAAAACACTGGATTCAATCGAGACATTTTCAGAAGAACATCTTGGAAACAAAATCGATAAGTTTGTGATCACGGGAGCTTCCAAACGCGGTTGGACCAGTTGGCTTACGCCCGTGGTGGACACAAGAATCATTGCCACCGCGCCGATTGTGATTGACGTTCTCAACTTTCGCGAGCAAATGAAACATCAACTCGATAGCTGGGGCGAATACAGCCTTCAAATTCGCGACTACACGAGCAAGGGTCTTGTCAAAGGTGTTCAAGAAATTGAATCGCCGCGGGAAACACAACTTCGAACGATGATGGATCCATTTTCCTATCGCGACCAGCTAAATCTCCCCAAACTTCTTATCGTCGGAACCAATGACCCTTATTGGACTGTCGATGCAATGAACCTCTACTGGGATGACCTCATTGGGCCAAAATTCATCAGCCAGCACCCCAATGCAGGACACGGCCTCGAGGGGTCACAAAAACAAGCGATGCAAACGCTCGCAGTGTTTTTCCAACACGTTGCAGCAAAACGGTCACTCCCCGAGATTGACTGGAAACCGATCGAAACCGAATCATCAATCGGACTCCATATCACTTGCGACATGAAGCCCCACGGGGTCAAACTCTGGTACGCAAATTCCGAAGATGGAGACTTTCGAGACGACCGCTGGGACTCTATCCCAACCACTCGTTTCAACGGCCAGTGGCTGGGTCAAATCAAAAAGAATGCCAAGGGTCAACAAGCAGTCTTTGCAGAGATTCAATTCTCGACAGACGATCTAACCTGGTCTCTGACAAGCCTTGTCCATCGATTCCAATGATGCTGCTGTTAAGCAATCCATGCTGACGTAACGGTTACATTGACATTGTCACCGATACAAAAAAAGAGGCTCTCCCACAGAGAGCCCCTTAGTCGTTTCAAAAAGCGAGCCGCTTCAATCAATTAAGCGGCGGCCTTCATTGCCTTGCGAGCAACGGCCACACATTGGCGAATATCCTCGATTGGATCACTCGGGTTCTCTTCATACTCGAGTGAAATCGCACCATTATCGGGGAAACCAACAGCCTTCAAACCGCGGAACACACCTTCGACATCCAAATGCCCCTTTCCTAAAATCACACCGTGAGTTTTGTCCTGCATCTCGGCGAAGTCTTTTAGGTGAATACCGTACAAGCGTCCCTTGAGCAATCGAATGACCTCAGTTGCCCCTTGCCCCGATCTGATGTAATGACCTAAGTCAGCACAAGCACCAATTCGCTCGTCATACTTATCGATGGCAGTAAGCACATCAACTGCTTTGTTGTAGCGATGTCTCGGTCCGTGATTATGAATTGCAACTCGAATGTCAAACTCTTTGACCAAACCATTTAGACTGTCGAAAGAATCTGGAGCTGGGTCTGCCGTGATCGTCGGGATACCCAAAGCTTTAGCAAATTCAAATAGCTGACGATTCGCAGCAGCGTCCTTGGTGAAGCGATTAACGCCGTGCGCTGAAATCGACATCCCCAAATCAGCCACCTTCTTTTTAATCGCGGTGATTTCATCCATTGATGCGGTCGTAGCCAGCATGCCGCTATAAAACTCGACCTGTTCAAACCCTAAACTAGCCGCATGCTTTAGCGCATCATCAGCGTCATAACCTCGCAGCGAATACAACTGAATTCCCAATTTAAAACCGGTTTGCTTCGCAGCGAATACCGCTCCTGGCAAACACGCGCCGGCAAATAACGTTGAAGATGCAGCTAAGAAGTTGCGTCGATTCGATACGTTCATGAAATACTCGTTGAGAAAGGTAAATAGATTGTTCAAAAACAAATGAAACTTTATCTGCGAAAGCTTTACCGCAGCGCAGGTTATCTCAGTTTTCTGCTTGCAGATCGCAGGTAGATAGAGTTTAGCAGATCCGACTTAAGTAGAACGTCAGACCATCTTCAGAATTAGGTGAAGACAGGATCGCCTCTGGGCCAACCGCCTCAAACGATCTCTTACCACAGATCAGCCGATGGCTATTAGAAGAAAACCATCCTTGAGAAAGAAAAGTGAGGGTGCTGGGACTCGAACCCAGGACCAACGGATTAAAAGTCCGTTGCTCTACCAACTGAGCTACACCCTCTCGCGACGTAGACCGCCATTTATTGCGGCGATTAACATCACGTTTGCTCAAATTATAACGCGTTTCCGCGTTTGTTCCATCCGTCGCGTACATTCTAAAACGACACGACAACGAACAAGCGGGGCGGACAGGATTCGAACCTGCGGAACCGGTTTCCCGGTTCACCGATTTAGCAAACCGGCGCTTTCGACCACTCAGCCACCACCCCAACGTTCATTACCGAAGCAGAACGCCATGCATTCTTTGTACGCCAAGCGAAGAGAATCTACCTCAACTCTCGGATACCTGTTCATCGGCAAAGTACACCCTTGAATCCAGTCAGAACCGATCCCACACCGATTTGAGTTCTTCCAGCGAGAATTCTCGTCCCGAGGAAAACGCTGCAAAGTGAAATCGCTAATTCCGGTCGGGTGAACAACCACAACAGTAATCGCTCAGAACCGCAAATGGACTTTGCTGGATCTCAGATGATCGAGAATTGTGTGAAATTAAGGAGACTTCTGCAACCCTCCGAAAAAAAACAATCCAATTCAGGTGTTCACCCCCATAAAACCCCGTAATTTTCGACTCATCGATGTTCATGTGAAATAAAAACCTCGCCAAAAACCGGGTAAGGCTCATGTGAAAAGATCGCATTTCCAACCTCTAAGCATCGGAACAGACCCAATCCCGTCTGCTAGGAGCGTCCCCAGAGACCCAGCGATTCCCAAGCAGGTCGGGTTTGGCTAGCCTCGCATTGAATCCCAATCGCATGGAAGCCAATTCGCACGGAATCCCACTGTTGTCGATTCCTAGCGTTATCCTTCCCAGTCAGTATCATTGTGTTAGTGATCTTTTTGGGTCACCCCCGGCCCCTTATAAGCCTCAGAGCCACAAGACTATTGGGATTCAGTGATTCAATCGCATGAGTAGTCCACAAGCGGATCATCCGGAAATTCAATGGCTCAAGATCGAACAGCAGTCTTCTGTCAACCTGGATGACGGAAACCATCGCCTACTGACCCATATTTCACACCGTGCGATGGCCACCGACTTCGTGGCAATCCTCCCAGATGAAAATCCAGAACAGATTGAATTGACGGTGGATGCCCTCGAAGAACTGAATCACATCGAGTCAAGGCTAACCATCTACCAACCAGAAAGCGAGATTTCGCTAGTCAATCGATTTGCCGCTAAGCGCCCAGTTCCAGTTTCTTGGTCAACTTTTCGACTTCTAGAACGATCCATGCAATGGAGCCGAAGTACCGAGGGAGCTTTTGACATTACCGCCGGCCCACTCGTTGATGCATGGGGATTCTCAAAACGCCAAGGCCGAAAACCTACTCGCAAAGAAATTGACTCTGCGAGACAGCGGGTTGGCTACGAAAAAATCGAACTTGATTCGGCAAAACAAACGGTTCGGTTCAATGAAGCGGGGATGTCCGTAAACCTGGGTGCTATCGGCAAAGGCTTTGCATTGGACCAAATCGCTGGTCAACTCAGAGAACGCGGGGTTGTGAATTTCCTACTTCACGGAGGCAACAGTAGCGTGATTGCGTCGGGCAACCAACGTGCGGATGACTCAAAAGGCTGGGCAATCGGTCTTTCACATCCAACCAAACCCGGACACCGCCTTACAGGCCTTTGGCTCAAAGACCAAGCACTTGGAACGAGCGGTTCAGGAAAACAGTTTTTTCATCATCGTGGACGCAGGTACGGGCATGTCATCGACCCCAGATCGGGTTTCCCCGCGGGCGACCTGCAGTCGCTTACCACGATAACGTCCGCAGCCACTGACGCGGACGCATGTGCCACAGGTTTATTCGTGGCTGGATCAAATGCGGTCATTCGCTGGTCAACACAGGAATGGTTCCAGCCGACGATCTTGGTGCGAAGCGGCGATCGTCAAGATTCAAGCGAAATTGGCTGTATCGGAGAGGTGTCATGGGTGAGTTCGCCCTCCGACGCAGAACACAAACATTGAAAGGGGACGATAACCGGTTATCTGTGGAGCAAAGCCGTCAACTCGTTTTGGCTCTACTCCCCCAATTCATGACATCAAATTGATAGCCGTGAAGCGGCAATTTATTCCTGGAC
>JAKMEW010000312.1 GCA_022425745.1 Rubripirellula sp.
GTCTATCAGCAATCCGACCCCGAAACGACACAAGCCGAAGACATCCCGCGCGAGCAGGATCATTCTCTACGTCCAAAACTGATGGATGAAATGGTTGGTCAACGCGACGTGATCGAGCGACTTCGAATTGCGATTGAAGCGGCAAAACAGAGGGGCGAGCCTTTGGGGCACCTTCTATTTGATGGCCCACCTGGGCTCGGAAAAACAACCTTTGCAACCGTGATTCCGGCGGAGATGGAGACAACCGTACAGATGGCAAACGGAGCGGGACTAAAGGCTCCCAAGGACCTACTACCCTATCTGACGAATCTCTCAGAAGGCAGCGTTCTTTTTATCGACGAGATTCATCGCGTTCCCAAAACGGTTGAGGAATATCTATACACCGCAATGGAGGACTTTCGAATCGACATCGTCCTCGGCGAGGGTGTCAATGCACGAACTTTGAATTATGAAGTCCAGCCTTTCACACTCATTGGAGCCACGACGCGGGCAGGCATGTTAAGTGCGCCTCTTCGAGACCGGTTTCAAATCCGAGAACATCTCGGCTGGTACACCACTGAGGAATTGAGAGAAATTGTCCTTCGCAATTCGGTCAAATTACGAATTGCGGTGGATCACGATTCTGCCAAAGTAATTGCGGCGAGGAGTCGAAGCACACCTCGACTCGCCAATAACCGCTTACTTTGGGTTCGAGATTACGCACAAAGCAAAACCAACAGCAAGGTAGATCAAGAAATCACCGCTGCCGCGTTAGACATGATCGGCATCGACTCATTGGGACTCGACAAACAAGACCGCAATTATCTCGATACGTTGATGCGGATATTCGCTGGAGGCCCCACGGGTTTGGAGGCGATCGCTCACACGATGAATGTGAGTAGCGATACCCTTGAAGACGAAGTCGAACCATTTCTGCTCCGGAGCGAATTGATGGTGCGAACGCGACGCGGCCGTATCGCAACAGAAAAAGCCTACAGGCACCTCGGAAAAACCATCCCGAAGCCGTAACCGCGAACCCACCACACGGTACCCTGTAACAATGCGTGGTGGTTGGTGTATCCTCTGCCGACTTAATACTTACTATCCCCACTTAGGTTCCAACCGCGATGATTCGCACACGGTTTGCCCCCAGCCCCACTGGTTATCTTCATATTGGCGGTGTTCGTACAGCACTCTTCAATTGGCTTTTGGCAAAACAATCTGGTGGACAGTTCATTCTGCGAATTGATGATACCGATGCCGGGCGAAACGTCGCCGAAGCGCTCGAACCGATTCTTGAAGGCTTCCGCTGGCTCGGATTGGATTGGGACGAGGGTCCGGGAACCGATGGCCCCCATGCACCCTACTACCAATCACAGCGTGCGGATCGATACACCCAAGCGGTAGATCAATTACTGGCTTCCGGCCACGCCTACCGTGACTACGCCAGACCTGAAGAACTTCAACAAGAAAGGGAAGCGGCAGAGAAAAGGAGCGAACGATTCTTCTACGATCGACGCTGGGCCGCAAACACGGACGAAGAAGCAGCTGCATACGAAGCAGAAGATCGCCCCCGAACCGTGCGACTCAAGATGCCGAGAGAAGGTGAATGCGTAATACAAGACCTGATACGCGGTGAAGTGCGTTTCGAGTGGGCTAAAGAACAAGACACAGTCATCCAGCGACCTGACGGAAGCTGCCTGTATCACCTCGCGAGTGTTGTTGACGATGCAGATTTCGAAATCACACACGTTGTACGAGCCGAGGAACACCTTTCCAACACGCCTCGACAAATCTTCATTGCCGAATCACTTGGTCTTGCCCGACCCCATTACGCTCATCTCCCATATGTCGCAGAGCCTGGTGGATCCGCAAAACTCAGCAAACGCAAGCTTGCCAAATACCAAAAGAATAAAGACTTTGCTGAACTACTCGAACGTGGCCTTGAGATCGCCGAGCGATGCGGCATCGAGACGGAAGCTGACACATTCAACCCAGTCATTGTGGATTTCTACCGCGAGGTAGGTTTTTGCGCTGAAGCAGTCCTCAACTACCTACTTCTGCTCGGCTGGTCACTGGATGGTGAACGTGAAACATTCACGACAGCTGAAATGATTGAACACTTCTCGCTGGAGCGAGTGAATAAAGCCCCTGCTTCATTCGACCCGCGAAAATTAGTCGCGTTCCAGTCGCGGTCCTTTGCAGCACGTCCTTTGCAAGATCGCGTTGATGCGATCACGCCATACGCGCAATCGGCGGGACTTCTGGAGGCAACCGATTCAGAAACGGTTCTTGCCGAAGTCATCAAAGAAGCCCATGACCGACTCACGATCGCTGGCGATATTATCGACTATGAATACTTTTTTGCAGATTCCTATCCCACTGATGAAGCTGCGTTTGAAAAACGAATTCGCCAAGACGAATTAGCCCCCGCACGGCTGTGCGGTATTGCCGATCGCCTGGAAGCACTGGGAAGCTATACAGCATCTGAAATCGAAGATGCGATTCAAGCGTACTGCGAGTCCGAGGGCATTAAGCTCCGAGCTGTCATTCACTCTTTAAGGGTTGCGACGACTGGTCGCACCACGGGATTCGGCATGTTTGAAACGCTCGCAATCCTCGGGCAATCGAGGACCGTTCGGCGGCTTCGACACGCCGCTAAATCAGTGGGTCAGTAGCTCCGTCCATGGTTACCGCTCTCAAAAAGGATCCTTGAACAACCTGCTGGCGTCTCACAGACATACTACGTCGCGATGACCTCCGAGCGGCTGAGCGGGGCTTTCCATGCTGATTTTCAAGGAGCACAAAAGGGTTAGGCATTTCAGAAAGATGCCATTTACCTACAATACCCGGTGAGCGGTTATCCGCTCATGCGGTTCAAAAAAAGCGTCGGTGGTGCGTTCTCCGTCACGAAAAACCCTCCTCCAGAGGCAACAGATCACCACCACATTCTCGATAAATCGAATCCCCGTCGATCCACGATACTACTTTCTCCCTGACCTCACAAAAAACATGCGTCAAATTCAGTCATTTCGCGGTGTGTATCTACTACCGATACTTGCTGTCATGATCCTTGCCACTGGATGCACAGAGGAAAAAAACATCCCCGCTCAGATCACTCGATTCGAGCCAAACTTGGTCCATTCGACCAAATATCAAATCCAAAACGATCTACCGATGGACCAGGCATCGAAGGATGCCTTTTGGGTTGTTGAAACCATGTTCGGAACACCTGACAACCCTAAAATACCTCAAGTCATCCTCGATGACGCAGACTTCGCTTCGATCGTCTCAATGGACAACCTTCACCGTGCATCAGGCCCAGAAAATGCCGAAGGTAGAGGTCTGTATCGCCTCCTGTGTTCGAGTTGTCACGGCGTGTCTGGAAATGGACACGGCCCCGTTGCTGCAGATCAAATGCCATATCCAAGAGACTACCGCATGGGAGTCTTCAAATTCAAATCAACCGAACGCGGATCGAAGCCCACTAAAAACGATCTTCGCGGCTTGATCACTCATGGTATCGCTGGAACGAATATGACGAGCGTCCAGCAGTTACTTGATCTTGAAAAGCTGAAAAGAGGACCCGAGGCAGAGACTTGGTTGCCCGAACGAATCACAGATGAAGACATCGACGCCCTCGTTGATTACGTGATTTACCTCTCGTTCCGTGGTGAACATGAAAGGACCCAGGTCGACATGGGCATCCTTGAAGGCATCATCGAAGGCGGTGACCGCCTTATCAATGCAGATATCGGAAAACAACTCGGCTGGAGCAATCGAGAAAATCGCATTGCATTGGATGAACAGATAGAATCTTTAGATGAAAAAGATGAACTTAGTGAACAAGACGAGTCCCAACTCGAAGACCTCGAACGATTTCAGGAAGAATGGGAATACGCCGAGGAATACGCTATCGACATTGCAGACGCTTGGCTAAACGCTGAGGATGAAGTAATCGAGGTGCCGTCTCCACCGGTCACCATTCCAGTTCCAGCTTCGCTTCAGGAAATGAATCAACTGCTCGAGGGAGAAAAAGCGGTAGCCGACGCTCTGAACGCTTCCATCAATCGCGGCCGCCAAGTCTTTATTGGAAAAGTTGCAGCTTGCTCAAAGTGCCATGGTGAAGAGGGACTTGGGAATGGGCAAACAACTGACTACGACGACTGGACCAAGGACTGGACCTCACGGGTTGGGCTCAAGCCGGAGAATTTGGATGAATTAGTTCCTTTATTGGCGAGAGGCGGACTTAAGCCACAAAACGCGATACCCCGCAACTTCACTGAAGGGATCTTCCGAGGAGGTTCACGTCCAGAGGACCTCTACAGAAGGATCATTCAAGGTATTGAAGGCTCACCCATGCCCGCAGCTACTTTCGTTGACGGTGAATTTGAAGAAGATGACATCTGGCATCTAATTAATTTCGTTCGCTCCTTAAGTCAAAAGAGCGATTCCCAAATCTTGCCGAAATCTACCCCCGATCAAGTTACGGTCAGTGGTACATCCGTGAATTCATCGAAGTCATAGAACTACATGCAAGGGCAAGTCGGCTCGAACTGCTTATTACCCAATGGCATCTTTCGGTGACGGATAAAAGGATCACCGGATTTCCACCTATCTATACAACCCCACCGATGTGATCATCTGTCGCGATAGAATTCAGCTTTTTGAATATTGCTGCACCTAGGAACTGCGTTCAATGAATGACAAAGAAACGAAACGAGAAACCAAAAATTTCATTGAACAGGCGATTGAAGCAGATTTGCGAGATGGTCGGTTTCAAGATGTGAACACAAGATTTCCTCCCGAACCGAATGGCTACCTGCACATCGGTCACGCAAAAAGCATTTGCCTCAACTTTGGATTAGCAAAGTCACACGCTGGAAAGTGCAATCTCCGTTTTGACGATACAAATCCAGTCAAAGAAGACAATGAGTACGTCGAGGCAATTAAGGAAGACATCAAATGGCTCGGCTTTGATTGGGATTCCCTCCATTACGCCAGCGACTACTTTGATCAACTCTATCTTTGGGCTGAAAAGCTTATTGAGAGCGGTGACGCGTATGTCTGCGACCTCTCGGCGGAAGAGATGCGAGAATATCGCGGAACACTAACGGAACCTGGCCGGAACAGTCCGTACCGCGACCGAAAGCCAGAAGAGAATTTAGAACTCTTTCAAAGAATGAAAGCAGGCGATTTTCCGGACGGAGCCAAATCACTTCGTGCAAAGATTGAAATGACCTCGCCAAACATCAACATGCGAGATCCGGTCATGTATCGTATCCTCCGAGCAAATCACCATCGAACCGGGGACACTTGGTGTATTTACCCCACCTACGATTGGACCCATGGGCAAAGTGACTCAATCGAAAACATTAGCTTCTCCATCTGCACTCTTGAATTTGAGAATCATCGCCCGCTTTACAACTGGTTCTGTCAGAAACTAGGCATCCACCACCCACGCCAAATTGAGTTTGCAAAACTTAAGCTCAGTAGCTTGTTGGTTGGCAAAAGGTTCATGTTGCGTTTGGTTAAAGAAGGCCATGTCAACGGATGGGATGACCCTCGCATGCCGACGCTCAGCGGATATCGACGCCGAGGATATACTCCTGAATCGATTCGCAATTTTTGCACCGATGTTGGAGTTGCTAAGTTCAATAGCACCATCGACATCATTCGACTTGAAAATTCGGTGAGAGAGCACCTCAATAAAATCGCTCCACGACGGATGGTTGTGCTGGATCCCGTAAAACTAACCATCACAAACTGGCCAGAAGGAAAAGTAGATCACACCGACGCGATCAACAATCCTGAACAACCGGAGGATGGAAGGCGTAGCGTGCCGTTTAGCGGTACACTTCTGATAGAAAGGGATGACTTCAAAGAAGAGGCACCACGTAAATTCTTCAGATTAAAAAAAGGTGGATCGGTACGGCTGCGTGCCGGATACATCATTGACTGCCACGATGTAATCAAAGATGCCGACGGAAACATCACTGAAATCCTTTGCACCTATGACCCAGAAACTCGAAGCGGGTCTGACACATCCGGCAGAAAAGTAAAAGGGACAATTCACTGGGTCAGCAAGGAACATGCTGAGGAGATTGAAGTGCGACTGTACGATCGTCTTTTCACCACAGAAAATCCTGGCGCCTCTGAAGAGGGGAAAAGCTATCTCGATTGCCTTAACCCCGAGTCCCTTACCACGGTAACTGGATACGCGGAACCAGAAATCCGGAACCATGACGTTGGTCAACAAATTCAATATGAACGAATTGGATATTTCGTTGTCGACCAAGACACCACTGCTGAACAAATGGTGATGAATCGAATTGTTCCACTCAGAGACACCTGGGGAAAAATGGAAGCTAAAGGCAAGACAAACTAAGGAACGACAAACCAAACAATCGCCGAGAACTAGACCATTTTGGCGATCTTGAGAAATTGTCGTTGAGGGTTAGCTATTCGGAATTTCAGCTTTTTCCTCTGCAACCTCGTCACCTGCTGCACTATGCGATGCACCGCCGAATCCGCCGGCAATCATCACAGCATCCTTAATTTCTGCAGCAATCTCTGGGTTCTCAATCAGGAAATTCCGAGCTTTTTCCTTACCCTGCCCAAGATAAGTTTCACCGTACTTGAACCATGATCCACTACGCGAAACAACGTCAAGATTGGCCCCAAGATCAAGAAGGTCACCTTCGTAACTAATTCCATTAGTGTGCATCATGTCAAACTCAGCCACGCGGAACGGAGGTGCCACCTTGTTCTTCACGATCTTGGTTTTCACCCGTTGTCCAACTTGCTCTTCACCATCTTTCAACGCGCCGATTCGTCGTACGTCGATGCGGCATGAGCAATAGAATTTAAGGGCTCGACCGCCTGGTGTGGTTTCAGGACTGCCAAACATCACACCGACTTTTTCCCGAATCTGATTGATAAAAATCACGGCACATTTACTCTTGGCGATCGCTCCGGTGAGCTTTCGCATGGACTGACTCATCAATCGTGCCTGCAGACCCACATGGCTATCACCAATTTCGCCTTCCAATTCTTTCTTGGGAACTAATGCAGCAACCGAGTCAACGATAATGACATCCACCGCATTACTTTTGACAAGCATTTCACAAATTTGCATTGCCTCTTCACCGCTACTAGGCTGGCTTACCAACAGAGTATCGAGCTCTACACCAATCTTTTTCGCCCAACTGGGGTCAAAGGCATGTTCAGCGTCGATGATTGCGGCGATTCCGCCGAGTTTTTGAGCTTCTGCACCAATGTGTAGCGCAAGGGTTGTCTTACCGCTTGATTCCGGTCCGTACACCTCGATCATTCTGCCTCGCGGAATTCCTTGTCCTCCCAACGCCATATCCAGGCTTAGACTACCGGTAGGAATCCCATCAATCGTCAGGTGCTGAGACGCCCCTAACGGCATGATTGCACCGTCACCGAAAGTCTTATCAATCTGTTCGAGTGTTGTTTTTAAACCAGGCTCTCGCTCTAGGATTGCCTTCATTCCCGGGTCGACCCCGCTTTTTTTTGCCGATGATTTTGCCTTCTTTGCCATGCCTCAGACCTTTTATCGAAAAATAAATGAAGACCGAAAACAAACCGGAGCTTACATGCCAGGTTGATCGCAAACACTCAGATAGTGAACATCCATATAGTACCGCCTCTCGCTGCACGAGACAACCTGAAATTGAGGTAGCGTTACATAGAGACAAGTCCGAGGAAGTTGGTCTTCGATCACTCCCTCGCCACAAGAATGAGTCTCGTCCAAGGCCGAGACACCTTTGGTCAAAGCGATAAAGCTTTTTTCGAAAAAATCGCTGAGATCGCGACGCGGCCCATGAGAGACACTTCAGCCAGCCCATCAAAGCGAGCACATTGTTTTCCGTCATTGATGCTACGAGCCGTCTGTGAAATATCCTATAAACCCGTCTTACAGGATTTCATGCTCTCGCGACTTATCCTGCGGCTCCCTCTTTGATTAACCGAATCAGCATTTCTGTATCCATCTTTGCAGCTAGATCGGCACCATCAAGCACTCCGGCGACCAGTTCACGTTTATCTGCGTGCAACGCCAAGATCTGCTCTTCAATCGTTCCCTCTGCCACCAACCGATAAACTGTTACGGGTCGTTCTTGGCCGATACGATGAGCTCGGTCAGTTGCCTGGTCTTCCACGGCAGGGTTCCACCAAGGATCAAGATGAATGACGTAGTCAGCCCCGGTCAGATTCAAACCGGTGCCACCAGCTTTGAGTGAAATTAAAAACAGATCACCTTCACCATCTTGAAACGCATCAACTCTTCGCTGGCGTTCCTTCGCGGGCGTTGCTCCATCAAGATATTGATACCGAACATCTCGATCATCCAACGCCTGTCGGATGAGAGACAAGTGCTTGACAAACTGGCTAAAAATCAACGCACGATGATTTCCTTCACGCAGTTCCTCAACCAGTGAGAGCAAGAGATCAAGCTTTGCCGAACTCTTCTTCCAACTCTGATCAACGAGCCTAGGGTGACACGCCAACTGACGCAACTTTGTTAACCAAGCCAGAGTCCGAATTCTCTGCTGTCCAGCACCTTCCTCCCCGCCAGTGCCACTCAATTCAGTTAACGCGGCCAAGCGAGCATCCTCATAACGCTTTCTCTCACCAGCACTGAGTTCGGCGTGCAGGGTAATTTCTGTTCTTGGCGGTAACTCCGTTAACACACGATCTTTAGTTCGCCTCAAGATGAATGGCCGAACTAGCTGAGCAAGAGACTTACGTTTTTCATCGTCTTTTAGCCGTTCGATTGGATCAGCAAATCGCTGTCTGAATCGATCCCACGAACCCAACAATCCCGGGCTCAAAGTACGGAAGAGACTCCAGAGCTCACCCAGGTGATTCTCCAGTGGAGTACCCGAGAGCCCAATTCGCCAATCAGCTTCAATCTGCCTAATGGCCTGCGAGGTTTTGGTTTGTGCATTTTTTATGAACTGTGCTTCATCCAGAACCAACGTGTGCCAGGCTCGAGAAGCAAAACGCTTCGCATCTCGCTGCAACAACTGGTAACTTACAATGATCAGATCACCCGGCCCTGCCTTCTCAATCAGTGAGATCCTATCGGCATCACGATAGAGATATGCAGATAAACCGGGAGTAAATCTCTCAGTCTCCCGCAACCAGTTTTCTCCGACGCTTGTGGGGGCAACCACCAAGGCAGGACCCTGTCGAGACCTTTCGAGTAAAACTCCCAAAGTTTGAACCGTTTTCCCCAGACCCATGTCGTCAGCCAAGACACCACCAACGCCCCACCAACTGAGTCGAGACAGCCACTGGTATCCTTCAAGCTGATAATCTCGCAGAACGGCATCCAATTCCTTTGGTTGCTCGGGACACCAATCTGCCAAAGCTTCCAATCGGCGAAGGGAATCATGCCATCGTGCCGTTGCCTCTAGTGGAACATCAGTGCTAATTAGCTCCTGAACCGCTGGTACTGCGGCATCGGCTACTTTCATCGCACCGCGTTCTTCAATAATTACATCACCGAGTTGCTGAAGCCGTTTCCTGAACGCGTCACTGATCTTGGCGAACTGACGGTCACCAACTTGGACAAGCGAGCGTTGATCTCGAACCGCAGAAAGGAGTTCAGCCAGAGGTATCTCACGGCCCTCGATATTGATAGAGCCCGAAAGGCCGAACCAGTCTTTGCGGTCGTCAATCTGAACCTTCAACGCTCCAGGGGTAATCTCTCCGCGAACTTTTAAACTCTCACCCTCGGGCCAGATCATTCGTGGCGTTTCCTCTCCGCCACCATACAGAGCACCGAGCAACTCCAATGCAGCTTCATCAGAAGTAGCGACCCAGTGATCTAATCCATCGGGTGTTAGGCGGTTTAGCTCGAATCGTTCAATTACTCGATCCGCAACAACTCGCTCGGCTTCCAAATCTCTCCGCAATCGCACCGGCCCCTCGCCCGTCAAGCAAGTGACAATTTCTGGTGCACGCCCGGGCACCATCAGATCACGAAAGCGTTCTTCATGCATTCGCAAAGCAATAAAAAGGCCAGCCCCTGGCCGCGGACGCAGATCAAATACTAGTTCTGCGGTAACCGGCTCAATCGGCCCAGCTAACTCCGCTGGCAACTCAACATGAACGAAACGATCAATCTCAGCACTTCCGATTGCAAACCGCGAAGCAGCGGCTGAATCCAGAAGAACATTTTCAAGCTCCGCCTCTAGCAAATGCTCTACAACTTTTGATGCTTTCGGATTTCGAAGAGTACAGACAACGAGTCGATTGTCCTTTTCGTCGGCAACCACCACGATAGGCTCGACGGGACTTGCGTACCCAAAGACAACATTATTGCGGTTTAAATCAACGCGAATACCATTGACCTGCAATTCAGGTCGGTAATAGGCAGTGCGTTCATTGATCAACTCATCCACGTCTTCATCTTTGTCTTCTCTCATCGCAGGAGAAAGAGTCAAGACCAGCTCTGCCGAGAACACCTGACAAGGTCGCACGTTGACGTCATCCCAAGCAACATTGGGGTGGCCAGCCAACAGGGACAACGCTTGAAATTCTGCGAAGTGATCCTCATTGAAAGAATAGCTAGGATTCGCAACCAGTGCCGCAATCCGTCCATCGACCGGTCGACCAGAAAAGTCTCGCCTTAAAAGATCAAAGCTGCGAACCTCTTTTCCTTTCGTCCAGCCCTTGCCATTTTTCTTGGGTCGCTGCTCGTAACCAGTGATCGACAATGGGCAGTAATAACGCGAAGAAGATAATCCCACCCGCCATTGCAATCGAGTGTCATTGGATTCAGAACCAGAGATTGTTTTTCTGCCGACCAATCCGAGTACTTGATTGACAAGATCGCGTCCCGCTGCAACAGAATCCACCTCAAGCTCACCAAAAAACTCAAATACCTCATTAATGGAGCGACGACTCAATTGTTCTTGAAGCCACCATGAAACCGCGAGAGAGTGTGCACAACGCTTGCCATCTTCGAGAAATTGTTCACAAGAACAATTTGGAACTGCCTCAAGTGAAACATTGAGCGGATGAAATTGAGCATCTTCATCGGCAGCAGCGTCAGATGACACCTCAAGGTGAACATCCATCACAGACTGACGATTTCCTTTCACCTTGAATCCAAACTCCAAAGTACCCGATTCGCTGCTGAATGTGGGTGATTCCACGATCAACATCGCTGCCCGCTTATCGAGGCTTTCGTTGTGAGAATCAACGAGACGCTCTGCTGCCTCGGCGACCAGTAACCCCAAGGCTCCGATCGATTCCTCGGACATCAAATCCATGCTTTACGATCCAATCCGGTCCAGACCTAGTATTTTTCGTCACGCATTCTTTGGCACCACCAATATCAACCGAATCCACCAATGGATCCACCGCGTACAAGGCGCCAAAGACTCGAAAGCCCGCGCACGATAACGCCTGAGTTACACGGAAAAACATCCAATCGACACTTCCGTTAACGACTTCGCTATCACGCCTGAGCCAATCGGACAGTTTAACATCCGCGAGCTCGCACGCGAAGGGTTCGGCAGCATGAGCGAAGCAAGATCTCACGGTTTAATGGGCGGAAAATACATTCTCAATCCTTGCCCGAGTACAGGCAAACTTCACCATCTGAATCAAGAGTCGTATAGAAATAAGAAATTGTTGACCATCCCGCGATGATGAGACCTCGCCATGCTTGCCTCATGTGTGGATTTCGACATCGACTGCACTTAACATGAACGCATCTTAGTTCCAAAGCGAACCATCCGTAAACATTCGGCTCTCCCAACCCATCTAACCGCCATGCAGACATTTCCCAATCCTCAAGTTCATCGTCGCCGATTCTTAAAAACCGTTACAGCAGCGGGATCCCTTGCCCTCACGAGCAAAGTTACAGCTCAAGCCCCCCAAGGAGTCGAGGATCTGATTTGGCACGACGTTGAAGACTGGGGCGTCGAAGGTCGAGGTTGGGAGGCGACAGAAACAGAAAGCTACTATGATCGATTACCAAAACGTGCGAAGGGGATTGTTCGAGATGCGGTCTGGAATCTTAGCCGGCACTCCGCAGGGATGCTTACTCGTTTCGAGACCAACGCGACTGAGATCTGGATTGATCATGAGGTGACATCTTCAAACCTAGCCATGCCCCACATGCCTGCAACGGGAGTGAGCGGAGTGGACTTGTATGCCAAAACTACTGATGGCCAAGAGAGATGGCTAGCTGTCTCGCGCCCAATTGAAAAAAGAACACTAGCCAAGTTAACCAGTTCACTCACTTCGGAAAATCGCGAATTCACTGCCTACCTGCCCCTATACAACGGAACGAAATCGCTGAAATTTGGCGTACCGAAAGGTGCAAGTTTTCAACCGGTCACACCAAGGCGTGACAAGCCCATTGTTTTTTACGGCACTTCGATTACTCACGGAGCGTGCGCGTCACGCCCGGGGATGCCGCATCCCGCGATCCTTGGAAGACGCCTGGGACATCCCATCATCAACCTGGGATTTTCGGGTAACGGAAAAATGGAAACTGAAGTAGGAAGCTTTCTCTGTGAACTAGATCCTTTGATCTATGTCATTGATTGTCTGCCAAACATGCGTGAACCAGAGGTTACAGCCCGTACGGAAAAACTTGTGATGCAATTACGCGAAGCTCGACCTGACACACCTATCCTGCTAGTGGAAGATCGGACCTATGCGCACGCACCCTTTATCCCGTCGCTTCAAACTCGCCATCAAGAAAGCCGAGCGGCTCTTCAAAAGGCGTACCAATCTCTGGTTTCAAAAGGAGAGCAAAAAATTGCGTACCTTGAAGGAGAGAAACTTCTGGGGATCGATCGTGATGACACCACAGACGGGTCGCACCCGAATGACCTTGGTTTCTACCGACAAGCCAATGCGATGGAACCGAAACTCCGTGAACTTGGGGCATAAGCAGCTCTTCGATTACCTAAAGTGATTCATCCTGAAACTTCCAAACACCCGCATCGTCCGATCTAGGATATCGCGATAAACTATTACCGGTGCGATCATTAATGATTGCCAAACATCAACTGAACAAAAAACATAAAGAGAAAAAATGCCTAAAATCATCGTTCACGGAACTGGAGAATTTGAAGTCCCACACGGCAAACGACTAGTCAAAGCTTTAGTGGAGGATGCAAACGTCGACCAACTGCATGCATGTGGTGGACAATCACGATGCACAAGTTGTCGTGTAAAGTTCATTGCTGGGGAACCAGAAGAAATTACAGAAGCTGAGAAAGAAACGCTTCGTGTCCGAGAAATTTCAGAGGACGGAATTCGGCTCAGCTGCCAAATCCAATGCAATCAAGACATGGAACTTGAAATCATTAGCCGACTCGAGGGTAGCGGAAGAAAAGACTTAGGATCGCCTGTAAGTGACGAGATCCAACCCGAACCGGTTTGGACAGAAAAATCCTGAATGGAAGCACCCACAGCAACTTGAATGGACAGATCATCTCAAAGAGATTGTCCTCAAGTCACTGGTTGGTCAACCAACCAGTGCTCGATTACTTCGTCCATCCAACACTGATGATTTCGTCCAATGTAACCCGCATGTCCACCTTGTGGTGTGATCAAAAGCTGGGTTGTACTGGACCATTGAGAAGGCGCATCTTGGAAGCTTCTCACCGGAACAATTGGATCATCCTTGGAGGCCAACACCAGTGTTGGAACATTAATTTCTCGGGTCACTCGGTTACAGGAAGACTCTCTGTAGTAATGAATTGCATCCCTGAACCCGCTGAGCGGCGCCGTGAACCTGTCATCAAGTTCACGCAACGTCCTGGGCGCCGGCCGACTCATCTCCCGCTTGAATGCTTCGTTATCCCATAACCGCTTTGGCAGTCGTCGCAGCAAAGATCGAATGAAGTAGTAATTATAAAGACGCAATCGCAACTTCTGCATGTGGTCGCTACATCGCATTAAATCTACTGGAGGCGCGACGGCCGCAACCCTCCGCAATCTCAAGTACCAATCGGGTGTCTTTTGCAGACCAGCTCCAATACGACCGACTGCTCGGAGCAACTGGGCACCGCCCAGAGAAACCCCTGCCGCAAATAGGTCACTTGAAGGGTAAAGAGCAGCAATATGAGACAGGGCATCTAAGACATCTTGGCTTCGCCCCGCATGGGTTAACTGATAAGCCAGATCGGCACCGGAACCACAACCCCGCATGTCGACACGAAAAACACGATATCCCCTCCGCAAGAACCGCGACGCGAAGCGTTTCATGTAAGGTGACGCATGGCTACCTGAAAGCCCATGAACAAAGAGGACGCAAGGAGAGTCAAACCGTAAATCGTCGCGGTCGTCTTCATGCAAAACAATGCGATCCCCCTCGGAAACCTCGACAAAATGCTGTCTTGGCGCAAGACCGCTCGCAGACTCGGCTCGAATCGATAGGATGGTCTGTAGATGCCCACCGCGAACGAGACGACTCGGTCGGAAGGGAGAAGGCTGAAACGGTTTCATTTTTCCTAACAAACGCGATCTCTGTATGAATTCCATCCGCTCATTTATAGCAATTCCTCTCACAAGTGAGATCGGTAAGTCGGCAGCGAAAATGGTTCACCGATTAAAAGAGCCTGGCGACGGCATCAAATGGGTACCAACAGACAACCTTCATCTAACACTTAAATTCCTCGGCGACGTGCATAACACCGACGTCCCGAAGGTTTGCGAAGTTGTGCAACGCATTTGCGATAAGCTAGCCCCATTTGACCTAGACTTCTACGGAGCGGGAGGATTGCCTTCGGCAGATCGAGCAAGAGTCATTCATGCAGGAGTCGTTGACGAAACCGAAAGCTTAACGACGCTCGTCTCACAACTCGAACTACAATTAGCAAAATTGGGATTTAAACCCGAGGCACGAGACTACCGTCCGCACCTCACCCTAGGTCGAGCTAAAGCAAGGCGAGCCAACGCAGATGTAATGACTCGTGTGGCTGAAGAATCAACCACATCGCTTGGGTCAATGGTGGTTGACGAAGTGCAAATCATTGCGAGCTTTTTAGATAAACATGGACCAACCTACCAGATCATGGATAGCATCGAACTCGGTCCCAGATGAACTAGGTCATCGTGGGCAACAATGATCACCACAAACGCTACCCGTGTGTCACTCCGATGCCCTATGGTTCGATTTCGAAATGAATCTCAGATTGACCATACTTCTTGCCGATCACATCCTCCATCGTTAACTGCAAACGATAGTGACCCGCGTCTATCTCGGCGGGAAGAAACATCTGATAAGCAACAAAATAGTCTCTTAGGTAATTCGAAGAGACCTGTTGGTCAGCAGGCAGGACCTGACTAAAAACTCTGTGATCTTTTGAGTCGAAGATTTCATAGCTTCCCTGCAGATGCAATGCATATCCAACCTCACTTTGACTCGCTCGAAAGTTTTCGACCTCACAGTAGAGAATGACCTGCTGACCGCTATGGAAGTGATTTTCCTCAAACGGCTTCACCTGACCATAGGCCTCTATTTCCTTGCAGAAAGTTAGCTTATGCACTTCCAATGCGTCGGTTGCAGCTCCAGCGTACCTCGCAGCCTCGCGGAATTCTGAAGCAACTGAAGTAAGCCGATGACTCGGGCTTGGATGCCCCTCGGGATCAATCAAATGCCACAAGCCTTTCAACTGATGCCGAAGAAACAATTGGTCGCTAGCTCCCATCTCTGACATGGAATCCATGGCAGCTTCCGGGTCACCGGCTAGTACCATGAGATGGCTAAGCTTAACCAATCTCTCCTGTCGATTTAATTCAGTCTCGTCAGCATTTGGCTTCTGCAGTGAAAGAATCAGCGCTGCCAAAAGCTGTTTCTGTGACAGCCCCTCAATCGCACCCGCAACCACCTCACCTTCTGAAGTTTCAGCTGGCTTTACGACTGTCTCAAGACTCACTTGCGAAACCCCCTCCGCTGAAGTCGCTTCTTCATCGCTTGATATCTCAACTCTGATTGCAAGATCCGTTCCGGTTGAATCGGCGGACGGCGAAGTCTCTTCACCGGAGGCTGCAACACTCACATCAGATTCCGCAACTTCCATCGTTACTTGCTCTGAACCCGGTGCCGCTGCAACGACATCCGTCACATCAGGTTTGGAAAGAGAACTATCAGATGGCGGCAATTCCCCATCCCCCTTGGCGTCGAACGCATCATCCGAAATGGCAAATACAACTGGTTCATCAAGATGTTTCACCAATGGCGATTGCTCCGCTTCAGCGCCAATTCGTGAAGGACGTTCACCTCCTCTTGCGACTGACTGACTCGGCATTTCAAATTCCGAATCCAAGGAGCGGGAAATCTGATCTTCGACCGCATTGGGTTGGCTCGACCGGTTAGCTTGGCTGGCGACCATTTGAACAAATTGAGCAACCGCCTTTTCTCGCACACTTGGAGAATATTGATCCAAAGCTGCAAGTAGCTCACTGGGTGACATCTCGCCGTCTAGGTCTACTGCGATCTGATCAGCAGACTCAGAGATCGGTTCGTCACCTGCCAGACTGTCTGCAGATTTGTCTTTATCTGGAACATCCTCATTGCTTTCCACCTCACTACTCGCGGCAGAAACCACCTGAGCCATGGACTCCTCTACATTCGATGGGGTACCGATAGCGTCACCGGCCACCGTACGGACATTATCGCTTTCCACAGCGGTAGCATTTAGATCAGAAGAATCGAGGTCTTTTTTAACTTCCTCAGACGCTGACGCTACAGATACCGTTGATTCCGCTTCAACATCCTGAAGCGGTGGTTCATCGTCCTCATTTGGCTTCCCAGTAGCCAGCCTTTGTTCGGGCGTATCGATTTTAATCTCAGCCGCATCACTGCTCTTAGTGATTTGAACGGTGCGACCAAATGGCATTGAGCCTCGGCAACCAAGTGCCAAAACCAACCCGCTTAAAACCAACCAAAGATCCGTTTTTTTGAACAAAAGACGCATGCCTTTAAACTCACTTCCACCGCATGATATTGGAGAAGCCTGCTTCTTGCCGACCTATTAAGAGGACACTACGAAAAAACGGCGACACGCCACAACGGGAATTCCACAATGCCTCTTACTGCTAGAACGAGCGGAAAGCAAAGAGTGAGCAGTTGCAAAAAATCCCACCCGTATGAAACGGCAAGCGGATACTGCCGACTCAATTGAACAAAGACCATGGAACCCATTAAATCCCGTCAAACCTCGCAATATCTCGGAGCCCCTCTCACAAATCCCTACCTCGAAAATGATGCACGATGCTGAGACAGAGGCCGATGCTAGCAATAAAGTCCCTCCTCTACTGAGCTTTCTTTGGTTCGCATTTTAGAGACAATTGACTGGCAACACCGAACGACGACGACCTGCGGTGTATCCCACCGACCACTCTTCTCGTCACTCGCGCACAAACAATGTGTCGCTCTATATCTAATCAACCCTGTACAAAGAAGCTGATCAGACATGCCGCCCCGCTTGGTGATGATTGACGACAATATTCGCGACGCTTCGGGTCATTATCTCGAACTCGCACAGCTCTTGGGTGATGCAGCATCAGCACGTGGGATAAAACCCATTTTGGCTACAAACGAACGCTTTGCAGATCTTCAGACTTCCCGAGATTTGGAGATCCGACCTATCTTTCGCACCGAGGGAATGCTTCGCTGGTCACTCGGAGCAAGCGGCTTATCCAACTGCCAACGAGACCTTTCAGGAAAACCCTTCGACACGAAGACCACATCACTAATCGGCGAGCGTTTGAAGGAAATACTAAGACCGGCAAATCGGCGTGCGCAATGGCTGTTTCACAACTGGAAAGCTGCGTTCACCCAACTGATTGAGAGCGTAGATATCACAGAGGATGATCAGATCGTTGTGAACACGGGTGATGAATTCACATTATTGGCGATCGCATCCGCATTACGATCGAGAAACAACAAAAGACTTAATATCCATCTCATTTTCCATTTCTCGATCAATGACAGTTCAACCCGCAAAGGTCGCGAGCGAAACCAGAAAATGGGCAACCAAATCCGTACGGCGTTGGAACATCTTAAGCATCATCACGTACAGATTCACGCAACGACTCAGGAACTGAAGGCCGATCTTGACTCAGTAACACAGCAAGTTTTTTTCAATCCGATTCCGTACCCAACAAGGCCGTGTGGTTTCTCGGATAGTTTTCAAAAGAATCCATGCAAGGCAACTCTTGCGGGGATGCCAAGAACAGAAAAAGGAAAGCACTCAATCAAAAAATTCCTCTCTGATCTCGCAGAGAATCAGCTCATCGATGCAAATCGATTACAGCCATCACTACAGGTTTCGCCGCGGCTAGCTAAGTCGATCCTCTCATCGTCATTAATCTCACGCGAGAACGTTGACAGTATCGAGTTGATCACCCAACACCTACCAACAGATCAATACCATCAATGGTTGGACGGAACGGGAATCGGCATTTTCCTTTACGACCCGACTCGATATCGAACACGCTGCAGCGGCGTCCTGCTTGAAATAATGTGTCGCGGCATTCCGGTAATTGTGCCAGACAACTGTTGGCTTGCATCGCAGCTAAATCTTGCGGGTGGCCACAAAAGCATTGGCTATATTTATCGTAGCCATCACGAAATCCCGCTCCTTCTGCGAGATTTTCTCAACGACAGAGAATCAATGGTCCAACGGGCAAGGAATTACGCTAAAGAATTGCGAGAGAAACATTCTGCACAGAAAACGCTTTACTCAATGGGTATCTAAACAGAAAAAGCGAACCGCTGCAGATGCGGCGGTTCGCTTTACCTTCCTAGATATATGTATTGGCCGCGAGCCTAAGGATCGCTCACAAGACGCCCCCTAGTTACTCCGGCAACACGAGCATTAGCGTTCTATCTCGGCTAACTCACTTTCAAATTCTTCTTCGACTCCGTCAACCATCTGTTCATCGTCTTGTGTATCAAAGGTGAGTCCAAGCTGATCAACTTGATCATCTGCCAACCTGTAGTACCCAAGAGACCGAATCACTTCTAACACTTCGCTGCAAGTCGGAAACATTCTTCCAGAAGCACGCTTGTAATCGTCCATTGCACGCATGAATTCGATCTCGTCACCACTGTAATCTCTCTCACAAGTGGTCGGGTCAATGTGGCGGCGTCGCTGCTTCTTGGCCGGTTGGTTTGATGTGGATTCCGAAGCTTCCCCCAATCGGCGATCTCCCCGTCTTCGATCGATAGTAACAATGTCGCTCTGTTCAGCTACTGGGGTGGGATTCGAAACCGTCATGCTACGTAGTCCTTCTTTGATTTTGGCCAACCAATCTTCGCGTCACCGATTCGCGGGAGTCAGTCAACCTGGAAAGCTTGTCAAAAAAACGTAGCACGCGGATTAGGTAAAGTCGGCCTAAGAACAGGCTTTTAGTGGTCAGAAAAACCAGTCCGATTAGGTAAAAGACCCGCTTGTAACGGTTGTAGCGGCAAAATGAGATGCACCTAGCCATTAC
>JAKMEW010000322.1 GCA_022425745.1 Rubripirellula sp.
GTGTAGGGGCGTCCGTCGCTACCGGTGAATCCGCCTACCCACGAGAGTGATGTTGGCTCAAGCTGGAATTCTGCCAGTAGCTCAATCGCTCGATCAATTCCAAAATCCTCAAGCTTCGGGCGGTAAATACCAATTCCCGAGAATCCATGGCGTCTGTACGCCTCGGCGTCGTCCTCAAAGCTCCAACGCAAGGTCGAAAGCTGATTCATCGACACCGTATTCATCAAATGGATCGCTGTATGTGGAGGCAGAAAGCGGTTTTAAATTCCATCCGAGACAGTGATCTTGGCTTGAACACTGCGATCCCAATTTGATCCCAACGTGAATCCAATCGGATCACGTTGGCGGATGTTTCTTTTGGGAAAGATACCGATCGAGGACTGATAGCCAAAGATCAGTTCTTGTGAAACCTTGCGCTGCGTGAAACCGCCTCCGTACTGCATGCAACCTTCGATTTTAAATTGCGATATTGAGTTTGGGTTGCTGGGAGTCGTCCAGAGTGGACTTGACGAATTCTTACTCAACCTGTGGTAGCCGCTTGCCCTGTCTTTGGGCCATTTCTAATTGTTCATCGAGTTGTTGCTGGGTCAAAGGGATGAACTCGATGGTCATTAATGAGTGGGGGTCAAGTTGGTTGTTCGTTCTTTTTCGTGCAAGTGAGTCAACTTCCTCTTCGAGTGCATCGATCCACGCAGGCACATCCAACCCCACGCCGGTTGGATGCTGTGTGAGGATTTCTGCTTCCTGCTCAAGCAATTCGAATGCAGCACTTGGCGAGTTTGTTTCTGCATCACGCATTGACGGAGCGACGAGTGCTCGCATCCGATCGATTGTCATTGGCTGGACAAAACGTTCTTGGATGCGATCGGCAACGGTGGGCATGCGCATTGCATAATTGACCTGCAACTCTTTGAGTCGCTTCACGTAGATATCTGCTTCGGTGCTAATACGCTCACTGAGACTCCGTCGCCACACCGCAGCGGACTCTTCGAGATTCGACCGGACAAGGACCTCATGTGCCCACATCACGGGTTTTAGGTTCCACGCGATCCGTTCATAGCGGACTCTAAGTCGTAAGAAGTCTAGGAACATGTAGACAAGATCACCACGGTCACTTTGAGTGGTGGTGCTGTTGTAGTCGAGGTATTCGGTGTGATGATCAATCAATGACTCATAGACCAGAGTCATCCAGCGTTCGGCTTGCGGGACGGTGATTACACCTTTCTCAAGATCCTCGAAAAGACGCGTGTTCGTGAGGTGATCCTCGCCATCAACCATTGCCCTTTGAAGCCAAGGTCCAACGCCCTGATGCAAGATTGCTCGAACGTTACCGAGTTGCAGGAACATCTGTGTAAAGATTGGGTCACCATAGGTCTTGATGAACTGGACCAGCGGTTCCCATTTTCGCGGATGCGAAACCATTTCCAGCGGCGAGAGTCTCAAGGTTTGGCTATGGGCAAGCCAACTTGCGAGCATGGTTTCAGTCAATTGTTCCAGTTGTGGGATCAAGACGTCGGCAATTTCCGCCTGACTGGCTGGTTGCTCGGATTCCGAGGACGAAAATCTTGCGGATTCTGCGATGGCTGCGACTAAGGATCGATGTCCCGATCGGAATAGCGAATCGAATTCGGTGACGGCTCCAACGCCAATTGGATTGCTCTGCTCCATCTCCCTAGCCGTCTCGATGAGTCGACACGTTTCGGCGATCAGTCCCCGTCTGGGAAGCCACTGCATGAGATGACGCAGCACGCGTTGACGAAGGCGAGCCAGATAAATCTTGACGGGGTCGCCACCGCGTGACAGTGGAATGTAAAGCAGGCTCTTGTCCTGGAGTGCGCCAATGAACTGAGGGAAGAGTTCATGAATCTTGGTCGGCTCAGAGGCGATGATTGCCCCGAAAAGACGGATTGCGTTTAGGTCATCTTCGGCAAGATCGGCATCACTGAGCCACGCATCAGGATCGTCGGTAAGGCTGAGAATGGCACCATCGATAAGGCGGCGAGCATCGGACATCTCCACGGCTGTCCCGATGATTCGTTCCATCAACGAATCACGCAGGACGCGCCGGCGGTCGTAACTACGCATCGAGTCCTTGTCACTGCCGGCTGGCGCAACGTTGTGTTCTCTTACCGACGCGAGCAATTCAAGTAGCCCGATGCGGTTTTCCTTGGCTCTCTTGGACCATGCCTCAAGCGACTCAAGGCGTTCGGTTCGATTCAAGGTGTCTTGATCCGAGACAGCGATGTCGGCAGCGATAGCCCACATTCTCGCCAGTGAGTTCATGAAGGTGAGGTGTTCGGTCAAACGCTTGGATTCGGCTTCGAGCGTGTCATGGCTCCCATCGTCTCCAAATTCAAAAATTGCTCCGTCATTCCCATCGTCCGTCGTGTCGTGATAGGTGACATCTTCATAGGCCGCGCTGTAGAGATCGTCTGCCTCGTCTGCTTCGTGAAGTTCACGTTCCCAGTCGCGAGTGGAGGTGTTGCTTTTGGTATCACCAAGCACGAAGAAAGGAGCCGACCAAAACTCTTCAGCATTCGCCTCAAAGTAGTCAAACAATCGTCTAACCTGCGGCCAAATGGATTCGACCGAGTCATTGGTTTTGGTTTCCTGGCCTTCATGGCGAGCCGCAAACTCGGCTTGCTTTTCATTCCAGTGGCTTCTGAGTTTTTGTAGCCATTGTTCGGAGAGCTTCGGAAGCGAGCTCTCCCCGAGTCTCAAACCAATTCTTTCTGCGTGGCTCAGCCAGTGCACAAGGAGTGCCATC
>JAKMEW010000330.1 GCA_022425745.1 Rubripirellula sp.
GTTAAACTACGTTTCAGAGGTATTGAAAAATCAGCGGTGAGTCGAACCCAATGGGAGCACACAGTTTTCAAGCCTTCGCGTGCCCCAAAGCGGTGCATCGGGAGTGCCCAAAATCTGACACTGAAAAAAAAAAACGATTCAGTCCTCACTTGCGCATCAGAGAGCAATCTGAAATCACTACAATCAAGACCGTTCCGTTTATCGGAGCCCCTGTCGCTCCCCACTCATGCGTTGGTTGCTTTCGATCGCGATAGCACTAACCCGAATTCCTCTCTGTCAATTCACCTTCCCGCTCACCTACCTCCTCCACTGGTTTCCCAATGCAAACACGATCTTCCCTCCGAGCTATTGCGACCCTTGCGTTTTTCGCCTGTCTTTCCTATTGCACTTCGATCGACGCGGCGGATAACTGGAATCGCTTTCACGGTGGCGGCGGAAACGGTGACGCGGGCAAGGGAATGATTCCCTCGCAGTGGTCGGACAGTGATTACTCATGGAAGCGTGACATTGGCTCCCGTGATGTTGGCTCGCCAATCATCATCGATGGCAAGGTCTACTATCTCGCGTACCGCGCTGAGAAGCGTCAGATGTCACTCGAATCACTCGACCTTGCCAACGGCAACCTAAGATGGAGCCGACCATTTCCGCAGACTGAATATCACCTGCACAATCGAAACACCTTCGCCTCAGGAACACCGTCTGCAGACGAGAAGAACATCTTTGTCGCTTACGCGGAACCTGAACACACTTTCCTAAAATGCTTTGATCACGACGGGAACGAGCTCTGGTCACGCGACTTTGGTTCATGGCTTTCACAGCATGGTTTCGGTACGTCGCCTCGAATTCACGGTGACAGCATCCTTCTGTTCAACTCCCAGCAAGCGGAACAGCTCAGGCCAGACCAAACGCCAGGAATCAGTCGACTTATCTCGGTCGACCGCTACACCGGACAGACGCAGTGGGAAACCACACTCACTGCAACACGCTCCTGCTATGGAATGCCGGCGATCCACCAAAGCGAGCAGGGCACTCAAGTGATCAACGCCAATACCGGCGACGGCATGTTCGCGTTGGATCTCAAGACGGGCAAGAAGCTGTGGAATTTGGAAGTCTTCGAAAAACGAGTTTGCAGCACACCTTTGATTCACGGTGACATCGCGATCGGTACCTCCGGTAGCGGCGGAGGCGGCAATCACCTCGTAGCCGTCCGCATTCCGACACGACCAGGCCAGCAACCAGAACAACTCTATCGAATCGATCGAGGGGCACCCTACGTCCCCACCCCTTCAATTCGTGGAAATCGCATGTTCATGGTTGACGACAAAGGCATCGCATCGTGCGTGAACGTTGAAACAGGTGAAAGTGTTTGGATGGAGCGGATTGGTGGCCGGCAAGGTTACGGCGCGTCCCCCATCCTCATCGGTGACAAACTGCTCGTGATAAGCCTTGGTGGTGAAGCGAAAGTGCTTCGGGCGAGCGACCAGTTTGAACTGCTCGGCGAAATGGACTTAGGGGGCCCCGTTGGTGCCAGCCCTGCGTACGCCAACGGCTGCCTGCTACTGCGAGTTGAAAACGAACTTCGTTGCATCGGCGGACAGTCAATTTAGCCGGTTCTTCATGGATCAGTCACCGTCTCGAAAGTAATCGCCCGTAAATCCAAGGGAGTATGCTGCAATGACTCGGTTGCAATGCGCTGAAAGACAATCCATCCGCCTCAACTTTTCCCAACTTCGCGTGCTATTAATGTCCCTTCTACTTGGGACATCCTTCATCGCGTGCGCTGAAACGCATGCAGATCAGCCTGACCTCAGCGCGCTTACCGGTACGGAGTTGCTCACTGAATCCAGACCACTTGATGTGATCATGGTGGAGGGCATCGACAGATTTGCTCTTAACGAAATTCAGAGAGCCTCCGAAACTCGAGTTCAACGCTGGGACTCCGAAGTACTCAAGGCGGAGAACCAGCGTCTTGCTTTTGAAAAAAAGAGGGCTGAATTCAGCAAAATCATTGGCTGCATCGACGCAAGAGTCGATGCCGAGGGAATCCGACTGCTCTCTACCGTCGACCAGCCATCTTTGGTCGCATCAAACAGTGTTTTCAAAATCTACAGAGCAAGCTGGCCTGTTCTGGATGGAATTGATGCGGAAGGCTATTTCTTGCTACCGGCCGGTCCCGCCATCGCCAGGATTATCGCAATTCCCGACGCAGACTGGACACCGGAACAGCTCTGCGGTCTGACCGAGGACCCGTTTCAATACGCAGCGGATCTAGCGGCAAGTGGCTGCGAAGTCCTCGTGCCAACCTTGGTCAGCCGTGATCATCAGTTCAGTAGTAACCCAAGCATCAACCGTTCCACGAATCTCTCGCACCGTGAGTTCATCTACCGTCAGGCCTTTGAGCTGGGGCGGCATGTGATCGGCTATGAGGTGCAGAAGATTCTCGCTGCGGTCGATCAATTTGAATTGCGAAATCGCCAGCATGGTGATTTACCGATTGGCGTGGCCGGAGTTAGCGAAGGTGGCTTGATCGGCTTTTACAGCGCCGCGATCGACACGCGAATTGACGGTGCCCTCATCAGCGGTTACTTCAACCAAAGGGATTCGATCTGGCAAGAGCCGATCTACCGGAACGTCTGGGGGCTTCTTGAATCATTTGGTGACGCACAAATCGCCTCCATGATTGCTCCACGGCATCTGACCATCGAAATCAACCCACAGATCCCGATACCCGAGTCTCACGCTCAACACGGGCGAAACATCGCCGCTCCGGGAACAATCACGCGTCCCAGCCCAGAACGAGTTCAATCGGAACTGGAGTTGGCTCGTCAGGCGTGGCAGCATGTTCAACCGCTTAATGAAAATGTTTCAGGCGAACTTGTCGCGACCACTGCCGAGTGTCTTGTGGAAGAGGAGGCGATCTCACCTTCCGCTGTGATCGATTTCCTCAAACACCTCACAAAGTCTGATGAGCTACCCACTGAGATCCCGAGCTACAACCTGAGTCCAATTGCGTCATCGGACCTGACCTCTGAGCGTCAAGCCAGAACCGTCTCGCAGATGACACAGTTCACCCAGCGGCAACTACAACTTTCTCATCGAATCAGGGACGCCAACTGGAAACCACTCGATCGCACTTCAATCACAGCTTGGAACGAATCCGCCGATCGCATGCGAGAGATGATTCACGATGAACTCATCGGGCGCCTCCCCGACCCCACCATCCCGATGCATCCGAGAACACGACGCATCATCAATCAAGATGAGTACGAGGGATATGAGGTAGTGCTCGATGTCTACCCCGACGTGATCGCCTCGGGCATCCTGCTTTTACCGAAGCACATTAAACCTGACACGAAGAGGCCAGTAGTCGTCTGCCAACATGGACTCGAGGGTACGCCGATGGACACCATTGTCAACGATGGATCTCGAGCTTACCAAGCATACAAGGCATTTAGCGAGCAATTGGTGAAACAGGGATACATCGTCTATGCGCCGCAGAACCCATACCGAGGGCAGGATGCATTCCGAACGCTACAACGAAAATCGAATCCACTCGCGAGAAGCTTATTCAGCTATATCATTCCACAACACCTCGTGACCCTCAGGTGGCTCGCAACACTGCCTCAGGTCGACCGAGATCGAATCGGTTTTTACGGACTTTCCTACGGAGGAAAAACGGCGGTTCGGGTGCCACCTTTACTTCCACCATCGGGAAAAAATCCTGGCTACGCCTTGTCAATATGCAGCGCGGACTTCAACGAGTGGGTTTCAAAAAACGCCTCGACCGACGCGCCGTTC
>JAKMEW010000334.1 GCA_022425745.1 Rubripirellula sp.
TCCTTGGAGCGGCTACAGCGATGTTGCCAAAGCTTTTGCCAGCCTGATCGAAGTGGTGCGGTGCCGCCATTCATGGTGGCCGGCTGTTTCTTGGAGCTGGGGGAGGTCGAGCCTAGCGAATCAACTACAATAGGAAATCTTGTGGCGGCTGCCGGCGGCGCGAGATGATTCGAGTTTGATTCAATTGGGGAATGAACGTGTTACTCATAAAGACTACAAAAGAGACGCTGGCTTGGTGTAACCTCGTTGTCTTGTTTCTTGTGATGGCCGGCAACCCCGTAAACGGTAAGACTGTACCCGAGTCGGTTTCGCTTTTTTTGAACCAACATTGTGTTGATTGCCATAGGGGTTCAGAGGCGGAAGGTGGTGTTGATTTTGAGAGGCTGACATCGCAGTCTCTTGAGCTTAGTAACGCGGTCATATGGCAGGCTGCTCTCGAGCAGGTTGTTCTCGGTGAGATGCCACCAGAGGGTCATGACCTACCGTCAGAGGATTCGAAGGAGTCTTTTGTTTTCGCAATCAAGGACGCATTGCAACAGTCTGGTCACTCCACCGATTTTTTTGAGAAGCTGACGAGTCCAGAGTTTGGTAATTTGGTCAGCCATGAAAGGCTCTTCAGCGGTGAGGTTACGGAGCGTGCTTTTTCTCCATCGCGGCTCTGGCGGACCAGTCCCAACGTGTTTGAGAACGTGAAGCAGTCATACGGTGTCGACTCCAAGCCCTTTCGCCAGCCTTTTGTTGTGGATGATAAGGCGGGGATCAAAGACTACGCCGATCTTTTGTTGGCTGATTCTGCGGTGGTGGACGTTCTTTTGATGAACGCTGGCAACTGCGCCGATCAGTTGATTGATAAGAGAGGTGAATACAAACGGTTCCTTGAATTCGGTGCTGACCAAGCGAATTCTGCTTTGCGTGCTCTTTTGGATGAGCACTTCCAGCGGGTTGTGTACCGCGATCCAACTGCAGAGGAAACGGAACGCTACTTGCGACTTTACGAAAGGTCGCTGAGTTCCGAAATCGGTAGTTCGCCGAAAGCGCTGAGGGACTCTCGGGTCGAAGCGCTACGGATCGCTTTGATGGCGATAATGCTGCATCCTGAGTCGATTTATCGGATTGAGATTGGGCTTGGGCCAAAAGATGAATTCGGAAGACGTCGTTTGTCGGCCACCGAGACCGCTTTTTCAATCGCATTTGCACTCACCGATCAGCGCCCCGATCCAATTTTGATGGAGGCGGTAAAAAATGGAAGGCTCGAGCAGTTAGGAGAGGTTCAGTCACAGCTTCAAAGGCTTCTTGGAGACAAAGAGATCACAAAGCCGCGAATCTTAAGATTCTTTCAAGAGTTCTTTGGGTACGGCCATGCTCACAAAGTTTTCAAAGACGAAAAACGTTCGGGTGGTTTTTCCTACTATGGCGAGAACTACCCTGATATGTACGAGCGGGACGCAGACTTCTTTGTGCTCAACATCCTCGAAGACGATACGGATGTTTTAACGCGTTTGCTAACCTCGGATGAATACTACCTTTTAAACCGGCAGACCTTTAGGAACACGGTCTACGACTTTTATCTGCAAAATCAGGCGGATTTGGATGCGGATCAGTTTCCTGAGGAAAAACAGCAAGAGTTGCTTCGAAGGTTAGATCTTGATCATTGGGGGCAGCTTAACGACAAATACTATCTGCACAATTTCAACCGTGGATTCAATGGTAGTATCCGTGCGATTAAACAGATCGTGAAAGAGGTTCGGCAGTGGAAAAACACCACCGACGAATACAAGTTGCTGCATGGAATGCAACCACTCTATCGCAAGTATCCAATGGTTTACGATTTGAGAGATGATGAGCAGGATTTTTTGCTGCCCCAACCGTACAGGCGTCCTAATCGAGCAGGACTACTCACGCATCCGGCGTGGTTGATTGCTCATTCTCTCAATGACAGTACCGACCCAATTCGAAGAGGGAAATGGATCCAAGAACGCTTGCTATCTGGTCTGGTGCCTGACGTGCCGATTACGGTTGATGCGACGATTCCTGAGGATCACAATCGCACATTGCGAGAGAGGCTCGCTGGGACTGAAAGGCAAGAATGTTGGCGTTGTCATAAAAAAATGAATCCTCTCGGTTATCCCTTCGAGATCTATGACGACTTTGGGCGTTCTCGAACCGCCGAAGTTTTGGATAAGCTTCCCAAGGTCAAAGGAGAGTTTCCAGAAAAACCGATCGATGCGGTTGGCTATCTCAGTGGCACGGGTGATCCACAGTTGGATGGTGAAGTGCATGACGCGTTGGACTTGATTAACCGCCTCGCGAGATCAGCCCGAGTGCGTCAATCCTTCATTCGACATGCCTTTCGGTATTTTATGGGTCGTAATGAACTGCTTTCTGATTCGCAGACTCTGATACAAGCCGATCGAGTGTATCTTGAGAGCGGCGGAAGTTTTAACGCTTTACTCACCTCTTTGTTAACGTCTGACTCATTTCTGTACCGGCGATAAGCGAATCTATAACGGAGAAGATAAATGACAATCACCCGACGCCATCTGTTACAGGGCGTGACGCTAGGTGCTGGTTCTGGGTTATTTACCCCGTTCCTCCGTCAATTGAAGGCTCAGGCGGACGGTAATGACAGGCAATTCCCCACGCGATTTATTTTTGTTGTGAAATCAAGTGGCATCGTTCCCGATGGCATTACACCTGCAAAGTTTGACGGAAATGGGGCGTGCAATGAATCACTTGAGGGTGTTGAGTTGCCAGCTTCTCTCTCTGCGCTGGAACCTTTTAAGGATCAGCTTTCAATGGTGCAAGGTTTGTCCGGAAAAATGTGTCGTGGCGGCCACAGTAGCTGGTTTGGCGCGATGGGTGTCTACATGACCGGTGGCGAACATAATCGCGGTGCGATTCTTCGGGCAACTGCCGATTCTGAACTCGCTAAGCTTCACCCTGCTCCGTTTAATCACATTGGACTCGCCGTTCGCGGTCCGGCATTGTCCAAGACCTATGGTGGGACGATGTACCCCGGAATTACCGCGGTCGCCGCAAATAAGGAGCTGCCATTTCAGGGGAGTCCAGATCGAGCGTTTGAACAATTGTTTGGGTCTGCCGTTTCTGCTGATGGTAGCGGAGCGAGGCGTTTCCAAGTTAAATCAAATCTGTTCGATTTCATGGTGGAGGATATTAAGAAACTAGAGAAGAACATTCCTGCGCCCGAAAAGCCAAAGCTTGACGCTTATCTCAATGCGTTTGAAGAACTACAAGTAAGGCACAGTCGGTTAACAGGCATGAAAGATGGCATCTTGAAGCATGCTCCGAACTTTACAGACAAGTTTACGTCCGAAGTGGAAGAAGTGCGTCAGGAAGCTCATTTTGATATCGCAACGGCTGCATTGATTGCTGGGCTAACAAACTGCGTGACATTGCGGTTGGATAATCTTTCGACCATTTATAAAGGGCTAGGATTGGTGAAGCCGAACCATGGGATCGGTCACGACGAAAGTAGTCGGACGCAGGAGGAATGTCGTGACTTGATTCGGACACATCATGCCGGATTACTGGCTGGTATGGCTGCAAAGCTTAGAGCCGTACCTGAGGGTGATGGTAATATGCTGGACAACACAATGATTATCTACTTCAGTGATGCAGCCAATAAGCATCACGCGGATTGCTTGGAGTGGCCGTACTTGGTGCTCGGTGGGTGTGGTGGACGATTGAATTTGCCAGGTCGTTATGTGCGTTATTCAAAGTATGGCGAGAAAGGTTGCAGGACGATCGGGAACTGGTGGACGACTTTGTTGAATGCCTACGGAAATCCGGTTGAACATTATGGAAACGAGGATCTTGTTCTGAAGCAAAACGGTGCTTCTTTCCGTGGACCCCTGGAAGAACTGATCGCCTAAAGCATGCGCAATGAAAATTGTGCTGAATTCAAGGTCGTTGGTTCTTTAGGGGACTCAATTGAGCTGGTTGCCTCTCCTAATGGTATCATCGTGATCTAGGGTTTAGTGGCGATGAATTCTTCTCTCACACCCTAATCATTCTTCATTTCAGTCTTTTGATGCATCGATGGGATTTCACAATGACGGTTAAGCGATTCTGCAAGCCTTATCAACTTTGCATGTTCGTTTTTTTGTCGCATTGTTTTCCGGTCATTCCTGTGTGTGCGGATGCATCCACTTTGCACGTGCCGAAGGATCATCAAACCATCCAGAAGGCAATTGAATTCGCAAACCACGGGGATGTCGTCTTGGTCTCTCCGGGGACCTATCACGAGCGGATTCGCATGAAGGCGGGCGTTATTGTTCGGAGTGTCGGTGGCCAAGATCGAGGCGAGGTGGGTTTGTTGCGAGCCGAGAAGACCATTATCGATGGGAGTCGGTTTGCCTCCGAGGAGTCCGAGGGTATGTCTGATCAGCCCGGTGTGCTGATGGCCGAGGGGGCAACGCTAGACGGTTTTACGGTAACCGGTGTTGGTCTGTATGACGAGCAAAGTTGGCAACACCATCATGAGACCCGTGGTCAAGAACAAACCTACGATAGAATTGGCAAGCCAGGCGTGGCTGGTATCACTGTCGTTGGGATCCAGCATTGTAGTGTCTTGAACAACATCGTTCATCACATCGGGTACACCGGTATTGTTGTGATGGGATCTGAGGGTGTGATTGTCACGCCCCGAATCGCCAATAACGTCACCTTTCGAAACATGGGTGGTGGGATTGGCGCGATGATGAAATCATCACCGGTGATTGATTCAAACATTTGCTACGAAAATTTCTATGCGGGAATTGGGCACGCGAGTGGCGCGGAGCCAACGGTTGTCAATAATCAGTGCTACCGCAACATCCGAGCGGGGATCGGAATCAGTGAAGGCTCAAAGCCTTTGGTCCGCGGGAACCGTTGTTATGAGAATCGCCGAGCAGGTATCGGTGTACGTACCGGTAGTGATACGATTCCAATCATTGAAGATAACGACTGTTTTGATAACGGAATGGCTGGTATCGGTGTCAGTGATCATGCTTCGGCCGTCATTCGATCGAACCGCTGTTATCGTAATCTTGAAGCCGGTATTGGTTGTCGGGAGGGAGCTACTCCCGAAATTATTGGCAATGAATGCTATGAGAATGGAATGTCTGGCATCGGCTCTCGGCTGCAGGCATCACCGGTTATTCGTGATAACAAGTGTCATCACAATCAAACCGCCGGGATTGGTTCTCAGGATGGTTCAACCGCCACCTTGATTGGGAATGAGTGTTATGAAAACGAAGCGGCTGGAATTGGGATCGAGGATCACGCTGAGGTCACCGCGCGAGACAATCAGTGCTACCGCAACCGGCAGGCGGGTATCGGTGTGCGTCTTGAGGCTAGCGCAGTGATTCAAGGCAATCATTGCTTTGAAAATGACCTCGCTGGGATCGGAGTCGAGGAAGCCGCCGATGCGGTGATTTCCGACAATTCGTGCGAGAAGAATTTAGCGGCGGGGATTGGGATTCGCGGTGGTGCAACAGCCACGCTCTACCGAAATCGCTGTAACGAAAATGCAAAGGTCGCGATTGGGGTCGATGCGGGTTCCAGTGCAAAAATATTTGATAACTATCTGATGCGAACAGGCGGGATGCCTCCGATGATCGCCATCAAGGGCGGATCTCAGGCTTTGATTGTTGCGAACCAGATATTGGGAGGCGGTGTTGCTGGTGTATTAGTGCAGGGACGCGCGAAAATTCTTGATAATCAGTTTTCAGGTAACGGACCCAGGCGTGGTGGACCACCAAATTTTGGCGTTTGGGTTCATGAGGATTCCAGCGTCTCCGTAGTCAGCAATCGATTTAAAGATTGGCGGCATTCGGTTTCTTCCAGTAATGCGAATCACGTACAAGT
>JAKMEW010000365.1 GCA_022425745.1 Rubripirellula sp.
GCTTTTGGATGCGAGTGGTTTTGATAAACGTTGGGTGCGAATTCACAGACCCACCATCGTTGCGGGCGGCGAATTGACAATGGAGATGCTGGAGGTTCAGCACAACGCTGCCAGCCACGTTAGCGAAGCCCCTTTGCAATTAAAAAGTAATTGCGGAACACTCGTTATTGACGATTTTGGTCGCCAGAAAATGCGGGTCGATGAACTCTTGAATCGTTGGATTGTTCCACTTGAGAAACGGTACGACTTCTTGAATTTGGCGAGTGGGAAAAAACTTCAGGTTCCCTTTGATCAAATGATCGTTTTTAGCACCAATCTTGAGCCTAAAGATCTGGTGGATGACGCCTTTCTACGCCGAATTCCTTATAAGATTGAGGCGGAAAATCCACCAGAAACAGACTTCAGAAAGCTGTTTGAAGTGATGTGCGGAGTCGTCGGTGTTCCCTTTCGTGAGTCAGCGATTGATCATTTAATCGACGCTCACTATCGGCCTACCGATCGCGCGATGCGGATGTGCCATCCGCGTGACTTGTTGCTGCAGGTTAAGCATTATTGCCAATACAATGATCTTCCGATCGAGTTAGAAAATCAATATCTCGACTTTGCATGTCGAAACTACTTTTCTGTCACCGAAGGCGATTGATGTCGCAGTCCGCAGTTTCTCGACGAGGCTTACTTCAGCCGCATCGGTGACGCTCTCATCAGTCTCTCGGCGGTATGATCATCATTGCTGCAGCCATCGCCACATGGGCGTCACAGTGATGGTCGAACAAGGGGTTGTGAGAGACGACCTGGTGCGTTTAGTTGTCGTCATTTTCCAATTCTTCATTCGGAATCGCCGGGTCTTCCGGAGCGCGTTTGCGAAGCTTTCTCTGAAGGCTTCTGCGGTGGATTCCAAGACGCCTAGCTGCTTCGGAGATATTTCCACCGCAGTCATTTAAGACGCGATGGATGTGTTCCCACTCGTTGCGCGCAAGGGACGGTGCGGGGAACGCAATCGCGCCTTCGGGAACCGACGGTGAATCGCCACGAACGAAGGCTGAGAGAATGTCATCAGCATCAGCTGGCTTACTAAGAAAATTCACTGCTCCGGCGCGAACGGCATCGATGGATGCTGGAATGCTACCGAATCCCGAGAGAATGATGACTCGCGTGTCGGGATTGATCACCAATAAACCGCGAAGCAACTCTAGGCCACTTTTGCCCGGCATTCTGAGGTCCAATACCGCCAATTCCGTGGGGCGTGTGCGAAAGACTTCAATCGCTTCGTCATAGTTGCCGGCTGTTTCGACACGAAAGCCTCTTTGTTGCATTGCCATCGATAGCCGTTCACGCAGCACAAAGGTGTCGTCGACAAGCAGGATACTCGATGCTCCCACGGTGGCCGTGTTGTGGACCACCGTGGACTTTCCGTTGGGCTCGATCATGAGTTTTGCGGTATATAATTGGTGGAGCGTTTTGACTGACATATCCTACCCTCAGTGTTACTGCGGAGGATCCTTCGAATTGCGGATTGCCTTGGGTATTTTATTTACCTCAGGTATTTTATTCGCCTTGTGTGTTTCTCGGCGGCTCGTCAATGGTTGTCTTTGAGCAGGGGGCGTTTGCTTCTCCCAATTGATGCCGTGTCAGATTGTTTCAAGGCTATCATGTGGCGGCTTGCGGCCGATGTGCGTTTCAGACGGTTGTGGTAGCGGGATCGATACAATTGCTGCAGTTCCGGCCCCCGGGGTTGATTCGAACCATAGTTCACCACCTAATTGGGAAATCACATTTTTCGCCAAGAAAAGCCCAAGCCCAATGCCACTTCCCGGTGCTTTGGTGGTGAAAAATGGATCTGAGGCGCGGCCCAGCACATCTTCGCTCATCCCTTCGCCTTGGTCGATCACGAAAATCTTCGCGTGCGACTCAGATATTCTTGCTTCAACGTGGATCCTTCCCGAGTCGGTGCTAGCGTCGAGACCATTGTGAATCAGATTGCGAATGGCCTGAGCAACGGCTTCCTGAGGGATCCAGAGAGGCTGCCGCTCAACGGCGTCACTTCCGTCGGCTACGTCTACCCGGTGTGGATCACGAATCCCCTCAAGAGTCGTGTCGATCAGGTCCCCAACGGACGTGTGATCCCAACGCTGCGCCATTGAATCCCCAGCCGAGGCCCGCAGACGCTGCAGGATCTGCTTGCACATTTCAAGTTGTGCATCAATCAACTGCAGGTCGGTGGTGACTGAGTCCGGTTTGTCGATATCTTCGAGATGGCGAGAGAGTTCTCGGACAATGACGTCGATGGTCGATAAGGGAGTGGCGAGTTCATGCGCTGCACCTGCTGCGAGGCTTGTCAGGCCCTGGAGTCGTTGACTGGCGGCCCTTGCCGCCTGAGTTTTTCTTAGCTCGATCTCCCTGTTTTTTAATTGGGATGCTGTGCGTGTCACAAAGTAGGTCACGACGCTGGAGCAAGTTGTGAATGCCAGCATCAAACCGGAGACCCGAAGATCGAGGCGTTCCGATGGCGTCGCACCTAGTGCTTCTACCGGCATCGAGCGAAATAGCAGAAGCGTGTATCCACCGATTGCCACGACCGTCAGGATCCAAGCCGCCTTAGGTCGAATCATTACTCCGCCAACAGCAAGGTTCACGAAGTAGAAGAAGCTAAAAGGGTTACCTGCACCACCGCTGAAGTAAAGCATCACCGTCAGTGTCACCAAGTCGAGCAGCATCAGGCCAAGTGCCACCGCATGCTGCAGGTTTACCGAGGTATCCCGCGATGCGATCTGGTCGGGCCAGCCGATCTCTGCCTCGAGAGGGGATCTTTCGGTCTGAAGGGACGGTGACTTTGATCTATTCTCAATCCGAAATCTTAACCACGTCCCGTAGCCAAGGTTGGTGACTCCGGTTACCGCCACGCAAGCCAGGAGTGGCAGGTAAGCAAGTTGAACCTCCGTGATTAGTCCTGCAGCAATGACGGTCATCAATTGGCCGATGACAGCTGACCACCTCAGATAAAGGAGCCAAGCGGATGAGCCGAGCGGAGCCTTGGAGGCTAACGCAATCGGCAACGGAGGTTTGGTTATTGAGTTCGATCTTTCAGTGATCATGAGGCGGGCTATTTGATGTCACGTCGCGAGAGTTCATCTCGCAATCGAGCTGCCAGTTCATACTGTTCTCGCTCAACGGCGTCCGCCAGCTGTTCATTGAGCGTCTGTCCAACGGAGTATTCATTTCGGAGGGATTCACGCAGGTCAACGAGTCGAACGACCAATTCGTCGCTTTCGAAATGGTCCTCCGCCTCGTGCTTTTCAAAAAAAGCTCTCATGGTTTCCAGGCCGCGGTTGATCGCCTGAATCGCTTCTTCTGCCGATGACTCTTCAAGTTGACCGAGCGCATCGGCCTGGGTTCGATGAAATAAGACGAAGGGCCGATATTGTTCATGGGAGCCAATCCACTCCTCATCACCACTCAAACTCTCGGTAACATCCATCAGACGCAGCGTGTGATCGGCATCCATTACAGCGCGATTGTAAAACTGCAGTCGAAGCCAACTGATCCTGCGGTGGTAAAATTGCATGAATTCCCGATCGATATCCATGCACTGTTGTTCGGAAAGAACGTGGTCCGGGTCCAGTAACAGAGTCTCCTGCAAAAACTCGAGTACCGACTCATGCCCCTCGTATGACTCGCCGTCTGGCCTACCGGTGGTCTCCAATTGCAGGATTCCCATATCCACACGCATCTGCAAGACGTCTCTGCCGTCTTTTCCCTTGACCAGACGCACCCCCAAAGTTTGCGGGTCGAATGACCATTTGGAGAGCATCTCGTCTAGGTGCGTCGCTTTTTTCATTGGATTCCAAAGAGCTTCTAAATGAAGGCTTCGAGGCGGTGAATGGTGAGCGTTGTGTTCTAGCTAGATCTGGCGATGGTGCAGGTTTTCTGCGTGGAGCACCATTGGCAACTAGATGGACTGAAATTGTAAACAGAAAAGGTTGGGTAGATACGAATCAACGCGACACTGAAGCATGAGTGCTTGAGCGGCACGTCAATTGATTCCGTGAAGCGTGTGTT
>JAKMEW010000387.1 GCA_022425745.1 Rubripirellula sp.
AATCTACACAGCACTGACAACGACGTTGGCGGGTTTGGCCGTCGCGATTCCAGCTGCCATCCTTGCACTTTATCTCGAAAATCGACTCCTCAAAATCTTTCACGCTGTGGAGGATTTTACATTCCAACTATCTCCTGGTTTAACGAGATTCATAGGCCGCGGCCAGTTGGACAGCAAGGGTCGCCTCGTAACGATGCACTCTGCGGAAGTGGCGTCTCCTACCCTCCCTGCTAATCCTGCAACTGCTCAAGGGGCAAGCAACTCAACTCAGGGGATGCACGGCCGTGGCTAAACTAAAACACCAAACGAGCGCCAGCACGCTCAGCCTAACACCACTTATCGATGTGGTTTTCCTACTCTTAATTTTTTTCCTCGTCACCAGCGAATTCGAAAACGAAGAAAAGCGACTGGATATCATTTTACCCTCTGCAACGAGTGCCGTTCCCATGACGGGAAAACCTCGCGAAATTGTTGTCGACGTGAGCCAAGATGGCGTGGTGTTCCTATCCGGACAACCAACTGAGCTGGAAGAATTGAAGCGTCTCTTGAACGTTGCAGCAACCAATAACCCCACCAATCAAAGTGTCGTTATCCGCGCTGATCGAGCAACAACATTTCAACCTATTGTTAATGTGATGGATATCTGTAACCAAACTGGAATAAGTGACTACAGCGTGACAACGAAGGATGGACCCTAATTGATCCACTAGTCCGATAACGTCACTATTTGAAATGTCCGTAAAACCGTGTGGCAGACATAAGTCGTGAACCTGCAAAAAAAAATCCCTTACCGTCACACAACAGGCTTGTCAGATCGATTCTGGCCGCTTGATCTATGTGTTGGGATTCTGGCAGTTCTCATCATTTGGATTGCGATACAAAGGCTTAGCTTCGAAGATCAGCGTTTGCTCTACAACACGTGGACCTACGTACTTTCGGTGCCGATTTCTGCCTCATTATTAACCATCTTTTCACGCTCGATCATTAATCGCAGTACTCAGCAATCGATTCAAATCGGCCTGCTATTCAGCTTACTACTGCATTTACTTTTATTGGTGCTTGCGATTAATGTCGTAATCTTCCATCAGTATTTTCCCCGTGCAGATGAAGCCTCTAAAGGACGTTCGCCATTCAACCGGCGAACCGTCTCAGAGACGATTTTTACACCAAGTCGTAACAGCGCGGACTGGTCGGCTCCCATCCCCGCATCCGTCCAGGATAAGTCGTTTGAAGTTGAAGTTGTGACTGAGTCAAATCGCTCCTCTTATCAAAACCAATTACCCAACCCAACAACCAAGATCTCCGAAGAAACAGCCGTAGCTAAACTTTCAACACCCCTGCAGACGCAAGAAAGAAGATTACCCACCCCTCAAGACAAAACGAGAAATTCGAGCGGTCATCTGTCCACAGTTGCCGACTACCAACTAACGAACGACGAACCAGCAACCCCTCTCGTGTCACCTGCGGACGAGAGCCTCGTGGGAAGCATGGAACGCGAAATCGCGGAATCACCTCGTCGTGTTGCACCTATCACATCAAGAATTACGAGACCCAGCCTCGGTGAACCGCAACACGAAAGTTCGGAACGCATAAAAACCTCGGTTCAATTGAGAACGATGCAAACCGAGCCTTCCATCGCAAATCTCAATACTAGCCGACTTGATATTGGCACACCCGAGTCGCTTGCTAATCCACCCTCGTCGGCGAAATCGCCTGCCCCCATAAGCGTTAAACCGACTCCAACTGTCGATGATAACGCACCTGCTTTACTGCTAAGGGATCAAACTCCAGAGAGCCGAACTCAACGTCAAATGGTTAACCAATATCGTCAAGTAAAGGAAATCTCAGACTTAGGCATACCGGATCGGAACTCCTTGAACGGTCAGAACATCAAGATAGAGAGTAATGACTCGCTACCTCCTGCTGATGAGCTCACTCGCAGTATTCGAGCAAAACTATCAATGAGCAACAGTTCTGTCGGAAACACGATTACGAACCTGCCTAAAGTTGACAATCCATCAAGCCCTAACTATCCGCGAGGGAACGATCTTTCCCCACGCAATAACCTTCCTGCCCCGGTGGGAGATCTCGCCCAACGATTGCCATCACTGCCTCCTTTGTTCGCAATCAACGATCCACCAAATGCTGACACCAATAACTCGATTGGTATATCAAGAGAAAGGATCTCTTCTCAGCCGGCAGCCGTAACAGACCTTTCCCCGCAAATCGCGATGACGGATCGCGTACCCGCGTTAGATAACTTACGTCCAGAACGCCCATACTCAAAACTGAGTTCACCCAAAACGCTCGCCTCTAATCCCACGATTAAAATCACTCCAGCGCCTTCATTCACACAGCGGGTGATGAGAATCAACCAAAGTAACGCGAAGACCGTCACCAATGAAAACCCTGCGCCGACGCAGGACACTGAAGACTCGATTGAGTTAGGCTTGCAGTACTTATCGACAGTTCAAAATGACGACGGCAGCTGGTCATTGCAAAATCATGGATCGGAAGTCATTCTCCAAAGTGATACGGCGGCAACGGGTTTAGCTCTCCTTGCCTATCAAGGTGCAGGATACACTCACGAACAAAATCAGCATGCAAAAACGGTCCAACGCGGAATCCAATTCCTGTTAACTCACCAAGAATCAGACGGAAACCTTTTTCTCCCCGAAAATGCGATCAGCAATCAGAATGTCGCTTTCTACAGCCATGGAATCGCCTCGCTAGCTCTCTGTGAGGCCTACGGGATGACCGGAGACGAGAACCTGAAAGAAGGTGCGCAGCGAGCACTCGACTTCATCGCTCGGACCCAACATCGGCAACGTGGGGGATGGCGATATAACGCTCAGATCAGTTCCGATACAAGCGTTACAGGGTGGATGATGATGGCGTTAAAAAGTGGCGAGTTAGCTGGCCTAGAAACACTCCCGAGGACCTACCAAGGCATCTCATTTTGGCTTTCTTTAGCGCAAAGCAATGAGTCAGGTGACCGCTATCGCTACAACCCATTTGCACCTGACACACCCACTCAACGGCACGGGCGAATCGAAACCCCAACAATGACAGCAGTAGCTGGACTCATGAGAATGTACGCCGGATGGACACGCGACACACCTGAACTCCGCTCGATTGCTGATTACCTTCTGAAGTTTCCCCCGACACTAGGGAATAATGAATCGCCAAAACGAGATACTTACTATTGGTACTACGCAACCCAAGTGATGTTTCACATGGGGGGTGATCACTGGAAACGCTGGAACGAACAGCTAACACCGCTTTTGCTGAACAACCAAATCAAAGATGGACCATTTAAGGGGAGCTGGGACCCGCTGAAACCTTTACCGGATCGCTGGGCTGCTCACGCTGGTCGGGTCTATGTGACGACAATGAATCTACTGAATCTCGAAATCTACTACCGACATCTACCAATTTATGCAAAAACTGGGGTCGTTCCAATTGACGACTGAATATCCCCATTGGGTTCGTCTTGATTCCCAACGCACACCGATGAATACTAGTGATCGAGCGGTGAAGATCAGACCTTATGTACTCCACAAAAAAACCGGAGCCTCGCAAGAGACTCCGGGTAGTCGTTATCTTCATTAACGGTGTTGCTTAAACACGATCTAAGTATCGGTTTACTAAATTTTCTAATAGTTCTTGCCTTCCGCTCGAATTGGCTTCAACTTCGCCTTTCTCGAGCATATAAGCTTCTAGTTGAGCAAAACCAATCGATCCAGATTCAATCTCAGCACCGATTCCCGAATCCCAACTCTGATATCGCTGCTTGATGACCCCACCGATTCCTTGATCAGCACGAATGGCAGCGGCAACCTTCAACCCCTTGGCGAAGGCATCCATGCTACCGATATGTGAATGAAACAGGTCGATTGGCTCAAACGATTCACGACGAACCTTGGCATCAAAGTTGACACCGCCACTTCCCAGACCACCGTGCTTGAGAATGTAGTACATCGTTTGGGTGGTCAAATAATAATCCGTCGCGAACTGGTCAGTATCCCAACCTAACAACATGTCCCCTGTGTTGGCATCAATACTACCCAATGCGCCTTGAGCACCCGAATAATCAATTTCGTGCATCATGGTGTGGCCGGCTAGTGTTGCGTGATTCGTTTCCAAGTTGAGCTTGAAATGATCCATCAAATCGTATGCCCGCAAGAAATTCAAACAAGCCGCTGCGTCACTATCGTATTGATGCTTCGTAGGCTCTTTCGGCTTTGGCTCGATTAAGAATTGGCCCGTGAATCCAATCTCTTTGGCGTAGTCGACCGCCATATGAAAGAAAGCCGCCAGATGATCTAACTCACGTTTCATGTCTGTGTTGTAAAGGTTTTGGTAACCTTCACGACCACCCCAGAAAACGTAATTTTCACCACCCAACCTTTGGGTCACTTCCATTGCTTTTTTGACCTGTGCTGCCGCGTAAGCGAAAACATCTGCATTACAACTTGTCGCCGCACCATGCATGAATCGTGGGTTGCTAAACATATTCGCAGTGCCCCACAACAGCTTCACGCCGGTACGTTGTTGCTCTTCTACAAGAACATCAGCGACGGCGTCAAAATTCTGATGTGATCCAGCAAGCGTTGCCCCTTCGGGCGCGACATCTCGATCATGAAACGCATAGTAGGGAGCTTGAAGCTTTTCAAAGAGTTCGAAGGCCACTCTCGCTCGATTCTGAGCATTCTCAACCGACTCACTTCCGTCATCCCAGGGACGATCTGCAGTCCCAGGACCAAATGGGTCAGCCCCTGTTCCACGGAAAGTGTGCCAATACACAATGGAGAATCGCAAGTGATCCTTCATTGTCTTACCCTCAACAATTTCGTCGGGGTTGTACCATCGGAACGCCAGAGGGTTATCACTCTGAGGTCCCTCGTATTGAATCACTGGCACGTCAGGGAAAGCACTCATTTCGGGCATCGTTTTTGTTAGAGTAGAGAAAAACCAGACCACGTAGTATCCTGATCGAAGTCCCCACCGGCAACCCGGGCACTTTAAACCACTCGATCATCGGCCAAAATCACTTTGATGCAGCTTCACTGGTAAATTTCAAGAGCAGCCAATCACCGAGCCGCGGCCAAAAATGGCCGATGGAGATCAGCAATCGAAGGTAGCTTGGGAGCACACGATCCGGCTGGCGTTTTTGAACCATAGTCAGCGCGACCGAGGCAATCTGATCAGGGCTTAAACCTTTTACTCTAGTTCCGCCTCCCGGACGCCTTGCCTGCTCTGGAAGCTCAGAGGTCAAATGTGAACTGTATCGACTGCCTGCGTCCTCCCTCTTAATTGGTCCGGGAGAGAGCAGACAGACATGAACACCGCGAGAGAGCAACTCGAGTCGAAATTGCTGAGTCAGGCCGGCCAAAGCATGCTTCGCAACTGCGTAACCGCCAATAAATCTTGCGCCGACCTTTGATGCGAGCGAGCCGACATTCAACACGACGCCACCAGTCTGCTCCAGCAATGGCAGTGCTGCTTGGGTGCAGTGGAGGGCGGAGAATACGTTGACCTCAAATAATTGCCTCATCCGTTCCGGATTAAGATTTTGCAACAGCCCTCGGTCGCTTTCCCCCACACAATTCACTAGCACATCCAAGCGTCCATAACGAGCTTCAACCTCCCTAAACAATTCTTCAACGTCACTCGATGTGGTGACATCGCAAGCATGAATCAACACGGAAGACTGAATCTTATCCTCTAGGGACTCGCGTGCCGTTTCTAACCTCGACCGCCCTCGGCCAACCATCACGACATAATAGCCAGATCGAGCAAAACGAGAAACAATTGCTAAACCGAGACCTGCCGATGCCCCAGTGACCACTGCGACTAAAGTTTCTGATTCAAGCTGATCCGTCATTCGAAAGCTCTGATTTGGTCATGAAAGATACTACGCATTTCGCTGCGATGGCTCACCAACTTGCAATGAAACACTACCGGTTAAACGCGGCCAATCTCCGTCAGAATTTACCAAAGCAATCTTGATGTGATTGTGCTTCATCAAAACATCATCTAGATCCGCAATCACACCGTGCTTTGTTCTGGAGGTAAACGCCAGCGGCACTGCGTTCACCTCAACGCTTACCAAGTCTCCAAGCCAATCTGAAATCACCAAATCGACAGACGCACACATCACAGCAGGAGTCGCGTTGAACCTGCGACTGTAGACGGCCGTGCGGTATCGCATTGAATGTTCTCGTTTGTCGGGCACATCAACGACAATCGAATCTTCACCTTGATCAACATGTAGTGACCAAGGTTTCCGGAGCAAAATTTGATGCATGATTTTTCGAAGAGCAACTCAGTTGAGAAACACTGCAACACTTCGGTGCAGTGTGACTCAAAAATAGCTGAGACGCAAATCCATCCGCCTGCCGCGTGCTAGCCAGATCATGAAGGGCCATTCGGTGGAATGATCCTACATATCAGCAAGCACTTGATCCACTGCATCACGATAACTCGGGTAATCCCCAGCTAAACCAGCTAATTCACCCGCAGTCAGATAGCTCAAATCTTCTTGAGCAGTGAAGAAGAACGCCGCATCTCCAAATAACCGGAACTGGCGACTATTAAGTTGTGCCGTCATTACGTCGCCATCATCTTCAACAATCGTCAACAATGCGCTATCCCGCGTGTTGCTCAATGCGAATTCAACAAATTTAACGTCTTCAGCGAAGCCGTCGAGCGAAGTCACAAACTCTTGAACGCCGCTGGCATCAAGACTCACAACACCGCCATCACGGTAGTAATAAGACGAAGCAAGTATATCGACCTGTCCCGTTAGAGAAAGCAAAGCAAAATCAAGACCCGTAGAATCAACACCACCGCTGGCTGGGATCTCATGCACTATCGATGCTTGTCCAGTAAAGAGAACTGCATCTGTTGCTTGATAAGTAATCGTGTACACACCGGGCGCAAGATTCCCAAATGAATACTGCCCGTCGGCGTCAGTGAGGGTTGTATCTTCAATGATTTCACCGGTCACGTTGTCCGTAGCCGCTGAATAAAGAGTTACGTAGGCACCCAACAGACCTTGCTCATCTGCATCTTTCTCGCCATTTCGGATTGGGGTAGCACCCGCGGCAATCTCTGTTGCTGAGTTCTCAACCTCATCAATAAACACGTATCCCGAGAGTGATGAAGGCAGGAAGTCTTTAACTTCGACGAACACCGTGGCACTCGCAGTTTTACCTTGAGAGTCAGCGACTGTGTACGCGATTGTGGTTGAACCTAAAAATCCGTCGGCGGGAGTGAAATCGATCGTGCCATCTAATTTGATCTGCACAACACCGTTCGGTGAAGTAGCTTCGGTAATCGTCAAGGCTTGCGTTTCGCCATCGCCAGCGTTGTCATTGTCGAGAACGCGGATGTTGGAGGTTGCCCCCTTGAACGCGATCACGTTTAAATCATCAACTGCAATTGGAGCGTCATTGAATCCATTGATGGTGATGGTAACCGTATTACTGATCGTATTCCTGCCATCAGTAATGTCATAGGAATAAGCAATTACCGCTGTTTGTCCTTCCTGAAGGTAACCATATGCAGAAGGAGTAACAGTGAGTGAGTCGACATTGACCGTTACACCTTGGTTATCGCCGGAAATGCGAACAAAATTCGCAACGCTCAACACATCACTTTCGCGATCGATTGCGTTGGCGATTAAGTCTGCTTGCGTCACAGTGAAGACGGCGTCTTCTTCGCTTCTTGCGGGTACGTCAACAGGTGAGGCAGTCGGCGCCTCGTTAACGTTCTCTATAGTCACAGTTGCGGTGCCAGAAACCAGATCTGCTCCGCCGGTAGCGTTACTTAGAACGACGGTAAAAGTCTCGCTGAGCTCACTTCCCAGAATATCATCCAGAATAGTTACTTCGATCTGTTTCGATTCCTCGCCGTGTGCGAAGTTCAGGACTCCGTTA
>JAKMEW010000391.1 GCA_022425745.1 Rubripirellula sp.
GTAATGCTCTTCTGCTCGATCGTAACGTTGCAACTGCAGACACCAATCCGCTTTTTGACCCAACGCAGCGAGCCCCGCCTCAGGATGATTCATCGGTATCCCATCGAGTAAATCGATTGCCTCACTGAACTCACCAACCGACGCACGCAATCCAGCGAGCCGAAACAGGATTTCGACGTCTGCTGGATCTCTCAATAACGCGATCTGCAGAGCTGAACTCGCGGACTCTAGGTCTCCGAGTTCCGCTCGAGACTCTGAATATTCAATCAACTCGGAACGCGAGGAATCAGCCAGATCGCCAACGGGAACAACTGCCGAGTCGGCATCATCACGTGGGGGCATTTCACTTTGGTCAAGCAGTTGATCTCGACTTGTATCGACACGATCCCGCGAAGTTTTTTCACCTTCATCGAGCGTGTTGCCTGCCTGGTCGTGAGCGCGCGGCCCACGCAAGGCTGAATCCTGCTGCACTGAATCTTCGCGTTCCGAAGAACAGCCGAAAGTCAGCACCAAACCAAAAATCAGAATGAGGTTTACGATCCACAACAGACCGGAGCGATGCCGCAGCGACTTCATCCGTGCCCGTTTCATTCCTTGCTTAACTCCTGTAAATACTGCGACAATCCACACACCACAAAGTCTCGATAGTCGATGATGTACTTTTCCGTGGAAGTTCGTTGGAGTTCCGATTCACGTTCACTCAAAATCTGTTGCAGTTGCTCTCGAGCTTGCGAAGCGGGCAGTGTTCCATGTTGCTGACCATAAGCCAACCTCACGCCACGCCAAGCAAGCGACTCGAGGGGACGATTCAACTTAGCGAGCAACTCGATCAACTCGGTCATCGTTCCGTAGGATCGATCAGGCCCACTCGCCATCTCAGCACCTAACTCTCGCGTGCGAGAAATCATCGCTATTCTCTGACCAATTTGCTCCGCAACTTGTGATGCATCCAATGCAATCGCTACCTGCTGCAAAAATCGATACGCAGCCACATCCGTTGCGTCGAGTTGGATCGCCTTGATGAGGTACCCTGCCGCAGCCTTTGCATTACCCTGACGCTGAGAGTAGACACCCAACGCGTACAACGATCCGGCATGCCCGATCGCAGAAGAAGGATGATTCTCCGAAATACTTTTTATCCATCGCTGTAACGACTCCCAGTCTTGCATCTCTATCGCACAGCGAGCGGCAAAGGCCAACTCATCTAACGTCGCCGGATCATCCAACTGCAGTGTCTCCGCTGCAGATTTCCAATCCGCGTAAGCAGCTTGCGCTTTGGCCAGCCCAAGTGTGCCGACCGGATCGAAGTTATCCGGCGTTGCATCACCGGGGAACGACATTGATTGCATGAGAAGACTTCGCAACTCCGACTCCTGAATGTCACCTAACTCGCATAACTTTCGAAGATGCTTTGCGGCCTTCGCATCGTACCCCTGCCGAAGGTAAAGACTGGCGAGTCCGCGGTGTACCAAAGCAGCCTCGGGGGCCTGCTGCAACAAAGCTAGATATCTCTCCTCGCCAGCAACCCAATCACCGAATTTGATCAACCACTCCGCCGTTTGCCCCATTGCAGGCAGCCTGATCGTTGGGTCCTTTCCCGACAGCTGATCGAGCATTCGAATCGCTTCGGGATAGCGGTGACGATCCGCCAAAAGCAGAGACATCAGAAAGACAACTTGAGTGTTATCCGGAGCGAGGCGTTTAGCCTTTCTTACAAGACTAAAAGCTAGGTCCTCTTGATTGGCGTCCATCGCCATCAACGCCTGCTCATGATACGAAAGTGCTTGCTCCAGGGGTGGCAAAGAGTTTCCGCTTAGTCCCTGATCAGCCTGCCCTGATACCGGCTGCCCTGATACCGGCTGCCCTGATGCCGGCTGCCCTGATGCTGCCTGACCGGAGGAATCCTGAGCCGTCTGAGCGAAAGAACTTGGCGCGGCCACCAGTAGAACAACCGACCACAGCGAGAACCCAATACGACCCGCACGGTTGTGTAGACCAAACTGAAACAACAACGCGTTCCTTTAGTAGATAAAACTCAAACTTATTTCAGTGGAGATCCAAGCGTTCAGCCCTACTCCGTGGCAGGAAACCGATTCATTAATAAGGGACCTGTTCGATGCCAGAAAACCAGTTCAATAATAGAAGGCCTGATTAATGATAGAAGGCCAGTGCACGGACTGCAAACTGCGATCCTCTATCGAGAACACCCTCTTGCGGCCCAGAAACCGCAAACACGTTCCCTCGGCGGAAGATCAGTTCACGTAATATATTGAGCCTGATGAAACCGAGTACGATAACGAGAGAAGCCCCGTCTAGAATTTAGAAGGAAACCGAATGGGCCTCTCATGGCTGCTTTGGTATGGATTATCATGAAGAAAGCGACATGACCGTGAAATCGACGAGAGACAGATTTTGAAATTTCGAAAGCACATTCTGCTAGCCTGCATTGTTGCGATGGCGGTCGGGTTATTCGTCTGGCTGAGCAGCGACGATGAAAACGGCGACAAGCGAAGCAGCGATGGAAACAAGATTACTGAAAATCGCGACGAAAGAACCCACTCTGACGAAAATAAAGTTACTGAAAACGACACGGCCGCCCAACACAAAGACACATCGACTAACCTAGCCAAAACGGCGAATCCCGCCGCGACCGCACCGCACCTCGTGGGTAAAGCAGTCTGCAAGGAATGCCATCAAGAAAACTTTGATCTTCACTCGGCGCACGGTCATGCACACACCTTCCACGTCCTGAATCAGTCGCCTGAAATCATTGCAAAGTTCGCGGGCAAAACCTTTGATGGCGGTGAGCGTTTTGGAACCTATCATTACCAAGCCGAATTTGATCCTTCTCAGGATACCGGCGTCGTTCAGAATCTGAAGGCGACCCTTCCTGCGGTTTTCGGAGAGGAAGCTTTCCCATTAACCTACGCTTTGGGATCAGGACACAATGCGTTTACCTTGCTCACACTGATTACCGAAGAGAATGGAGAAACAGCAGCCTTGGAACATCGTGCGAGCTGGTACGAATCCCAAGATGGACTCAACATCACTCCTGGGCACGCAAACAAACTCCCTGCAGACGGCCTTGAACTCTTTGGAAGTATTAGCCGAGGCGAGTCGATGGAAAAATGCGTCGACTGCCACACCACCTCTGCAAAAATCGAGGACGAACAGATCGCAAACCTCATTCCAAGCGTAAACTGCGAGAAGTGCCACGGACCAGGTAGTGAACACGTTCGATTGGCCAGAGAACAATCCGTGCCACCTCCCTACTCGGTAGGGCGAGGTGACTGGGACGCAGAATCAGAAATCCAGCTATGCGGTGACTGCCACAGGTTGCCCAAAAATATCAGCGAAAAGGAACTTCGCGAGTACCCAGATCTACTCGCTCGATTTCAACCAATTGGGATGCTGCGTAGTCGATGCTACCTGGAATCAGATGGGGAACTTCGCTGCACATCCTGCCACGGCCCTCACGAGTCCTTGCACCAAGTCCCCGAAGAACGACACATACAAAACTGTCGTAACTGCCATACCTCGCCGAACCACACAATTTGCCCCGTCTCACCCAAAGAGGACTGCATCCGCTGCCACATGCCTCCGATGGAGCAAGAGCAAGGACTTACCTTTCACGACCACTGGATACGAGTGCGATAACGAAAGACGAGAACAAACCACGATGTCCCAGAGATCAATATTCCCAGACATCAAGTTTGCAAGATGCGATCTCATGCTTCACGTTGCACCAACACGATGATGCAATCACCCTGATCTACAAAAAAACCTCGCTCATTTCTGAGCGAGGTTTTCTGAATACTGTCAGAAGTGAGTCAGCCAATTACTGGTTGAGTTGCTCTTGAATCACTTCTTTACCTGCTTTCGTTCCAAGTGAACCCCAGAGGCCGTATGGGCTTCCTTTACCCGGAGCACGTGGACCCACTTGCCCCAAACGAACCGCACCGGCGGTAGAATCACCTGCTTCGACCGAATCGGTCATGAAGACCACCGCACCGTCTGCCATCAAGATATGAGCACCACCTTGATGGTTACTACTTGGTGGCATGGTTCCAGGAGCGTCTAGCCACTGACCGATACACACTTCGCGGTTAGGAGGAAGCATTGTGTAGACTTCGGTGGCGTGGGAGCGGAAGTTCGCCCATGATGCACCACGAGACTGATTGCTGTCGTGGCCGAGGTTTTGTGGGACATTGCAACCCGCA
>JAKMEW010000437.1 GCA_022425745.1 Rubripirellula sp.
TTTCCAACTCGGCTCGGCTTCGGCTTGGTACCACTCGGATCGATGCAGCGAAACCGTCATCGCAGAAAAGCTAGAACAACAAGGTATCACCCTGCGAAATGTCTCGATTGCGGCCGAGTGAACCGAATCACCTCCTCACTGCACCAAATTCCTGCGTTTAGCGGGCGCAGGTCAATTCACACTGCGGGTTCAGCAAGAATTTGATAAACTACATTGACGTTGCCTGATTTCAAATCACCTCCGGAGCTAACCCATGGTCGCCCCACTGGTCTTTTCTGCCGTATTCGTTGTCATGATTCTATTCGTGGCATTCCTTGTCATCGGAATCTACAACCGTTTGGTGGCGTTAAAGAACCGCTACGAAAACGCGTTTGCACAGATTGAAGTGCAACTGAAGCGTCGGTACGACTTGATTCCTAATCTAGTTGAAACCGTTAAGGGCTACATGGCTCACGAGCGAGAAACCCTCGAAGCGGTGATCAATGCAAGAAACCAAGCCATGACTGGTTTGCAAAACGCATCTGCCGATCCAAGCAACGCCGCCGCGATGCAACAGCTCGCAGGTGCAGAACAGGGACTGACCGGTGCACTGGGTCGTCTGTTTGCTCTCTCGGAAGCGTATCCCGACCTGAAAGCGAACCAGAACATGGCTCAACTTACCGAGGAAATCACGACAACAGAAAATAAGGTGTCATTCGCGAGACAAGCTTTCAATGACAGTGCAACTGAATACAACACCTACAAACAATCATTCCCAGCGGTAGTGATTGCAGGAACCTTTGGACACACCAATAACGCGGAACTGCTCGAGTTCGACAGTGAAGCGATCGCCGAAGCACCCAAAGTTTCATTTAGCTAAATGGCCACTAGTTTCTACCAACGTCAGGATGCGGCGAGAAAAAACACAACGAAGCTGGTCGCACTGTTCATCATTGCGGTCGTTCTCATCGTTGGGTTGGTATCGGCCGCAACCTGGTATGCGATTGAAGAGTTTGCAACACCACGATCTCTTGCGGGATCGAGTGGTTTTGATCGCCCCTCGAATAAGTTTTCGCTGTTTGCCGGCCTTGGAACACTTGCGCTGGTGATTCTCGGATCACTTTACAAAGTGGTTGAGCTACGCCGCGGTGGAGGTACGCTGGTTGCTGAAAGTCTCGGAGGCCGCCGTATCTCTCCTCAGACCAAGGTGGCAGACCAGCGAAAGCTGATGAACATTGTCGAGGAGATGGCGCTCGCCTCGGGCGTTCCGGTTCCTCCGGTCTACCTGATCAATGAAGACGGCATCAATGCTTTTGCAGCAGGCTACTCCCCTTCTGATGCTGTGCTCGGTGTGACAACCGGTTGCATTTCACAATTGTCGCGGGACGAACTCCAAGGTGTGATTGCTCACGAGTTCAGCCACATTCTCAACGGTGATATGCGTATGAGCATCAAGCTGATGGGGGTTTTGCATGGCATTCTTCTCATTGGCTTAACCGGACAGATCGTTCTTCGCAGCCTCATGTACGGCGGTGGGAGATCGAGGCGAAACAAAAAAGACAACGAAGGCGGTGGCGTTCTGGTGATCATCGTGATCGCGGTTGCTGCGATAGCGATTGGATTCATCGGAGTCTTCTTCGGGAACCTCATCAAGGCTGCCGTGTCGAGACAGAGGGAATTCCTTGCGGACTCGTCGGCTGTTCAGTTCACTCGCAATCCCGATGGAATCGCGGGCGCGCTCAAGCGAATTGGTGGCAACAGCAACGGCTCTAGAATCGAAAATTCAAACGCGTCGGAAGCAAGTCACCTCTTTTTCTCACAGGCAGTCTGGGAGGGAATCGGCGGTTTGTGGGCCACCCATCCCCCTCTTGCACAACGAATCCGATCGATTGACGCCAACTGGGACGGCAAGTTCACTTCGACCTCAAAGAAAAGCAGTCAACGCACGCCACCAAGGAAAGGTGCGACGTCGCCCCAATCAGCCTTGACCTCGGGTTTTGCTGGTGCATCCTCGGAAACCACCGCCGAGACACCAAAGCCTGCAACTGCTACTGGTCATGCAACTTCACCAAGCAATGATTCCAGCGGGGTAATTCCGTTAGCGGCCGCGATTGCCGAAGAAGCACCGTTGGGAGGTATCCATAACGCCCTGGAATCCGTCGGTGATCCAAGCCGCGAACATCAGCAATACGCTTCAACGCTCATCGCTGACCTACCTGCGCGACTGCTTGATGCAATTCGCGATCCGTTCGGTGCAAGGGTGGTGGTTTACTGCCTATTACTGGACACCGATTTTGACATTCGACACAAGCAACTCGGCATTATCAAGAAACTGGGAGGCAACGCGGTTCACATCCTTGCCAGTCGCTTAGCGGAAGACACACAAGCACTGGAGATCCAAAAACGCTTGCCAGTTATTGATCTTTGCTTGGCATCACTGCGATCTCTATCCAAAAACCAATACAAAGATTTCATCAACTGCTTCAACGAACTGGTCAAAGCAGATAAAAAAATCGATTTGTTCGAGTGGATCATCATTCAGGTGATCACCCGTCACCTGAAACCACATTTCGAGTCGACCAAACCGAGCCCAGAGGGACACGAAAAGCTCAGGAGATTGTCACCTGAGTGCTCCGTCCTACTATCGGCAATTGCCACGGCAGGTAATGATTCGGAAGTTGCTGGACAAGCATTCAAGGCAGGCGTTGCCGAGCTAAAAGACTTGTCGCTGAAACAGATCGAATCAAAAACTGGTGATCTAAACAGACTCGCAAAAGCTCTCAACTCACTCCGCCGAGCGTCGGCTAGCGAACGCAAACGCTTGATTAACGCCTGCTCCGTTGCAATCGAAGCAGACGGTCATATCACGTGGCAAGAAGCCGAACTGCTGAGGGGTGTCGGAGACTTGCTTGATTGCCCGATTCCGCCGATCATCCCCACGATGCGATAAAGCACTGCTAAAAAAGAATCTAATGTCGACTTAATTGAGACGACGAATCGGACCAACAACAAAACCCGGATTCTGCTGAATCGCAAGATTTGTGGCGACCTGACTGTCGCGTGCATAAACCACAACCCAGCGTGGAGGATTGCGGTTGCCGGGACCGGGATAGAGGGTGACCTCCCACGGTGAAGTGATACCCGCCTGCACTTGTTGCAACTGTAAATTCATCAGGGCGATCTGTTGATTGACCTGCTGGTCGTGGTGGTAAGTTGCAGCCAAAGACTGCAACATGATCTGATGCTCATTGGGCTTGGTGAACTGAGGTACTTCATCATCCTCCATGACGTCACCATGATGTGCGAGCCATTCATCAAAGCCACCGTGCAGAATCTCTCGGTCCTGATCCACAAACATAAAAAACGGAATGGAGTGCTCGTCCCCATTTTCAAGTTCCATGACGACACCCTCGAGGTGATACTCCTTTGGCTCACCTCTCAAAGTAAGCACCCAAGCATTTAGTTCCGATTCGGTTCCAATTTCCTGCTGCTCTTCTTCACTCACGATAGCTAAAAGCATCTTCTGATAGACCGGCGGTAGCGCGGCGTACGCCTTGTCATTCACATAGACCTTTCCACGACGTCGCTGGATGGTCAGATCTCTTTTTGCATAGTCAGCGATCTTTCCGATCATGTGCAAACCATTGACCAATTTCCATGACTGCACCTTCTGAAGATTACTGACATGAATCTCAAGTGCCTGCTTGGTCTCTAGAAACTCACGGTCGGCCTCACACAGCTTGCTGATTTCGCACGCTCCAAGTTCCTTGTTAGTCCGCTGAAGAATCACGGTTTTCTCATCGAAACCAACGAGGTCGGCTTCTATCGAGTAGACGCCAGATTGATCCTTCCACACGCGAGCCTCCAGAGACGAGACCAACCACTGAGAAACCAGTGCTGATAAACCTAGAATGACCAGCGACCGCTTAATAGAAAACATCTTCAACACCTAGTGAACCAAGGTCCGAGTAGCAGAATGGAAACCGGACGCTGAAATGCCGCCCAGTAGAAATGTACTTCAAACCATCAAAGGTAATCGATTCCGCACGCCCTGTTCAAGCAGTCAGGTAACCTGACAGGAGAAATCAAATCTTCAAACTTTCCATCTACTTCACCTTGCAACGACTGCGCGTGAAGCCAGCAAATGGAGGTAGCTCTCGAGATTTGTTCAACCATCACCATTGGTATCAACATTTTCATCTCCTGCATCCGATGCATCGAGACCCTGAAGCTTCTCCCGTTGGTCAGGCATTCCATCCCCGTCGGTGTCCCACCTGTCAGGTCGTCGAACGACGGGATAATCTTCCCATCCACCTACGTCCTGCTGCGAATCAGGCAAACCCGGCAAGCCAGTGATGCTGCCAGAATAGGAACAAATACCCGATGTTACTTCGCCAAGAATTCGCTGATCATGAAGATCTAATTTTGGCCGATTACACCCCACATCGGCGAGGACCGAACTAAAGAAGCCGCCGCAATGAAAAAACAGACAATAAGACAGCAGACGATTCAAATAAAAAATCGGGGCACCAACGCAAAAACCTCAATAATAAAACAGCACGGCCGCAGCGTTATTTAATCAGAAGCGTTA
>JAKMEW010000502.1 GCA_022425745.1 Rubripirellula sp.
GATTTTCGGGGGGCGGGAGGTTTGACATCGGGGGACAAGTCTAGTGCGAGGAGACATCGAGAAGGTCAAGGATGTTTTGGCAGGTCAACCGAAGGATTATTTTCGGATTAAGCATTTGCCTTTCGTCACCTGCTGTCACGAATTACTTCTTGGCCTTTTTCTTGGCAGCTTTTTTAACTGATTTCTTCCCAGTTGCAGCTTTCTTCTTCGCCGCTTTTTTCGTTGCGGTTTTCTTTTTCGGCGCCGAGCTTGGCTTGGACTTTTTGGTGCTCGTCACCTTCTTCGAAGCTTTTTTCTTCGCAGCCTTCTTCTTGGTGGATTTGGTTTTTGGTTTCGAGAAGGCTTTGGCCCAACCATCGGCGTACTTTTCGTTGGTGCCGACGCGTAGGATCGTCATGATTTACTCCTGTCGCTTTGAGTGAGGGTGTGGTTGTTTTATTTTGGTTTGTTACTCAGGCATTGCTGCCTGCAGCGGCGTAACTGTCATCGTTGAGATGCTATGACATCAAACGGTACCACGTTGCAAGCTTTCATTAAAGGCACCGATCACATCTAGCAACTTTCCTCAGCGTTCGGACTCATCACTTGGGCTCGTCGCTCAGACTCATCACTTGGGCTCGTCGCTCAGACTCACCCCTTGGGCTCGGGCTCGGATTTGGACTCTGATTCTGACTCTGATTCTGACTCTGATTCTGACTCTGAGCTCGAATCGGTGCATCGTTATTCAGGCAATATCTGGCTGATCGGACGTTTTAGCCAGCGTGGATACTCTTGTATCTCGCTTTTCGTCCGTCCTCGTCGTCCGGGTTTTCTCCCATGCGTTCCCTCAGGTTTCGTTCGTAAATCTCGAAGTTTCCTTCGCACCAAGTCAGTTTTCCATCACCCTCGAACGCAAGGATGTGGGTCGCGAGGCGGTCCAAGAACCAACGGTCGTGACTGGTTACCACGACACATCCGGCAAAGTTTGCGATCGCCTCCTCGAGTGCACGGAGGGTGTCCACATCGAGGTCATTGGTGGGTTCGTCCAAGAGAAGAACATTGCAGCCTCGTCGCAGTAGTTTGGCGAGATGCACGCGGTTGCGTTCACCTCCGGACAAATTGCCAACTTTCTTCTCTTGATCTGGCCCTTTGAAGTTGAAGCGAGATACGTAAGCACGCGAAGAGATATTACGACCACCCATGACAATGGTCTCCGTCCCACCGCTGATCTCCTCAAACACGGTTTTGTTATCATCAAGCGAATCACGACTCTGATCCACGTATCCCAAATCGACAGATTCACCTACGCGAATATCGCCACTGTCCGGCTCCATCTGGCCGGTTAGCATTTTGAATAAGGTGGTTTTCCCTGCTCCGTTGGGACCAATGACGCCCACGATCCCTCCTGCAGGCAGGCGGAACGAGAGATCTTCAAAGAGTACTTTTTCTCCGAATGCTTTCTTGAGATGGTTCGCTTCAATCACCAGCTCACCAAGGTGGCGACCGGAGGGGATCTGAATCTCAAGCTCGTCGGGGCGATCCTCGAAGGTCTGAGACGACATCTCTTCGTAGGATTTGATTCTTGCTTTACTTTTTGCTTGGCGAGCCTTTGGACTCATACGAATCCATTCAAGCTCACGAGCCAAAGTTCGCTCCTTTGCTTTCTGTTGTCGTTGTTCGATCGTAATCCGCTTTTGTCTCGCCTCCAGCCACGCGGTGTAGTTACCCTCGAACGGCAAACCTCTTCCGCGATCAATCTCGAGAATCCACTTCGCTACGTTGTCGAGGAAGTATCGGTCGTGAGTGACCGCTACAACTGTTCCGGGGTAACGGTCAAGGTGCTGTTCGAGCCACGCGACGCTCTCGGCATCAAGGTGGTTGGTCGGTTCGTCAAGTAGCAGTAGGTCAGGCTGTCGAATCAACAATTGGCAGAGCGCAACACGGCGTTTTTCACCACCGGAGAGTTTCGAGACGTCCGCATCTGGTGGGGGCAGGTTCATGATGCTCATGGAGAGCTCCACTTGCCGATCCAACTCCCAGAGATTTCCCGCGTCGATTTTATCCTGCAGTACCGCCATCTCGTCGCACAGTTTGGTCATCTGGTCATCATCCGTGACCTCGCCCAACAGCATGCTGATCTCGTTGTAGCGATCGAGGATTGCCTGCCTTTCAGCAACCGCTAGTTGGACGTTCTCGAAAACGGTTTTTGTCTCATCGAGTGGTGGTTCCTGAGGTAGGTAGCCAACCGTGAAGCCATTTCCGAGTCTCGCGGTGCCATCAAAATCGGTGTCTTGCCCTGCCATGATTCTCAAAAGAGTCGATTTTCCAGCGCCGTTGGGGCCGAGCACGCCAATTTTGGCACCGGGGTAGAACGCGAGCCAGACATCATCGAGCACCGTTTTTTGACCGTGTTTCTTGGTCAGGTTTTCAACCTGGTAAATGTATTGGCGTGACATGTTTTTCTGGTTTCTCGCTTTGGCTGCGGTGCTGATGTCTCTTCGTCAATCGCGGGTTGGATGGTTCGGTTGGCCGATCCGCATCTCCGTGGTCGATTGTTGTACGCGGAATCCTCTTGATTACAAGTTGCCGAGTTTGAATGTGCCAGCTTTTTAAAGACCACCCTTTCTTGCGATCGCCCACCTTGCTGAGACGTTCGCAAGCCTTGATTGCGTTTCAGGCAGATTCGTTGACCTTGATATGGATTTCCGGTCGTCCGGTATGGCACGGCATATCCAAGGGGTGCGGTAATTGCCGGCTTTCTGTTCGCTGTGCGTGCCGACTAAACGTCATCTCGATCACCGTAGGTAATTGATCGTCCCGACTGACGGGAACGGAATTGTTGGCGTGAATATGAATCACATGAAGTTGAAATTGCTCGATGAAGCTTTTGATGCGGCTGAGTTGTAAGTCGCAGTCATGAAATTCAATCACTAGGCCCACGAGACGGTCTTGATGTGAGATCAAATGATCCAGAAGGCGGTACTCAGAACCCTCGATGTCGATCTTCATGAAGATGCTTTTCGTGGATGACGATTTTAAGATGTCATCAAGCGTGCAATGCTGATCGTCCTCGGTTTTTAAACCGACAAATTTTTCGACATGCTCCACGTCGGACCTGGAAAAGAACGCTCGGTAACTGAGCCACTTTTTGAGTGCACGGATCCATCGGATCGGATTGTCGATTGCGAATAACTTCTTGATGAAAAGTTTTCGGAAGTACCGACCACTCACGCTCGCGTCGTATGCGAGGATCGGGATATCTCGTCTCTTTTTGAACTCCTCCTCGAAGCTCCAGTCATCATTGACCCCCAAGC
>JAKMEW010000507.1 GCA_022425745.1 Rubripirellula sp.
GCATGGACGTGGCGTGAGAAGTCCAGCCCGAACCTGGCATGGGCTGAACGATATGCCGACGGTTTTCAGTCAGCGATCGATTTTCTCGACAAGAGTCGGGAGGCAGCTACTCGCGAAGAACGGGAACGGGAGCAACAGCGTCAACGAGAACTTCAGCAGGCGCGCAGCTTAGCAGAAGCCCAACAAAAGGCGAGACGTAGATCGCAGGTGTTGACCGGATGCGCTGTTTTTGCGACTGCGATCGTGGCTTTCTTGTGGCATTCCGCCATGGTCGCAAAAAAAGAGGCCGAAGATTACGGGAGAGCTGCCGTTGAGCAGCGTGAAAGGGCAGAACAGGAAGTCCAGAAAAATCAAATGGGACTCTACGCCGCGAGCATCCGTCAAGCCGAACGCGAACTTGCCAGCGGTGCTTCTCGCAATGCGGCTCTAAACCAACTGAATGATTGGAAAAATGCTACAGGGATCGATGGTACACCGTCCTCGCCCGCGATGAGAGATTGGGAGTGGTATTACCTGAAGAGCAAGGCCAATCGTGCGGAGCTCGATCCAAGAATCGAAACACTGAAACTTGGAAGCCGAGTCAACTACGCCGGAAGATGGTCGCCGGATGGCAAACTTCTCGCTGTAACTGGACTCGGCAAGCAAGTTCTCATTATTGATGCGGAAACCCGTGAAATCCTTCAAGTGTTTAATCGTAAAGGATTGGAATTTTCACCTCGTATCGCATGGGGACCTGATTCAAAAACTATCGCGATTGATAATTGGTTTGGCACCGTTGAAATCTATGACCTTCAGACCGGATTGCTTACGCAGATTTTGAACCATAACGGAGGAAACACCAATTCGACCCTCAGCTGGAACCATCAATTCAATCTCATTGCGTACTGTCTCGATCAGGGAAAGATCGGGATTTACGATATGGCGGAACGAAAACTGGTAAAAGTGCTTCCCACATCGAGTGAAGTGCAGGCAATTGAATGGAGCCCAGACGGGGATCAACTCGCCTTTTCGGCGACGCCTGGTGGATTACATGTTGTGGATTATCCATCCATGAGAGTGAGCTATAAGCTGGCGACACGTGTCGTCCAGCGTCTTCGTTGGACACCCAGTGGAGAGCAACTGATTTGCCAAGATGCACGCCCCAGTCAACTGTTTGTTGTCACACCTGAAACCAATGAGCACACGACTGCTGTTGAATCTGGAGTTGGGAGTATCTGGGGGATGGCAATGCACCCGCATCAGCCATGGGTGGCCCTCTCGGGACCGCGAGGTGAAATCGGCATCTTTGATTACCAACAACAGGTTCTTGTGGATTCGATCAAAGGCTTTGCTGGGATGATGGTCGGTGTCGATTGGAGACCACAGGGCGATCTGCTGTTTGCTTCGGGTTTTACGCAGGGATCAACGATGTTGGTCGATCTCTCAAAAGGTCGTCAATCCGCGATGGAGACTGGCGTTGACTTAGGTAAAGAGGAAGTTCTTGGGGAGGTACTGGATTGCAAAGTAGGTCTCAATGGACAAGGCCTAGCCTTGAGCACGGATGTCCCAGGAAGATTGATGCTTGCCACGCCGGGTGAGCCTGAGGCAAACCGATTCATTGACACCGCGTTGAATGATATTGTCTACAGCTTTGATTTGTCTCCCAGTGGAAAGTTACTTGCTGTCGCCGGCGATCAGACGCTTTTGGTGGTCGATCGGGAGGAGCCTGGAAACATACGCGCGAGCTTTTCTCTTGAGAAGATCGGTCGGTTATCCACTCTCGAGTGGTCAAACTGTGGCCAATATCTAGCCTTCACACAGGGAATGAACGCAAAATCGGAATGGGGTGTGCTGACCTACCAAGAGTCGTCATTAGAACTACTGGAATTGAAAGAGCTCGATGGCATTCCGCAGTCAATCGCGTGGCACCCGCTGCGACCCACACTTGCCATAGGTCTCGGGCAAAATAGTCGTCGTGGTGGACCTATTGAACTGTGGGATCTCGCTTCGGGTTCCCTTGAAAAGACACTTCAGACGACAGATACCGATGTGCGTGGGCTCGCATTCAGCAATAATGGCGACCGCTTGGCCGCGATTTTCGCTCGCCCCTCCGGACTTTTCTCGTTTGAATCCTCTGGCGCCATCGAGATTTTCTCAACAGAGGAAGGGAATTCACTCGTCCAATTCCCTGCTCAACCGGTGAATCTCATGGACATTAATTGGAGTGTTACTGACCAGCGACTGGTGACTTCTTCCTTTGACGGAAACGTGCGGGTTTGGAGAGCGGATGGAACGGAATTGTTAACACTCAACCCGTTTGAATCCGCGCCAGTCCGTTTTGCGTTTTGGGATGAAGCGGGTGGAACTCTGATGGCGTGTGCACTTCAGAATACCCAAGTAGCTTCTTGGACAATCGCGGATAACCTCGAGGATGCATCCGTCCATGGGTCGCCTGTTTTGCTCGGAAATCTGCTGGATAAGCAGTTTAACACACCAGGAAAGGCTGCTCGCATGTACGCCTCCAGTGGTAACTTTGAAACAGCAGGTGCACTTTTTCGTCGCGCGGCATTGAACACCGAAGGCGTTTCCGTTTATCCAACGAATTACTGGCGAGTTACTAGTTTACCAAATCGGATCCAGTCCATCGCAAAAGGTGATCTAGCCACACTCAACCCAACTGAATTGCAAGAAGATATCGAATCGATACGAGAGCAATTGTGGGACGATCCAAAACCGATACACGGCAGACTCGATTATGTCGGGCTCGACGGGTCGCGTCTGAATCTGAGCAGAACCTCCGAGGATGACTTAGAAAAATTTCAAGTGATTGCTAGTCGCTACTTTGCGACACAGCCCAGTCACGTCGGACTCGTCATGGGCGGCGGTGAAAACATCCTTGTTTGGCACAATGATGAACTGGTCATTGACCATCGTCAGCCTGGTTTGGTGGGTAACGGTGAAGTAGGCACAATTTTAGAGCTGAGCGAGGGCTGGAATGACATCTTGTTTTTGGTTTATTCCGAATCCAAACAGCTAGAGCTCCAACCCTTCGTGCTCGATCAACCCGAACGGATCCTTGCCAACAGTCTCGCTACTTGGGACGGTATGAGCAGCGGTGCTTATGAGTTAGCCGCGGCGAAGCTTGAATTATCTTCTCCAGCGAAACGCACCATTGACTTCCAATTGGATCAACTTGCTGGACGCTTCGATTCTTATCTTGCATCACTGGATGAAACCGACGCACAAGATCACACGAAATACTTCGCACATGCGACAAGACTTGGTGAGCTCGGTAAGTACGAAGAAGCAACCGAGTTGGCTGAGAGAGTCTATCGTGATTTATCCGTGCCCCATACAGAATTTCTTTACGGCGAAAGTCTCGCGAAAAAGAGCGGGATATCTCTGGTAAATTCTGAAGCCGCTTGGGATCTCTTTATCCCCGACGGGCCTGGAGGCGATCAGTCGGTCAATGAGTTACTCGAGGATCCCTACGATCCACGATTTCGACTTTGGCACCAGAAACTGACCAGCGGAAGCTTATCGCATTGGGTTGGATTTGGCGGATTTCCTCGGACTTTGCCGAATTGCGGGTCTCGAGCTACCGCACTGATACAGACTCAATTCAGAAATCAAGATGATTTGGAGAGTCTGCTACTGGAAGTGGAGACGCCTGATGGGTTTGTAGTCTATGTTGACGGCAAAGAATCTTACCGAGCGAATGTGATTGGCACTGACAAGTTCAATAAACGAGGCCAGAAATACAGTGTCCATCATGATGCAAACTACTCCCGAAGAGCGATACCTCTGCCCATATCATTGCCGGCAGGTGACCATCGGATTTCTATCAGTTTTCATCAGGATGCGATGTGGAATCAGCTTTGGTTTCGTTGTCCCACGCTAACCGGTTTTCAAAGCAAGCCCAGCAAGAAGGTAGCCGGAAAATCACAAAACGTGGAACTCTCTTTTCATTTGGCAATGGCTGCCACCCGAGGACACTTTGACTACAAAAGGGTAGAGGAGCTAATCGATGCTGGAATTGATAGTCTGTTTGTGGAAGATGTTTCGCGATATATCTTCGCAATGCTTGAATCCTCCCAGACTCTCAGCAAGCCTGAGCGTCATGCCTTGGGGAAATTGCTGTCTTTAGCGACGCTCCCCGCTCGGTCATTCAATATTGCACTCGCGGTAACCCCACTATTTAGCTCTGAAGACGATGAGTTATTGAATGACGTGCTTGCACAGTGGCGGCGTTCAACACCAGATGATTCGCGACTAATCGCTGCTCATCTTCTTCAGGAAAAGCAGGCCGGTGAAGAATCATACGAAGCGGCGCGAAGTGATCTTCTAGCCGGTGACC
>JAKMEW010000509.1 GCA_022425745.1 Rubripirellula sp.
AACTTGGGCCTTCGTCTGCAGCTCGGTGAAACCTTGTGCTCAAGTACCCTGGCAAGCGAATCAGAAACATTGGACGCAGCAAGAGAAAGTCATCAGACGTCGGCAGGAGAAGAGCGTCGCGACCGGATATTGAGGTCGGCATTCGAATGTCGGGAAGAACTCGTGACCTACGCGAGGGTTCTGCTCGGGAATTACTCGGCGGCAGAGGATGCCGTCCAGGAAGCAATGCTCGTTGTCGTTGCCAAATTCGAGCAGTTCGAGGAAGGGACTTCTGTCCTAGCGTGGTGCCGTTCGATCGTCCGAATCGAAGTCTTGAGAGCCAAACAACGGCACCAGCGTGAGCGCACGCTCGCGAAGAAGGTTCTCGACGATTCGGTCGACGCCGCATTCGAAGAGTTTCAAAGTTCTCGTACTTCCCATGAACGAGAGCTAAGGCGAGACGCTCTTGCACAGTGCGTTGAGCAGATCTCGGATCGTAGCAAACGAGTTCTCGAGTCAAGATTCATCGACGAACTTGGCTATCCTCAGATTGGAGAGCGACTCTCCATGTCTATCGAAGCAGTCCGCAAGGCACTGTTTCGAGTCAAGAAACAAGTCCGTGAATGCGTCGAAACTCGATTGAAGACGGCACAATGAGCGAAAACAACAATCCGAATGAGCTTGAGTGGGATGATTTGGTCCAGCGCCACTTGAACGGGGAACTCAGCGAATCCGAAATGGAACGGCTGGCCGAACTGCTCGATGGCGACTCAAGTCTACGGAAGGACTTCGTCGAGCGTGCGTCTTGGGAAACGGAACTGGCGGAGATTCTCCGTACCGGTGGCGAGAACGAATCACGCGATTTCGTTCCGGCAATTGCCGGCAAGCTTGAGACTCGGCAAGGCAAGTCCATTCGGTTCTTGCGCGCGATGCTCGCTGTTGCTGCAGCCGCCATTTTGATGCTTTCTACGTTGCTCTTTAATTCACAGAGCAAGTTGAAGGTTGCGGGCTCCAAAGAAGTACCGGTGATACCGGATTCCATCGCTCAGATCACTGGCTTAAGCGGTTCCATGATTTGGACCGGGGATCGTGGGCAGATCAGGCGCGAAGTGGAAGTCGGAACGGAGCTCGCGGGAGGCACGATTGAGGGACTGTCTCCTGACTCCTGGTTCGAGCTTCAATTCAACGATGGATCGCAGGTAACCATCTCGGGTGCATCAATGTTGACGTTCAGCGACGATGGACAGAAACGCCTGCGTCTACGCGAAGGCCGCATGTCTGCTGATGTATCTCCGCAGCCAGACGGCAAACCAATGGTCATTCAAACACGCACGGCTACCTTGACGGTACTGGGTACTAGTTTCGACGTTGAGGCAGATCTGCCGGCCACTTCGGTCAGTGTTCGAGAAGGCAACGTTCGCGTCACGCGTACGAGTGATGGCAAAGAAATCGAAGTGCCAGCAAATCATCGAGTTATTGCAGCAGCCGACCAGGAACTAGAACGCAGGCAGATATCCGGAATTGTCAACCGTTGGAAGAGTCGCATCAATCGAGGCCCAGACGAGACATTTGGAAAGTGGATTGCGGCCACTGACACACAACCGGCGTTTTTGAGATCGGTCGCGTATGTCCCGGAGAGCAACCCGAACGTCACTCTCTATCTATTGGGGCTCGGTGTCGACAGCGACGAGGGCACTCCGGTTCAGGTGAATACCGAATCGCACTTTGAAATCCATGGAAGGATGGAGGTTGAGACTGATATCTTCTTCGGGATTGAAGTCGTGTACGCCAATGGTGACTATGCCGGTAAGTTTCGCGCCAGGTGCAGGGTACAGCGTGATGCCTCCGGCGAGTTTGTGGCTAGCGCTGATCTTCCTGATTTTGAGCTGGACCCATCCGTTGCCGCTTACAAAGACAAGCTTGCGTCATCACCCGAAGGTCTATTTGTCCGTGGAGTCTGGAGCTTTACACACTCGAAGACACCATCGGGACTGCGAATCAGTGAAGTTGAGCTGACAGATGCACTCGAGTCAGAAACGGTCGCGGATTCAGTAATTGATGAGGGGAAGTGATATGGAGGCGGTTGTGATCCGGCCATCTGCTCTTGTACGTCAAAACGGGCTGCGATTGCTCAAATGCTTATGCGTGTCGGTATTGCTGATTCCGTTCTTTGGATCCGACGTATTTGCGGATCGGGAATCGAACGCAATAAGCGTAGATTTCCAGGGATTCAGGTGGGTTGCTTCAGCCGATGCTGAACTTTCTGTCGAATCCTACCGCGGTCATAAGGCCGTGAAAATCCAAACCCCTCGGATCAACTCAAGTGCAAAGATACCCGGTCTGGAGTTTTCGGAAGGACGTCTTGAGTTTGAGCTCGCACCTACTGGGCGCGTCCCACCATGGATTTGCTTCCACAGCAAACGCCGCAATAAACCTAATCAACTGATGGTCAATCCATGGCCTAAAGCTCGGGTGCCTTCTTCAACCTCAAGACTGTACCAAGCCGTACTTACGCGTGCAGAATCCAACTCACTGGTCATCAACTATCGGCAAGGAGACGACAAGTTTGATCCAACAAGATGGATGCATGTAGCCATCGTCTCGAATGAAAGACTGTGTCGCATCTACATTGATCGCGATGAAATTCCTGCCATCGTCGTAGACTCGTTTTTTAACGCCAGTGTTATCGGGATCCACGGCAGTTGTTTTATCCGAAACGTAACAGTCACCGGCGATAGTAGCTAGCTGCTTGAGCACTTGCCGGGCATGCCACTAATTCTGTTCGAATGGAACCACGAATGACTCGAAAATTAACCTCATGCGTTGTGCTTTTCCTGATGCTCGCAGCTACGTACGGAGTGAACACAAAAAGTGAAGGTGTTCCTCAAACTGGCTTAGACGGCAGGAAGGGGGATGGAGAAAAGTTGCTCGCCAAAGTTGGGCATCCGCTCTTTTGCAGTCCACACTTCTCGCCGATCGCTATCCATGGAGATCGCGTGTTCGTGGTGAACACCCCATCGGACACAGTCGATGTTCTGGACCGCCAAACACGAGACTTGGTCTCGCGAATTAATGTTGGTGTTGACCCGGTTAGCATCG
>JAKMEW010000523.1 GCA_022425745.1 Rubripirellula sp.
CTCACACTCAGTACGGGCGACTCGAGATGGATTCGGTGCGAAAGAGGTCCCATCAACGATTTCACATATTGCCGTGATCTTCCGGAAACCGTTTTCCATTGAGGGCGGTTACGGATTTGGAGCAGACCGTGGTTCTTAAAAAAACCTAAGATGAACTTCGCTGGGAATGCTTCAAGACAGGCAGGGTCCGCAGACCAAATCGCCGCAGACATTGGTAATAAGTATTGCTGTCGGAACATTTCCCCAACACCAATCTGATCAAGGAATTCGCCGAGCAGCTTTCGTTCATCCACCCCATCACAAAACGCGATCGCCTCTCGGTTAAAGCGTATGATCTCACCAAGCATCCCAAAGAAACGTGGGCTCAATAAGTTCGCTCGCTGTGTGAACAATCCGTTTAAAGAACTCCCCTGATACTCCAACCCCGTTCGCTGGCATCGAACACTTAGACTCATGTCGCTGTCTTGTGTCTCGACGCCAAGCAGCGAGAACATGCGGCACAAATTTGGGTAGGTGCGTTCATTGAGCACCATGAATGCCACATCGGCGTCAACTTGCCGATCGTACGCACTCACGGAGACGGTTCGAGCATGACCTCCCAAGTGCGAATCGGCTTCGAAAAGGTCAACCTGATGCTCTACTGCCAATAAACGAGCAGCAACATTCCCGCTAATTCCAGAGCCGACGACTGCAATCCGCATCCTGTAACCGCATCCTTGAAGTAATTTAAAATTCGCACACCTGCCAGGCATCGGCACCGAAGCGGATGCCAAAGGGACCACGCACACGCCCGAGCAGAGGTAGGGCGGCCGTAACCTCCCGACCCAACCGCCTCTGCAAGATCGCGTCGACGACGCTACTCAGCGGCCTACTCAGCGGCCTACTCAGCGGGTAGCACATGTGAAACACTGACGTTTTAAGCCATAGCCGCCCGTAAGATGTTAGAAAACTGACAAGTGACGTATTTTTACGGTTATAGAGAGACTGATTTTGCGAGCGCAATTTTTAAATACTCCTCAAGCACCACCCACTCCACCCCCTGTCTGACCGGACATCACCTTGCGGATCCTCATACCAATCGCACACGTTGGGCATCAATTGCCCCTGCTTTTCTCGCTACTGATCCTTAATCAGACTACCATTTCTGCAGCCCCGAAGAATCTGACCGTCGCGACACAGTCAGAATTGGATCACTCGCTAAGGCAACTTACCCCCGGAACCACCGTTCAAATTCAACCGGGTCGCTACCGAGGTGGGATACATCTAAAGCGGGTCGCCGGGAGACCGGACGCACCGATCGTCATTGAAGCGGCAGACTCGAGTCGCCCACCTGAGTTTGTCGGTCAAGCGACAGGTTTCCACCTCTCAGCCTGTAGCCATATCCTACTCCGACATCTGACCATCCGCGCCTCGAGTGGAAACGGTATTAATGTTGACGACGGGGGAGACTCCATCAACCCACCCACGGGTATCGCATTAGTGGGCTTGACGGTTCAAGATGTCGGGCCAAAAGGCAATCGCGATGGAATAAAACTTTCGGGAATCAATCAATTCGAAGTTCGCGACTGCAAGGTCGAAAGATGGGGAGATTCAGGTTCGGCGATCGACATGGTTGGTTGTCATGAGGGGCTAATCAAGAACTGCCAGTTTCGACACCGCAGTGAAATTCCGGCCAACGGTGTGCAAACCAAAGGCGGTTCATCAGACATCACTATCGCCGGCTGCTACTTCTACGATGCAGGTAGCAGGGCGTTGAACATCGGTGGCAGTACGGGCAGAGATTACTTCCGACCTCGCGATGCAGACTACGAGGCAAAAAGAGTCCGCGTCACCGACTGCATCATCGTTGGCTCCGATGCGGCAGTGGCATTCGTTGGCGTTGACCAAGCGACATTCAAACACAACACCGTTTTCCTACCCAAGCGTTGGATCATCCGCATCCTACAAGAATCCACGGGACAAGAGATGGTGCCATGCGGCAACGTCACGATCGCCGACAATCTGATCATCTTTCGTGAGGATCAAATCCGCTCACATCTGAACCTTGGCGCTGGCACTGCCCCTGAAACGTTCCAATTCGAACGAAACCTTTGGTACTGCGAGGATCACCCCGCAAACAGCAAACCGCGAGGCATGCCAGTTCAGGAAGTGGACGGCAGCTACGATCACCGACCCCTGATTGAAAATGCAGCCGGTCAGGATATGCGTCTCATCAAAATCATCGGAAAGGCGACACCACCGAATCCGCTACCGGGAGCACGAACCCTCTACCGGGAACACGAATCCCCTACCGGGAGTGAAGGTTCACTCCCGACTGAAATATCAATCCCATCGGATGAGAAATCGGACGTACAATAGACACGAGTTTGACTCCTATCGACCAACCAGAAATCTTTAGCAAATGCCAACCTTGCACCACGCCCACATCCTGTACGGCTTCTGGCTGATCAGCTCAGCAATCTTATTACAAAGCAAAACGGCAGCATTTGAGTTCGAAGAACAGATCCTTCCAATCCTCGAAGAACGATGCGTTACCTGTCACAACGCAGACGAACTGCAAGGGGAGCTAGACCTTAGCGGATGGAGAGAACAATCCACCGTGCGTCAAGATGTTGAACGACTCGACCAAATCCGTTGGCAGATCACGAACGACGAGATGCCTCCTGAGGACGCTGCTCCGTTAACCACGTCGGAAAGAGACACACTACTTGGCTGGATCGAAGAGACCGAGCACCAGATTGCTCAAGAGCGAGCGGGTGATCCTGGTCCGGTGATTCTCAGACGGTTGTCTAACCATGAATACAACTACACCGTGCAAGACTTAACAGGTATCCCAACCTTGGAACCCGCTAGAGACTTCCCGGTTGATGGAGCAGCGGGTGAGGGGTTCAGCAACGTTGGATCCGCTTTGGTAATGTCGCCCGGTTTACTCAACAAATACCTGGATGCTGCCAAACAGATCGCATCTCATGCAGTATTCCTCCCCAATCGAATGAGATTTTCCAGTAGCACTTCGCGTGCAGATTGGACCCAAGAATCACTCGATGCCATCCGTGACATCTACGCTCGCTATGCCACCGGTGGACAATCCAGCGCACAGAACTTGCAAGGCGTTCAATTCTCAACCATTGACGCTGCGGTGATTCCACTAGCGCCCTATTTGCGTGCCCTCATTGCATCGTCCAACACGAGTTCAAATACGTCAAACGACAACAGCGAATCAGACGACCGTGGTATCGCTGCCCAACAGCCTAGGCTGAGTGATCGATACATGGAGCGATTGCATGAAGCAGTTTCGCAATCCAATCCATCGTTGCTGATCGCAGAGCTACAGTCACGGCTCCAGTCCGCATCCGACAGCGAAGTGCAGTCCATCTCTGAATGGATTCAGTCATGGCAACAAGCCTTATGGTACTTTGGAAAAGTTGGACACATCGGCAAACGCGATGGTCCAGTCAAGTGGCAAAACGCAATTCTGCCAATCGCAACACAGCAGCGATTTGATCTACCTTTAAACCCAGCGTCTGATCCATCGGAAGATGTCACACTTCGCCTTATTGCACACGATGCGGGCGACGGCTCAGAAGGAGACACGGTGCGATGGAAGGATGCTTTGATTCGGGTCGACGACAAGACCGTGATTCCGTTAGATCGCTTGAATGATACATTCAAGCTGGCGGCTCAACTGTCCGATCAACATCTTGGCAAAACCGATGAGTACCTGCGACTCGCTTTCTCGGACATCGCAAGTGAAACCGGACAACTCGACAACACCGCAGTGCAGAGAGGCCTGAACCCAACCATCGCTAATGAATGGCGCAGGATTGCGAGAGAGTTCAAAGGAATCAAAACGCCGAGTGGTCACCTGAGCGAGAAGATCTCGAATGTTGGCGGTTACGATGAGATACGTGGCTGGGGTCGGGAACTCCCCACTCTCTTGACCAATCGCTCTTCAAGTGACCTTAGCTTTTCGACACTCCGAGTGCCTGCAGGAGGGGTTACCGTTCATCCGACCCCAGAGATTGATTCAATCGTCACTTGGCAAAGTCCTATCAGTGGCATCATGCATCTCAGCGGCAGCATTGCTGACATGGACTCTGTTTGCGGCAATGGCGTCGCCTGGAGCTTGATCTGGTTCCATGAACTCGGTTCAACCGAACTAGCGGAAGGCACCGTTTCAAATGGTGCGAAGGATAGTTTTAACCTTCCTGACTCCATCGAGGTTCAACAAGGCGATCTGATCCAGTTTGCAATCAAGCCTGGCAACCGTGACCACAGCTGTGATACCACCCAGATTTCACTCACCATTCGAAGCACACAGCAAGAGTCACAAGTCTGGGATCTCGCAACAGATATCGTGGATCGCATCCATGAAGGAAATCCTCTCGCGGATCGCTTCGGTCACGCGGATGTTTGGCACTTCTGCAAGTCATTGGACAGCCAAACCCCACCTTCGTTGATTTCCCCCCAGTCCACCTTGGCACAGTTCATGCGTGCGATGCGCGACAACGCGCAAGCCAACGCCAGCGTCGTCTCGGCCTCTCTCACCAACCCAATCTCCGCTGCCGATCAAGCTACCGCCAAATCGATAAGAAGCCTGACGGGACCATTTCCTTGGCTAGATCTTGCGTTGTCTCAGATCAACAACAAGGCACAAGAAGCAATCATCAATCAGACGGCTCCATCGGTCATCGAATTCAACATTCCTGCAGAAATCGCCCGGAGTGCTGCTTTCTCTGCGACGACTGAGCTCGCTCCGTTCACGGACCGAGCAAACGAGAGTGACGGGAACGGAAGTGTGCAACTTGAAGTGACGCTATCGGACGTTAAAGCATCGTCTCGCTTGCTACCCGGCACCGTCGTTGCCGCATCTGCTGCCCCAGGTACAGCTTGGACAGCAGGGCAAGCATCAATGGTGTCCGACCGTCCCATTCTTGTGCGTGCCGGAAGCGCAGCGGAAAAGAAAATGACACAAGCAATCACTGACTTCCAAATGCTATTCCCGGCAGCGCTTTGTTACAGCCGGATCGTACCGGTCGATGAAGTCGTCACCCTGACTCTCCGCTATCGAGAAGATCAACAACTGCAAGAACTGATGCTCTCGGATGCCGAGAAACTGGAACTCGATCAACATTGGAGTGATCTTTGGTTTGTGAGCCGGCACGCGAACAAGCAAAAGGATGCGTTCGATCAGCTCTGGCAATATGCCACCCAAGACGCTGACCCGAGCGCTTTTGAACCGATGCGGTTACCGATTGAAACTGCAGCAAAGCAATTCAACGAGTCACTGCTCGCGGCGGAACCGATTCAGCTTCAAGCTGTCATTACCTCAGCACCACGATTCTGGAGACGCCCGCTAAGCGGTCAAGAGAATCAACAACTCACCAACCTCTACCAAGAGTTTCGAAACCAGGGGCTAGATCACGAATCAGCTCTCCGACAATTAATCGCAAGAATTTTAGTCGCCCCAGAATTTCTATATCGCGTTGAGGAAACCGACCGTAGTAACGAACAGATGATCGCATCACAGGCTGCACCCAACCTGAGCGGCTCCATCAAAAGAATCACCGACTGGGAACTAGCGAGCCGCCTGAGCTACTTTCTCTGGTCTTCTTGCCCCGACCAAGAACTCGATGCATTATCTGCTGAAGGTAAACTGCACGAACCTGATCACCTTGCGATGCAGGTCCGGCGAATGCTTCGCGACCCAAAAGTGCGACGTCTCGCAACGGAATTTGGATGCCAGTGGCTCGGGGTCCGAAACCTTGCAACCTCTGATGAGAAAAGTCAGCGTCATTTCCCAACCTTCCTTGAAATACGCGATGACATGCAGGAGGAAGTGACTCGATTCTGGATTCACCTTTTGCAGAATAAAAAATCACCTCTCGAGCTAATCACCTCCGATGTGACCTTTGTGAACAGTTCCCTCGCTCAGCATTACGGTTTCGCACAGCAATATGGAATTGACGAACAAAATCGGGAGTGGCACCTGATCAAGAACCTCAGAGAAAAGGGACGTGGCGGCGTACTTGGCTTCGCTGCATCCTTAACGCAACAGAGCGGTGCGTCACGAACCAGCCCCATTTTGAGAGGTCACTGGATTAGTGAAACTCTGCTCGGAGAAAAACTTCCCAAGCCACCCAAGGATGTGCCGGTTCTCCCTGAGACGCCGCCCGAGGGGCTGACCGAAAGGGAACTGATTGAACGGCACAGCAGTGACCCAAATTGCTCGAGGTGTCATGAGAGAATCGACCCGTACGGCTTCGCTCTGGAGAGTTTCGATGCGATCGGTCGTTTTCGAGAAAAACAGGTGACCGATGCCACGCTTCCCGACGGCACAAAAATCTCGGGACTCGTTGATCTGCAACGATACCTGATCACAAAAAGAAGAGACGACTTCCTCCGGCAGTTCTCTCGCAAACTGCTAGGCTACGCTCTAGGACGAAGCGTTCAATTATCAGATCGCCCTTTATTGGACCAAATCAATCAAGCTCTGCGATCAAATGAAACCAACAGCATTGAAACCAACAGCATTGAAACCAACAGCATTGAAGACGCCATCATCATGGTGGTTCAAAGCACTCAGTTTAATCACCTTCGCTTACCGCCGACCACCACAACCATCTCTCGCTAGGACACAAGCCAATGACGCGGCATGACTTTGCAAGACGTTCCTTCCTCCGTGGCCTTGGCGTCACGATGGCGATCCCCTGGCTAGAATCCACGACGGTTTGGGGAGACGAAATTCAAGCGAGAGTCGATGGGAGCGAACCTCCAGTGCGGCTCGCTGTAATCTTCTCGGGCAACGGTTTTCATTCACAGGAATGGTGGGCCAAAGGCTCGGGGGAAAAGATGGAACTCGGACGCGTGCTTCAGCCCCTTCACAAGCATCGTCAAAAACTAACCTTCATCAGCGGCCTCTATCATGAAGAGGCAAGAAAAGGAAACATCCATAGTTCACAAACCGGCAACGTGCTCTCGGGTGCTCCGATCTCATCCGGCGGTGAAATCCGCTCGGGCACCAGCTTTGATCAACTCCTCGCGCAAAGCTATGGACGATCAACAAAGGTCCCCAGTTTGGTACTCGGCTGCGAACGCTCCAATCCATCGGTTCATAAAAACTATTCGATGCTCTACAGTTCGCACATTTCATGGAACTCGCCAACCACGCCTACTCCGCTAGAAATCTACCCGGCGCTCGCGTTCGATCGACTTTTCAAAGATGCCACAACCCCAGCCGATCAAAGCGTTCTGGATGCTGTCCTAGAAGACGCAAGTGATCTAAGAAATCGCGTCAGCCTGAGTGACCGTCAAAAGCTGGATGAGTACCTGAACTCCGTGCGCGAAGTAGAAACCCGTATCCAACATGCCAATCAGCGAGGTGAACTACAAGGCTGGCGGCCCACACTCACCGAACCCAATATCCAACGTCCCGACGACGGCGTACCGCAAGACATTGCTGAGCATATGAAGCTGATGTGTGACATCATGGTCCTCGGGTTTCAAACCGACACCACCCGTGTCACCACCTTAAAATTAAACAACGATCACAGTGCACTGCGATTTCCAAATCTTGCTTCAACACAGCAACCCGGCAATGGCATCGACTACATGATCCATCACCTACTTTCGCACTCCGATGGCGAAGACTGGCTGAAGGTGAATCAATTCTTCATGGAACAAATTGCGTACCTTGCAGACAAACTTGATTCGGTGCAGGAAGGACCGAGGACGCTGCTTGACAATACCATGCTCCTGAGCTGTTCCAGCATGATGGCCGGCGCAAGACACGACAATGATCAACTGCCCATCTTTCTCCTTGGGAAGGGCGGTGGCAAAATCCGAGGGGGTGATGTCTTGGATTATCGAAATGCACCGGAGAGACAGCTATGCAGACTATTCATCTCCATAATGGAGAAAATGGATCTACCAACCGAGCGTTTTGGCGATGCAACGCAAAAGCTCTCTGAAGTTTGAGCCACCGTCATTCGCGTTCCTTAACCAACAGCTCCCACCTTCAAAATGACAAGACCGCAGCAGCAATCATCCTTCCATTTCGTCCTTGCCATCAACCTCTGCCTGATCACGACGACGATATCCGGACTCTTACAAGCTGCGGAGCCCCCTCCCGATCAAGAAAAGGGAATAGAGAACGTTTCGCTAACCAATTCGCCAAATATCGTCTTCGTCATGACGGACGACCAGGGCTACTGGGACACGGGTGTATCCGGAAACCCTGACATCGAAACACCTTCAATGGATCGTATCGCCGCCGAGGGAATCCAGCTTCGGAGGTATTACGCAGCACCCGTCTGCGCGCCGACCCGAGCGGGAATCATGACCGGTCGCCACTACCTCCGAACCGGTCTCTACAACACTCGGTTTGGAGGTGACACGATGGGAATCGGAGAAGTCACCGTTGCACAACTGCTAAAGCAAGCTGACTACCGAACAGGGTTGTTCGGTAAATGGCATCTAGGCAAGTACCCGGGGTACCAACCTCAGGATCGTGGCTTCGATGAATTCTTTGGCCACTACCATGGTCATATCGAGCGTTACGAATTCCCTGACCAACTGCATCACAATGGTACTCCCGTTAAAACACGTGGGTACGTCAGTGAACTGTTTACCGATGCAGCGAAAGATTTCATTGATGTCTCGCATGAATCAGGCAAACCGTTCTTCTGTGCATTGATGTTCAACGCACCGCACTCGCCCTGGGTGTTAGACACGTCCCATTACGGCCAGCCGGAAGGCGATCAAACTTTAACCAAATATCTTGAAAAAGGTTTACCTATCCGAGAAGCGAGAATTTACTCGCTGATCGATCGAGTTGACCAAAACGTCGGAAGATTACTGCAGCATCTTGAACAACTCGGCATTGCGGACAACACGCTGATTGTTTTCACGAGCGATAATGGAGGCGTGAGCAAACACTGGAAAGGCGGCATGAACGGCAACAAGGCCAGCACCTATGAGGGCGGAGTTCGTGCTCCATGCTTCGTGCGTTGGCCGAACAGGATCGCCCCAGGACAAGTTTCAAACGCATTAACCAGTCACATCGATTGGCTGCCAACGTTTTGTGAGGTAGCTGGCGTTAAACCCCCATCCGATCGAACGATCGATGGAAAGTCGCTCGTTCAGTTAATGAGCGAAAACCCATCTGATTCGCACCATGAATATGTCTACCACACTTGGGATCGCTACTCCCCGAATCCTGATCGTCGATGGGGTATCAGTGATGGGCGATGGAAGTTGATGTGCGTCGTGGGTAACGAAGCAAGTGCTACCAAAAAAAACTGGCGACTGTTCGATCTTAAGAACGACCCAGAGGAAAAGAAAAATCTTCGAGAACAAGAACCCCAGACAGTCAATCGACTAAGATCCGCTTTCACGGATTGGTTTACCGATGTCACTCAAGGTATTGAATACCGCCCGATTCGAATTCCGATTTCGACTAACCCCAAGGTTGTAACAGAGCTGTCACCCAGTTGGGCAACGTGGCAGGGTGATCACATTCAGTACACGTTCGACGGCTACGACTGGGATACTATCGATTCTTGGAAGGAGAGAGGTGAGTCGGCAACTTGGCGATTGGAGATTGAACGCTCGGGCAAATACAAAATCCAACTCAGCTACGGTTGTAGCCCGCAGAACGCGGGCGGCATCCTCAACCTTCAAGCCGGCCAACGCCGCCTAGCCCACCGAGTACAAGCTACCGCGACGGCCGAGCAATTCGGTCAGTTCGAAGCTGGAACCATCTGGCTGGAAGAGGGCGAGCACGATTTCACCGCCTCGGTCGCAGAATCACGATCGAACGAACTGATGAGACTCAACAGCATCACTCTCCAGCCAATCTCGAACTAATAAACTGAACCGGATCGGCGCAGTGCAATCCGAAAACTAGAAAGCGCCGATCACTTCAGCACCATTCCGAGTCAGTAGTGCCTTGAGAACTTCAAGATCAATCGTTGATGCGATGTACCGCACGGACCCGTCAGCAAACAATGCGTTCAACCCCTGACGGTCCCAACCGACGACTGACCCAAGCAAATTCTCAAGGTCAACCTTGAGGTCACTCGGCTTGGTCCAAGGAACCCCCGCATCAGCAGGCGACTCGACAACCATGATGGTGTTCGATGTCCCATCAAGAATCTCACGCATCGAAGTCCCACCATGGCCTTCCATGATGAATTGCTTACCAACAGGGCGTTGGTAAACGGTCTGCCCCGGATCCACTTGCATCCCAGGGTGCTGGTAAATAGCTGGCATCTGCTCAAGCAGTTTCAGATTATGTGGGCTGTCCCAAGGCTCATCCTTCTTGAATTGGTCGTAGAGTTGGCTTTGTTCGATGAAGGGCAAGATCGCAACACGCCAACTCAAAAGAGGCGTTCCATCATCAGCAACAATGTCACCGGGAAACTTTCGGTAGACATCGTGTGAATTGTGCATCGCGAGACCGACCTGCTTGAGATTGTTCATCGAACTCACTCGTCTTGCTGCTGTCCTTGCCGATTGCACTGCGGGCAATAACAGCCCCACCAATACACCCTGCGTGGCAAGACCCTGCGATGGTGAAAACTCAATTTTGAGCTGCGAACCTTCCTGGCGAGGCATCATTGATTGAACAAAACTTCCCGACAATCGCTCCATGTACCTTCGCGTCGCGTCAGCCATTGGGTCATTGGGATCAAGATCACCTGCCATCTGCGCCAATCCCATTTGACGACCAAATTCGAGACCACTGCTGATCAACTCTCCAAGTTGCGAGGCTGAGTCCTTATCAACGGCGAGAAGATGCAGTTCAACCGAACCGTCAGCATTCGCAAGATTCATCCGAAGAACGATCGCATCAAGCAGAGATGGAATGTTCGCAAACGGCTGAAGTGGTGGCGGAATCTGACCAGCCATCGCTTGAAGCATCCCGGTTGCCATTGGCCTCACCGGCTCGATCGCAGACAAAATCGTGGCGTTGGCACCCGGCGTATTCGATTCAGCTAAACGGGCCAAAATGCCCCGAGAAGAAGATCGTTCTGCTGATCTTACAACCGAATCAAGATAGGCTTGTGTCGCAACAACGATGGTTCGTGCATCATGCTGGTACACCACGACACCGCGTTCACCGACCACACCGAAGCATGTTCGACCATTGATTTGAAGAGCCTCTCCTTCACCATTCCTAACAATCGTTTGACTGACGTTCTTAAGATCGATATCGGCACTTGAAGTCAGCACGGCACCAAACTGGGGTTCACCGGGTCCGGGTGCAGCAAGCACAACTCGTAATGACTC
>JAKMEW010000529.1 GCA_022425745.1 Rubripirellula sp.
ATTCGGCGAGATGCGAACAAGGCAGCCGACAACGCAGAGAAAGCGAAAGAAGTCAGCGAAGATGATCGCGATAAAATCAAAGAAGAGATCCAAGAGTTGACCAAGAAATTCGAGAGCCAAGCGACCGAAATGGCCAAGACCCGAGAGACGGAAGTTACCGACAACTAGTCGATAGAGTTGCTTCGTTGCGGCGAGACGAAAAAACCTCGCTGAACAATTACCCAGTCACACTTTTGGCGAAATCCCAACCCAACAGTGTTTCTTGCGGCAACAGAAACTGAGCCGTCGTCGCCTACTGAATCATCACGTGACCGTGGATTTTCCCAAGCAATGAAACGCTACCTGCATCTCATCCTGACTCTTTTGCTTTTGGCAAACTTTCTCCAAACAGCAGGGCAGGCATTGCCGCCGCAGGTGAATTCATCGCCGAAGGACACACTCGCTCTTCCAGAGACGGACGAGGGCATCGCGGGAAGTGGCCCCATTCGTCGATACGACTGGTTCAAGAATCTCTGGCTGAATCGACGACAATCTTTTGCTGAGCAAAGTGTTCAGCAAAACAATGGGATTGTCTTTTTGGGTGACTCCATCACTCAAGGCTGGGGCGACGACTTCCAAGGTGACTTCGGCGATCTAGTTGTCGCTAATCGAGGCATCAGTGGCGACACCACACGTGGCATGCTGCTTCGTCTCGAAAAAGATGTCATTTCACTGAATCCCAAGGCTGTCATCATGCTAATGGGAACCAATGACCTCGAAGAAGGGGCGGATGCAAACACGATCGTTAACAACATTGGCTTGATCATCGAAGCCCTGCACGAGCACAACCGCTCTTTGCCGATTGTCATCTGCCAGATTTTTCCGAGCCATGAATCCAAGAAGCGATCTGCAAGCGACATTCAAAACATCAACCGCGGGATTGCAAAGTTAGTCAAAGGGAACTCAAGGATCACTCTCCTGGACACATGGACTCTTTTTGCCAACGAACAGGGCGACGCCAAGAAGGAAGAATTCCCCGACCTACTTCATCCTAACCGTATTGGGTACGAGAAATGGAAGGCCGCACTATGGCCAGTACTCGCAACCCTCGGCTTCACCGATCGCACCGCCGAACCCTTTCAAATTGAGGATGGATTCGTGAGCCTCTATAACGGCGATAATCTGGATGGATGGTGTTTCCGGCCCACGACCGAACAGATGCGGCGAGGACGCGAACGTTGGCTAAGTCGAGATCCAGAAAATGCCCCAGCATGGCCGATTGTCGAACGACTCACCCCACTTGATGGCCTTCAGCAGTCCGCCGATGGTCGATACCGAGCGATTGCGGGCCGCCTTGTCGTCGCCACACCGGCCGAAGGAAGAAAAATCCAACAGCTTTGGACGTCCAAAGAATTCACGGGTGACTTCACTCTCAAACTTGAATTTCGAGCCACTCCAAATGCGGACAGCGGTGTCTTTCTCAAGGGGCCCCAACTCCAGTGCCGCGATTTCCCGCTCGCCGGGCCCTACAAAGATCTTAAAAATTATAAACCTGGCCAATGGAATGAACTACTGATTGTCGCTCGCAATGGCAAAGCGAGGTGCACTTGCAATGACGAAGTGATCGAAGAGGCATTTGAGGTACCCGAAACGGGAGCGATTGGCCTTGAAGGTGACCGCGGCCAAATTGAATATCGCCGAATTAGAATTCGCGTTGGTGCTCAGTAGCGATTCCTGAAGCGAAGTTCAGCTTAGTATCGACATTGGCCACACCAAGCTTCTCTATACTAGTTGGCGTCGCCCGTTTCTGAGCTCGCCTGGAAAAGATCTTGCCATGTCCGCCAAGCTATGGTTAGCCGCCGCATCAACATTTCTGGTGACCGTTACAACAAGTTGCCCGAACGTTCACTCTCAGTCCGTTGACTTGACTGCGGCATGGACCACACATTCACCTCGGGAAGAGATCAAGCCGATCTTTCAAGCCGAGATGGATAATGAATCTCTGAAAACGGCAGTTCGTGATAAAAAACAAACTGCTAACCGTTATCTCGTGATCAAAGCCGATCACCGCAAAGGGTTGGCAGGTTACTGGCAGCATGAGACAAGCGTGACCGGAGGACAGTGGTACGAGTTCAAAGTTGATCGCAAGACCACCGGCATGAGCCTGCCGAGACGCTCCGCGATTGCGAGACTCATATGGGTTGATCGCGATGGGAAATCGGTACTGCGGCCGGAACCAACTTTTACCTCCTACCGTTCGGGGGAACGACCACGAGCGGAACCAGATTTCCCATCCGAGATTTCCTCTGATTCGACCTGGACCACCATCGGCGGTAGGTACCAAGCGCCTCAAGACGCAGCTTTTTTAAGGATCGAACTTCACTTTCGTTGGGGTGAGCCAAGATCGACCGTTCGTTGGACCATTCCCCAACTCATTGCCGTCAAAGAAACACCCGAGCGTCGAGTGCGACTCGCGACGGTCCATTATCAACCCCGTGAGGGAAAGACACCAAAAGAGAAACGCGAGCAGTTTGAGCCGTTAATCCGTCGAGCTCACGAGCAACGGGCGGATTTGGTCGTGCTACCCGAGACACTGACTTATTATGGCACTGGAAAAACGTTTGCCGAAGTCGCCGAGAAGATTCCCGGACCCTCGACCGAGTACTTTGCAAACCTCGCAAAGCAGTGCGAGATGTATCTTGTTGTAGGCCTCGTCGAAAGGGACGGGCACCTACTTTACAACGTTGCGGTGCTGATCGGGCCAGATGGAAACGTGGTTGGCAAATACCGCAAGACGACCCTTCCGCGTGGTGAGATTGAAGCGGGGCTGACCCCGGGTTCGGATTACCCGGTGTTCGAGACTCGGTTTGGCAAAGTCGGAATGATGATTTGCTATGACGGATTCTTCCCGGAGGTTGCGAGAGAATTAACCCACCGCGGTGCAGAAATCATTGCTTGGCCGGTATGGGGCTGCAACCCACTGCTTGCCTCCGCTCGCGCATGCGAGAACCATATCTACCTGATCAGTAGTACGTACACCGAAACGAAACGCAACTGGATTCGTTCGGCAATTTATGGACATGATGGCAGCACCCTCGTTGCTGCCGAGGAGTTCGGATCGGTGGTAGTCACCGAAGTTGATTTAGCGAAGCCAACCTATTGGCACAGTCTCGGAGATTTCCAGAGTCAAATTCAGCCCCATCGCCCGTTACTCCCATCGCCAACACCTTGATTCCTTGAGCGAATAGCCTTTGTGTGGTCGCTCGACAGCAACTTCGAGGAAACGCGTACAATCTTGCATGTTGGTCTCGCTCCCTCGGCAGATGAAACTTATCGCCAGAAGAGGCATCATCATCCAGTTCACCGACAACGAACTGAACTGAGCCGGACAGAACTGCATCACTCACCAAAAACCTGATCGGATTGCCATGGTTGTTCACCAAGTCAAACGAGATGCCATTTTTTCCTTCGCGATCTTTCTTGCCATCTCTCCGTTCGTGTGGAGTCAAGAAATTGCTTCAGAACGCAAGTCGAGTGAAACACTTCGTCTTGCTGTTTTCGATGTCGATGCAACGCCACCCGTTGGATCGATGATGGCGTACGATCGCGTGCTTCGGATCGAAGAGCTCGGGCTTCGCGCGCGTGGAATCGTGTTGCTTGGAGCGAATAAACCGATTGTGCTTTGTGCGGTGGATTGGATTGGGATTGGTAACGAAGGGCACGATGCATTCCGAGAACGACTCGCTAAGGCTGCCGGTACCACAGCACAAAGAGTTGCGGTACATACACTCCATCAACATGACGCACCCCGATGCGACTTCACCGCAGAATCTCTACTGCACAACATCGGCATCAGCGACCTTGGACCACACGAGGGCTCATTGGCAAGAATTGTCCTCGACCGCCTAGATGAAGCAGTAAATCGAGCCATTGAGACTGCGGTTCCGGTTACTCACTACGGAGTCGGAGTCGCAAATGTTGAGCAGGTTGCATCCAATCGCCGAATCCTTGACACCGAAGGTAAGGTTATCGCAACTCGATACACAACCTGTCGTGACCCAAAGCTGCGAGCTGAACCGGACGGGGTGATCGATCCTCAATTGACGTCCATTTCGTTTTGGAACGACGATACAGCGGTTGCCGTTCTCACCTATTACGCTTGCCATCCACAAAGTTACTACCGCACCGGAGTCCCAAGCCCGGACTTTCCCGGTATAGCAAGATTCATGCGTGGCCAAGATCTACCCGGCGTGATGCACGTTCACTTCAATGGAGCCGGAGGCAACATTGGTGCTGGAAAGTACAACGACGGGAACAAACAGAACCGCTTGACCTTGGCGAAACGAGTCGCGGATGGAATGCGATTAGCGTTCGAGTCCACTCAAAAAAAGCCAATCACGCCCAAGGATGTTGCTTGGTCTGTGACAGCGGTTGCACTTCCTGTAGCGGCACATTTGAAGGAAGAGGAGCTTCGGGAAAAGCTACCGACTTGGACCATCAATGATTACTGGGGTAGCGCGGACGACTTGGCTTGGGTCATGCGGTGTCGCGCCGGACACCAAATCGATCTAACTTGCCTCCACATCGGTGACGCGAGCATCCTTCATCTTCCGGGCGAATTGTTCGTCGAGTATCAGCTCGCAGCTAAATTAATGCGTCCGGATCGCGTCGTGGCAATGGCTGCCTATGGTGACTATGGCCCAGGATACATTGGCACGGAAATCGCCTACTCTCAGGGTGGTTATGAAACGAGCCAACGAGCATCGAAGGTTGCCCCCCAAGTTGAAAAGGTGCTGATGGACGGGATGAAGGTCTTGTTACAAGCAAAGTAACACCGGCAACGCTCGTTTTCCTTCCACGTTTTAAAGAGACCCGAAAGGCATGACGATCCTATCACCTCTCCTCTTCCCATCCCGTCGCTACCTGTCCTTTGCCGCGATGCTTTGCCTCATCGTTCGGCCGATACCTTCATTGGGACAGCAAACGGATTCACCGATCGACTACTCTGCCGAATTGCCGCGTGTCCGTGCATTGAGTCCAGATGAAGCAATGCAGGCGATTGAGGTGTCCGATGACTTCGAAATTCAACTAGCAGCGAGTGAACCGCTGGTAAATAGCCCCGTAGCCATCGAGTGGGATGAGGGAGGTGGGTTGTTTGTTTGCGAAATGAGAGGTTACAGCGAGAACCGAGAGGATGGGATTTCCCAAGTTAGATATCTCACAGACGCCGATGATGATGGACATTACGAAAAGGCAACCGTCTTTGCGGATGGACTACTCTGGCCAACCGCTATCTTCCCATACAAAGGCGGACTATTTGTTGCCGACGCACCGCATGTCTATTACATGAAAGACACCAACGGCGATGACGTCGCCGACGAACGCAACATCGTTCTCACCGGTTTCGGCGTCTCAAACGTCCAAGGACTCGTGAACTCGTTTCGCTGGGGACTCGACAATCGAATCCATGTCGCCTGCAGCAGTGTTGGCGGATCGATCCATCGAGTTGGCGAAGAAAACCTCGCAGTCAATGTGCGAGGACGAGACATCTCATTTGATCCCGACACCTACGAAATACGACTAACCAGCGGCGGCGCACAGCACGGCATGTGCTTTGATGACTGGGGGCATAAGTTTGTTTCCTCCAACAGCGATCACATCCAGCAAGTGATTTACGAAGATCACTACCTTGCCGGAAATCGATTCATCACTGCGCCATCGTCTCGCAGATCCATTGCGTTGGATGGGCCCCAGGGGCCAGTCTACCGAATCAGCCCCGTTGAGCCGTGGCGAATCGTCCGCACCCGCCTACGCGTGGGCGGTGTTGTTTCCGGACCGGTTGAAGGCGGAGGAAGACCGTCTGGTTACTTCACCGGTGCCACAGGTATCACCATCTATCGAGGAGACCAGTGGAACGACGACTACAAAGGCATTGGAATCGTCGGTGATGTGGGAAGTAATTTGATTCACCGCAAGCGAATCACGCAGGACGCAATCGAGATGCAGGCCGAGAGAATGGATCCTGAAACGGAGTTCATTCGGTCCAAGGACATTTGGTTTCGTCCGGCACAATTTGCAAACGCACCTGATGGCTGTCTCTATGTCGTGGATGTATGCCGCGAAGTCATTGAACACCCCAAGAGTCTGCCACCAGAAATCAAACAACACCTTGACCTCAACTCAGGCAGAGACCGTGGAAGGATCTATCGCGTTGTGCAAAAAGGAAAGCCACTGCGATCGGCCTCGGACCTGTCGAAATACTCAGACCAAGAACTCGCGAATCTTCTCAATCACCCGAATGCTTGGCACCGAGAAACCGCCGCTCGGTTACTCTACGAACATCAAAATCCCGCGATCATTGCCCACCTCACTCGCTTAGCAACTGAAAACTCCTCGCCCCAGGGACGCATTCACTCACTCTACTGCCTGAGCGGAATCGGTGCGTTGAATTCAAACATTATCGAGGAAGCGTTCAGCGACAAGCATCCCCAAGTGCGACGACACGCTGTGCGTCTTTCTGAACAGATACCGGAGAGTGACCGCCTCAACGGTCATCTACAACAATTAGCCAATGATCCAAATAGCGAAGTTCGTTACCAATTGGCATTCAGTCTGGCGACGCGACCCGCTGAAGTTCGAGTCACTCTGCTATCTGAACTTGCGAAACAAGATGTGAACTCCCGCTGGCTCACGTTGGCCGTCCTGAGTTCACTTGGTGATCAATCCGGTGCCGTTTTTGCAAAACTTGCACGAGACCCATCGTTCCGCTCCAAAGCGGCTGGTGATTTCCTGTTTCGGCTCGCCCAGAGTGTCGTTCGACAAAATCATGAGCCGGCACTTCAAACCGCGTTGAACGCACTACCAAATCTTTATGATTCCTCCTATCTATTTACACTGCCAATTCTTGGAACATTTCAGAGTTCAAAAACTGCCAACCATTCTTCTCCGGATCTAGCTCGAGCAATCAAAGATCAACTGCTTCAGGCATGCACCCAGAGTGTGGATACGGAGTTACCGTTAAGTGGACGACTGGCGGCACTCAATGCTTTAGCCATCGGAGACTGGAAAACGATTGGAACAACACTCTTGAAACTAACCGCAATCAAAGAAGCTCCTGAATTGGCGAGCGAAGCGAGACTGATTGCGAGTCGATTTCAGAACGAAGATGTAACGAACTTATTGATATCGAACTGGATTACACAGTCAGAGCAACAAAAAAAACAGACTATCGAAGCGATCTTCGCGCGTCCCGAGCGTATCAAAGCACTGTTTGAAGCGATTGACCAACAGCAGATTGATGCTCAAGAGATTCCTCGACAGAGATTCCAATCCGCTGCAAAGTCAAAGGATCCGATAATCCGCCAGCGGGCTATTACCTTCCTCGCTCAAACCTCCGTCCCCTCCGGTACAGACAGGATCGAAGAATATCGTTCGGCGTTACAAGGAGCGACAGATCCAGAGCGTGGCAGAAGCGTTTTTCTCAAGCATTGCGTCAGTTGCCATCGCGTTGAAAACCAAGGCTACCAACTGGGACCAAACCTCGCTGCGATGAAAGCCCGAGGGGCGGATGCCATTCTGGCCAATATCCTCGACCCGAATCTCGAGGTGAATCCCCAATACATCAACTACTTGCTTCTCAAGAGCGATGGCAGTAGTTCGACCGGAATGATCTCTTCTGAGAATGCGACAACGGTGACTCTAAAAAGAGCAGAGGGACAAAGTGAAACCATTCTTCGTGACGATATCGAGCAGATGCAGAGCTCGCGAAAGTCGATCATGCCCGAAGGCCTTCACCAATCGATCCCACCCGAAGCGATGGCGGACTTAATCAGCTATCTGATGAGCAGGGAATGAACCGCTGGCGATTAGTTCGATAATGAATTAGTTAACGCGATTCTGCCGACATCAGGAATAAGATTACTCGCAAATCGTGGAACTGAAATGCCATAAAAAAGGCCCGCGCGACTCACGCAGGCCTTGGCTCATTTAACTTGTGGTCAGGATGAACTAATTCGCACCAACTGAAACCGTGT
>JAKMEW010000533.1 GCA_022425745.1 Rubripirellula sp.
GGGCAACTCCGCTTCCACCTTTGCGTGATCGAAATCGTGAGAAAGGTGCGTGAAGAAAGTTCTGCCAGCGTCGATTTGGCGGGCGGCAGCGACAGCGGCGTCAAGATGAAAATGGGTTGGGTGTGGGCGATACCTCAATGCGCCGAGAACCAAAGTCTCGACCCCCTTTAACGCGTCAATCGTCTCCGGTGGTATCTCGTTCACATCGGTGCAATAAGCAAAATTACCAATCCGGAAACCTAAGACGTCAAAACGCGGTCCATGCTTCAATCGCAGGGGTAACACCTTCAGCCCCAAGACGTCGAAAACTTTGTACGGAGAAATGCGTCGAAATTCGAGTTTCGGAATAGCTCCGGGGTGCGTTGGTTTGACACTCGAAAACGCATAATCAAAAGAATGTCGAATCCTCTGTTCGACTCGCTCTTCACAGAATAACGGTACGGGATGCCCCAGATGAAAGGGGAACAATCGCAAATCATCGAGTCCAAAAAGGTGGTCTGCGTGCTCATGGGTGTAGAGCACCTGATGCACCAATGAAATCTTCTCTCGCAGTAACTGAGTCCTCAGGTCCGGAGGAGTATCGATGAGAAGATGCCCCTGTGGCGTACGAATGACCACAGCACAACGAGTTCTTTGATTTCTCGGATCCTCACTCGTGCAAACAATACAATCACAGCCTAACGCTGGAACCCCCACACTCGTCCCCGTCCCCAGAAAGATGACTTCCGGGCATTGGGAAGGCGGGTATTTCTTACCCATTTCCACTGCATCATCCATGATCCGTTCCGATAAACTCCATACGGGTAACGATTTGGTGCACGACGATCACCGTATGCCAGCATGCAAACCTAGTTGACTGCCGGTCTAGGTAGCCTTAAGTCTAACCGACTGCCGCACAATTCCCATCTGGTACACAGAAATGCGGTTGGTACACAAAATACGGCTTGGCAAACACCAGCATCCCCTGACATAATCTCGCGATCTTCACAGCACACCACCGTGATCGAATCGCTGATCTGTTGAGTTGAACGGTGCTCTAGAACAGATTTCAGTAGGCGACAACTAAACGACAGAACAGAAGCGATGGACTCCCTACGCCACGATGATCGCACCGATCGTCCTCGGAAGTCCATTCGCTGAGGCCCTCAGCCAGAAGGCCCCAGCGAGCTCAGTTGATGTGTGCAGACTGCCTTAAATCGTTCAACGACTCTTTGGGCGTTCACCAGTGACTCAGTTAGCTGAAAGCAACGGAACATCCAGTGGACGCATCGGCACACATTGGATCGACATCGCTTCTTAAACGAACATCAAAACCATTTCTTAGTACAAAGGAACAATTAACATGCTGAAGAATTTTTCGCACTCCGCTCTCGGGATCAATGGACGCCAAAGCGAACTGATTGAGCTAGCTCTCACCTATGGATTTACCGGTATGGACATCGACATGCAGGATATGCTGCGTCGAAGTCAGCGAACCGACACAAAGGACGCATCGAAGTATCTCGAGGCTGCCAAAATCAGGATCGGTGGCTTTGACCTCGGCATTGACCTCGACGCAGATGAAGACACGTTCACCAGCTTAGTTGGCAGCTTGCATCCCCTGAGTGATCTTGCAAAGGAACTCGGCGCTGAGCAGGCGTACCTGCGTTTGCCAGCATCTACCGATCGCCTTCCTTACCACGAGTACTTTGACATCCAAGTTCAACGAATTGGACAAATTGCGGAAGTCCTTGAGAGCCGCGGAATCAAACTCGCACTGAGCATCAGTGTCGACAAGAAGCAATCCGAGGGTAAGCAATTCCCCTTCATCGTAAACGTTGAGGGTCTTTTAGCCCTTGTTAATGGAATTTCCAACTCGAACGTTGGGTGCTTGCTCGATACGTGGACTTGGGTTGTCGGCGGAGGAACGTTCGAGCAGATCACCTCCCTTCCTGTTGAGAAGATTGTTGCGGTTCGACTCGGTTCGATTACCGAAGGTGTTGAAGCGGCTAATGCCGAATCAACGGATCGCGTGCTTCCCGAGGCGGATGGCCCGATCAATCATGTTGAACTGATCAAGCACCTCTCCTCCGTTCAGTTCGCCGGCCCCGTAAGCCCAAGTGCTTCGAGCCAAAGTTACAAAGGCCAAACTCGTGAGAGTATCGTTCAACGCGCCCAAGAAGCAGTCGATGGCATTTCCAAAGAGGCTGGACTGACGGTCGCTCCACTACCAATGGAACTAATCGAAGACATTCCTTACGAGCCGAACCCAATGGGCTAGGCTCGTAGTCTGCGAACCGATTCCACGGTGTTAGTTACAATGCCCCAATCGGCTTCACAAATAAATAACCTACAAGAGGTGTTCCAAAAGTGGTTTGGGGCACCTCTTTTTTTCGGCCATGTCAGATCCACCCTAAAACGGCCAACATCACGAACATGCGGCAACATCACCGCCTCGGGGAAAATGATCTTTTTGGAATCGAACGAATCCATCTACATCACGTCCCAACCCGAGTACAGGGTCTGAGATTTCATTTGAATGAACCCTTAGAGATCGCGGAGTAATTCCTCCACGACCGCTTGCGTGTCAGATAGGTCGACAAAAATCCGGTCGGGATCAGCAATGTGGAGCTGGTCAGCGTCGACACCTCCCGTGAGAACAGCGATCGACCTAGCACCGATAGCTTTGGCGCATCGAACATCCGCCACCGTATCCCCAATCACGACAAAGTGCATCAAGTCCGACGCGTTGCTCCTCGCACTGTCGCCTCCATCGCCGCTTGCCTCCTTGCCTGACACATCACTTGCGGACTTTCCGCTGACATGTTCACCTGTTTTATTTCGGTCAGGCACCCACATGGCGTTCGATTGCTGCAGGATAGAATCTCGAGCCCTTTTCGCAAGGTCGTCCCGCTGATGATCCAAACCGCCGCCGTAGACCTGCTCAAAGTAACAGTCTAAGCCAAAATGCCTTAACTTCTGCCAGCCTGACTCACGGAAGTTGCCGGTCATTGCAACGAGTGAGACCGTCTTCAATTGTCGCAATTCCGATAGTAGCTCCTTAACCCCAGGAAGCAGAACCGCTCCGTGCTTGGTGATCAAACTGGGAAAGAGTTCGAGATAGCGGTCCCGCACAGCAACGAATTTAGACTCAGACCACGAAATATCATTCCGCGCAAATAATTCACTGACAATGGAGCGATCTGTGCGGCCGGAGAAATCAACATCGCAATCCGGAGAGGCGATACCGATTGAATCCGCGATCGCTCGTTCCAGGGCAGTTCTCCCCGCTTTGGTGGTTAGCAACGTGCCGTCAATGTCGAAAAGAAGAACAACCTGCGTCAAAACAAATACCTCGCCATCCAACAGTGAAACCGTGAACCAGACCTAAAGCCGAATCGGGACGCGCGAGCAGACCCACCCTGACCATCATCCGATTCTTTCAAGTGAACTAGATTAACACCAGGCAACGCCAACGTTAACATCAGCCAAAGCAGGCCTAAACCC
>JAKMEW010000534.1 GCA_022425745.1 Rubripirellula sp.
CGAGTACAGCGACCAATCCTGTGATCGATCCACACACCGTCCAAAAAGACGAAGCTAAATACTTTTGCATCAGGTGCACCATCGCTGCTGCCAAGAAAGAGTTTCCAACTGTCACCCAAAGAGCCCACGGACGAGCATCTTCTTCGGTCTTTTTTCATGGAAGCTCTAATCTGCTCAGTAGCCGTTTAGCGGAGACAATTGCAAGATCAAGACGTACGCGCGACACATCAACCTAGCCGTCGATGCGCGTCAAAATCTCGCTTCGAGAATACCTCGCGGCACTATATCTCTTCAATGATGACGCGCAGCAAAACACCGCGTCAAAAATGACGCGGTGCATGAAATTCGATTTGGAGATTCAGGAGCAAACCCTGAATGATCACCGTTATGCAGCCTCTCCTTGAGGTCGCACCGATCCGCGGCGACGTCTTCGAGACAAACCAACACTCACTGCGAGGACACTCCAGACTGCGAGTGTCCCTGGTTCTGGAACGGGAGCCGAATCCCAACCCATATCCACCATCATCGCGATCGTCAGATCACTGAGTGCGTGAGGCGTCCCAGGGGTGTAAGTAGGACTCATCAACTCGAGAGCAAAGGTTGTCTCATCAAGATGCGAGTAGGAAGAACCTTGCTGCCAAGTCGACGGTGCATACAGCTTAGGGTATGCATCTCCATTTGCGGCAAACGCTTCAGCCCCTCCCCAATAAAGATTATCGCTTGTAGCGGCTGCAATCCTTTCAGCTGCAGTTAGATCGACCAACTGTGTATACGAGCCATCACCATTCAATCGCCCAACGAAGAAATCCCACTGATTATAAAGCTCTGGGTCAGATGTATTACCGGGGGTGAAATCGTAATACGATCCGTTACTCTGCAGCAAACCAGCAAACCCCAGAGCGTGCCCGATTTCATGGAGTGCGGTTGACACAAAGTCAATCTCATTCGCCCCCGCGTTGTTGTCCGTTCCGTAGTACCACGTGTACGCAGTGAGAACCGCTGTACCGTCCACTGCAGAGTTGAACTCAGCGGCACCTTCACTGCCGGCGCTGAGGTCGTAGCCAACCAGATGATTTGCGAGTGCACTGGCGTGGATCAAGGGATTTGAAGTGTTCAGGTTGTAGTGACCTGTGGTTCCAGCTTGGCCGAGAGTCGCCGATGAAGCGTCACCACCCAAATCATTGAACTCGGCATCAATGACGATCGTTTCACCGCTGTAGCTTTCACCAAGTGCGTTGCCCCAAATGCTCAGAGCATAGTCAAAGGCATTTTGCCTTTGGGCGCCGAGGGTTGCGTCATTAAAACCCTCACCAGCGGTATCTAAGTAGTTCGCTTGAATCGAGATCCCCGCGTGAAGACTCGGAGCGAGTGCGAGCAGCAGGCAAATGGCGACGCCGGTGCCAGCAAATCGCCGTCTATAAGAACGGTGCATGGAAGATTACCTTCTCTTCATACGGTGAATAATTAAATCGCCGAGATTGAATTCATGCTCGATGAAGAATGGAGGAATTGAGCACGAACGAATGTCAATCGCGTGATGCAACAGGAACATGATCGTTTCCCTGACGAAATTGCATCGACTAGTGCACGCTAATTACGACGCAAATCAAAAACGAAGACTGAGTGGTGAATTAAGCGAGGATCCATGCACCAAGCACGCTGTAATTGAAATAGTCCGCCGGACCCGCCTACTCAACGCATTTATAATTTTCGGCAAGACCAGCCTCAACTGTTACGACCGTAATCGTTCAAATGAACCAATCGTTGCAACCCTCACCAGCGGTGCAAGGCGCAAGTCGTGCTATGCGTTCTCAGGACAGCTCGATAGACTTGTCGCAATCCCGCACACCGAAACCAATCACGCAACAAAAATAACGCTGACGGCGGATAGGCATCTGCTCGATTGCTTTTCCATGTAAACACTCACCCGCAGGTATCCAGATCATGCTCCTCGGTTCTCATGTCTCCTGCCAGGGCGGGTTATTCAAAGCAGTCGAGCGTGCAGAAGAACTTCATTGCGAGTGCATTCAAGTCTTTGTGACCAATCCGCCAAGGCAATGGCCAGCATTTCAGGGAGCAAAACCAGGATCCTGTTCGGTAAGTGACCTACCGACGGTCTTGGAGCCTGAAAATGCCTTGGACCCTGCAAAATCAAAAGCTGCCCTCACCGACCAGTGGCAGACTAAATCGCTGGCGCAGAAAGAAATTGATCGCTGGGTTTCCGCACTGAGCCAATCAAATCTCTGCCATCCGATCGCTCACGCCTCTTACCTGATCAACCTAGCATCCCCCAAACAGGATCTCTTTGAGAAGTCCATTCATGCGTTGATTGCAGAACTGGATCGCTGTAATCGCCTTGGCATCGAAGGCTTGGTCCTGCACCCGGGAGCGTACACCGAAAGCAGTGCGTCAGAAGGCATTACACGGATCATTGAAGGCATGATGGAGGTGCTAGAGCGAACACAGCATCTGACTTGCCGCGTTCTACTGGAAAACACCGCGGGGCAAGGTACCTGCCTCGGGCATCGCTTCGAAGAACTTGGCCAGATGCTCGAGGGTATCGGTGATACGGAACGAGTAGGGGTTTGCATGGATACCTGCCATGCCTTCGCTGCGGGATATGAACTAAACACCCCTCACGGATTCAAAGAAATGGCTTCGGTCATTGATGACGTCTTACCATGTAACGCCATCAAAGCGTTACACCTCAACGACAGCAAAAAACCTCTCGGTAGCCGCGTTGATCGCCACGAACATATAGGACTTGGCGAGATCGGCTTAGGTGGGTTTCGAATGCTAAAGGAGCACGAAACACTCGGACAACTCCCAGGCTACCTTGAAACAGAAAAAGGGATTGATCAGGAAACTGGGCGAGACTGGGATGCAATCAACCTGCAAGTACTTCGTAGCCTTTGAGTTTGACGCCGTCATCGCACTTGATAACGAGAGACTTAACTTCGGCGACTAATCCATCCTCACGAATTATTTCCCACCGCACCTCTTCGGCAAAACACATTGGATTCCCCCGAACGCCTTTACGATCGCAACTTCCTCATCGCCTTTGCAAGCCAAACCTGCTTTGTCGGTGCCAACACGCTAATGGCTCACTATGCGCGTTGGATTGAGTTTCTCGGCGGCGATCTGAAACAAGTTGGAATGGTGATGGGCGGCAGTGCAACTGCCGGGCTGATCCTTCGTCCCTGGATGGCACAGTGGATCAATCGGTGGGGTTCTCGCACGATGTGGATCGTGGGTTACCTGCTCTTCATTGTCGCGAGCCTTAGCAATCTATTGATAACGGAAATGGGCCCGCTCATCTATCTTGCTCGATCAGGTTTACTGCTCGCCGGAGCGATCGTGTTTGCGAGTGGACTCACCTACATCTCCCAAATTGCTCCAGAAGATCGACGCACCGAGGCGATTGGCATCTTGGGCATCGGTGGATTTCTCGGCATGCTGATGGGTCCCGTACTGGGTGATCTTTTTCTGGCGGAACGAACGCGAGAGAACTTCATGGCGATCTTCTGGATTGCTGCGGGGGCTAATGTGCTCTCAATTTTGGGACTGATTCTCGCGCGACCCCCAAAGCATCATTGCTCGAGTACGTCACTTCGACTGGGTGCCTTCTTTCACATCGTCAAAAAGCATTGGCCCGGTGCGATCCTCGCAGTGGACTTTGCTTTTGGGGTTTGCATGGCGGGTCCGTTTATTTTCGTGGCAAGTTTCATTGACCGTGCGTCACTGGTGTTTCGCGAGCACTCGGTCATCGGCCTCTTCTTTCTCTTCTACGCTGGCTTGGCGATCCTCGTGCGTCTTTGCTTCCGTCGACTCCCAGATCGCGTGGGTCCCCAGAAAGTGCTGATGGCAGGGATCGCTTTCATGTCCGTCGGCATGCTTGGTTTTTCTTGGGTGACCGCCGAACACACTTGGTGGATCGCCATCCCCGCCGGCCTAACCGGAATTGGGCATAGCTTGATGTTCCACACGATGACATCCATCACCCTCGCCAGTTTCCCGACAGTGGTCCGCGGAACCGGTTCCGCTCTAGCATTGATGATGCTGGATCTGGGAACCATTCTGGGCGCACCGATCCTTGGGTGGATTGGTGAGCTGTATGACTACCCGGTACTGTTTGCCTGCATCGGCATCACGTGCTTTGCATCGGGAGTCATTTTCGTCCTCTCGGAAAGACACCGGATCAAGAGATCCGCCCCATCGTCGCATGGGTGACCGACCAGTACTCGCAGTAACCAGTACTCGCAGTAACCAGTACTTGGAGTAACCATGCTTGGAGCACGAAAACCCGCCGCGGTTGGTAAACGAAGTCACGTCACGAAGCGGAGCAGAATTGAACCGCGGCGATCGTGAGTTGGCTCCGGTAAAAGGCTTTAGCCTTTCTGAACTTTGGCGGTGCGGAGATGCAATTCGCGAAGCTGCTCGCTATCGACTTGCCCCGGTGCCTCAGTCATTAAGTCAGCTGCTTTTTGAGTTTTCGGGAAGGCGATTACTTCACGGATGTTATCCAAACCAGCAAGCAACATCACCCAACGATCAACACCGAGTGCGATCCCACCGTGTGGCGGTGCACCATACTTGAGGGCATTGAGTAAGAAACCAAATCGATCTTCAGCGGTCTCCTCATCAATTCCCAAAAGATCAAACACTTGCGACTGCGTCTTGGGATCATGGATTCGAATGGTTCCACCACCGGCCTCGCTACCGTTGATGACAAGGTCATAGGCTTGCGCACGGCATGTTTCTGGGCTGTCCGTTAAGGCTCCCAGATCGCTTGCGAGCGGAGCGGTGAAGGGGTGATGCATCGCATTCCAACGCTTACCTTCGGCATCCCACTCGAACATCGGAAACTCTGTTACCCAACTACAGTTGAGCTCATTGGGGTCAATCAGCCCAAGCTCACCAGCGAGCCGTTTGCGAAGTCCGGAGAGTCCCTTGCAGGTGACCTCCCAGC
>JAKMEW010000537.1 GCA_022425745.1 Rubripirellula sp.
GTTTGAAGTGGTGGCAAGCAATGAACAACGCTCATCGTGAACGTATGTAAAACGCGTTCAATTAAAGCATCTGTCCACAAATAACCAACAATCGGGGGTGTTTTTCCAGTTTTTAGAAAATATTTAAAAAACGATGGCGGATCGGAACCGCCAAATCGACTCCTCTAGTTGTCACCGATTGAGTCAAACACAAACACCGCTAGATGGTGACAAACCACCGATTACAAGAACTATTGCTCACTGCCCCCAAGTCTTTCCCGTTCGAGGGATTCTCGCGTAACGCGAGACTTGGGTCCAACAAGGCACGGGGCGATTGTCGCCGTAATCGCTGGGGATCTTTTCTTGCAAGCTTCATAGCGAGATTGTGAGACGTTGTTCGCCCCGTAGGATCGAACATCAAGGATCACTCAGCGATTACGGCCGACGCCTCCCCAGCGTGGAGACGCCGAGCTTTTGCACAAGACTTGTTAACTGATAAACGTTACGAGTTAACGCAGGTCAATAACAAAAAGGAACATTACTGTCGACGGTCAGGCGTGACGATCGAATGAGCATTTTTAGGTTTCGCTTCCTCCTCCTTCATAGCCTCAGGCGGTGAAAAGCGATTCAATGCGAATGATCAAACTCGGTTCAACGCACGGCACCCACTGGGTCTGACCAATGCACGGCGTTGGAGTTATTTGGCGTTTGCGATTGATTGAGAACCACCGCAATCGATTGTTCAAAGCATCGTACTACACGACTAACTTGACCAATCTCAGCCATTCTGTCGCGTTAGTTGATTGATTGTAAGGTTCACAGTGCCGCATCGCCCCGTAAGCGATCGAAACATTGGACCTGCAGAAATCATCTAACGTGACGGCTCCAACCAATCTCGCCTTGGATAAATAGTTGAACGGCTCGGGTAGACCAGTTCATTCTTTGACTTGCTCGTAAGTCTTAGCGAGGCTTATTGGCGGCAAATCAAACATCCGCTTCCAACATAATACCTGGCTAGCAGAACCTTCGATCAGTGGTTGGCTGTTCCCTTGGTCGCAAGTTTACCAACGGGTCGCACCACGAACACTTTCGGGTCGTCAACGATGAACGACGTACTCCATGTTCTACCGTCATCGGCACTGCAGATGTTATAGAAGAAGGTTCGGAACCGCTCGGCTTTGTATCCGTAGGGAAACTGGCTTGCGATGTAATCATCTTCAGTCAAATCGTCCGAACCGGGTGATGCGTAGTAATGAACCATTCCGTCCGGCGTCACACTCATCCCCAAAGTCCACCAGCCTGTGGTCCCAATCTGTGGCCCCTTGAAATCGCCTCCGCGTTGATTCCCACGTATTCTCAAGTAGGCATAGTCGTGCTCTTTCCCGCTCCGCGTCTTGCTCTCGAATTCGATGAACATACCTGGCCAGTAGATCTCGTTGCCCAGCTCACGTACAGTTCGTTTAAAGATTCCAAAACCTTCTTCTTTATCCACCATCGCAGTCGTTTCTAGGGCCAAACGGAAGCCAAAATGGGGACCGGATCGCTTCTCCCATTCAGAGACCGGTGGGAGGAACACTCGAGTGGTGACGCTGGGAACCTCTGCGACATCGATCTGGCGGCGCAGACGATACTGAACATTCGCAACAAAATCATCTTGCTTCATCACTCGGCTTGGTTCATCGGGAATCCCGGTCAATTTTGAGCGTAAAAGCAATGCACCTTCACTGCCTTCGATACCACCGACGGGTGTATCAACGCGTTGAACAACGTCTGGATGGCCGCGTTTGATACCCTCATACCACCGGCCGTTGGTACTACGGCCCATCGGCCCATGTTGCTCTTCGTCAATGTCCTCAGTGCTTTTTGGATCACGGCGAACGTAGTTCCACGCGGGATCCTCAAAATCGTCAGCGACCCCGACAATCTCGCTGCCTGTCCCGGGCAGAACGGGACGCTGTGCGCGAGATTCAGTAGAAAAAAAACCAACGGACATGATCGCAGCGGCGAGCATGTGACATTTCAAAATACGCATAACAGCAGTTGCTCTTCCCTGATCAGACCACCAATCCGATTACTGGGACGCCCCACACGTATGCGGCGCGACGTCCTCCGCCCCTCTGATCGGTGTAATCGACACAGTCGGTACAATCCCTCCAGCCATTCCCCGACAACTCTCTGAAAAAGCAGGCTCAAGATGCCATCAAGCAGCGGCCAACCTCGCGAGATCACGCCAAGCGATGCAGCCGCCGGACGATCCATTCCATCGACAAGAATGTCGCGATAAGCCACATCAGCACGGCATTTCGACGAACCGTGAATCGCTCATCATAGGTACCGGGAAGAATCGATGCCTGCGGCTGCGGCGAGATGTCCCCAATCAATTGCTGAGCCACCGAGAGACCTGAGACGGATTCATCAATCGGGAAATACTGCCCTGAAGTCATGCTCGCTAAACGCTCAAGTAATTCGTCATTACGACGAGGTCTCTCGAGTTCCAACGTCGGCAGACGCACCCTCAACCCCTGCTGTAACAACTGCTCATTGAGAGCGTCACCTAAAGTCAGACGAACCTCGTAATCCCCCGCTTCACGCACCACAAACTGTCCGCCATAGGTGCCTGGTCTTGCTTCGCCCTTCAGCGGCGTCAGCCTCAACTCCTGGATGCGGCCATCGGGTGTCAAAAGACTAGCATTCACCTGCGGGACATTGAGAGGCTCAAACTGTTCATCACTCAACACAGCCCGAACCGAAATCGAATCACCCACCATCGCGGTTGCCGTATCAAGCAACAAAACGCCACGCGTACTGTCTCGCAACAATCTTCCCTCGCTCACCCACCTCGCCAACTTGGTGAAGTAGCTCTGGAAGTACTGATCACCTTCGCCTCGCAGCCGCCACATCTCGCCACTTGCCTGAAAGAATGTTCTACCAGCTCCATAGAACTGACTCGCGAGGTAAATCGGCAAACTACCACCCGTCTGAGTCGTTGGATCGGAGAAAAATGCATAGACCTTACTCCCTGGCTTTGCATCCTTCGTGTCCACGAAATCGTAGACCCCAGCAAAACCGTCCCAAATGGATTCACTCCGCCCAGCGTCACCGGCCACCCAGAGGAATTCAGCACGTCGTGCCTCCTGTGTGAATTCAAGCGGCCAAGCAGCCTCGCCACCTTGACGCCCTGAAGCAACCACCACTCCTCTTGTGGAGAAGTTAACCGGAAACAATCCGGCAATCTTAGAGAGACGCGGATCCGTCCGCAGCCGAGTCCACTTGGAGTGGTAAACGGGGCCGGCAATCAAGATCAAGCCGCCCGCCTGCTGAGCAACCCATCGTTCTAGTAATTCAAGTTGCGGCAAAGATAGCGTTGTCCAATCTGGGTCGAACATCGCAATCACGTCATACTGAAACAGATCGTTCGGATCGCTCGGAAACTCCGTCAATAACTGATCCGCATCCTGACTCATCCCTGATTGCCCCGTCTGCAACCAGACATCGAGATCCATCGAGCGATCGCGATAAAAGAGATTACGAACAAATCGATACTCCCGCGTCGGACCACCTGCTATCGCGAGGACTCGAAGTTTTCTTGCCACGACCTCGTACCGAGCGTCCCCCACATCATCTCGCGAATTTTGATCTCCACTTGGTGGCAACACTCTAATGGCGACCCTTCGTCTACCCACCGATTCAGGCTCCATCTCAAAACGAACCGGAACCAACGTGCCATCAACGGGTAAATCCAATGTTCGTCGCTCTATCACGTCGCGCGGAAGATTGCGTTGCTCCAAGGGCTGATTCGATTCATTGGAATCAACTGCACTCGCCTCGCTTGAATCACTTGAAGCCTGTGAATTTGAACCCTGCCTCGCCAGTCCGCTGTCCAACCCGTCAAGTAATTCCACCTCCACACGCACCGATTCTGGGCCGCTGGCTTGCAGTGTTGCCGTGACGGTGAATTTATCCCCTGGGTAAACACGTCGCGGAGCGTCCACATCAACAACCCGAACATTGACAGGTGCGTCACCACTTCCCAGCCCCACCGGATAGATCGCAATCTCATTTCGCCTAGCGGAAGAGACAACGGCATTTACATCACTCCCGCCATTACTTTGCCCGTCGGTAATCAAAACAATGCCGGCAAGGGTTGCAGGATCGTGTTGATTCAATGCCGTCTGGATTGCGTCTCCAATTCTGCTCTCTGCTGCGGTTGCAGCCAGACCGTCTCTCCAGTCCACTGATGCCGGTTCAGCGTCAGTGCCGGTCTGATCGGAAACGACATCCGAGCTCATTCGCTCCGCTGATCTGCCGCCGGTTTCAACCTCGTCGCCATCGGTCACCGACGACGCCTCGTCCGCCATCCCGGTAAGAAGACTGGACAAAGTTTGACGGGTCGAGACCGCGTAGGTTGCTCCAAGTGTCACGATCCCTAGGCCGATGAGGATCGCTGCGGATTGCAGGAACCAACCGAGACTCCGTTCCCAGCGGAGTAGACCAAACAGGAGCGAACCCAGAGCAGCAGTGATCCCTATCCCTAAAATGCCAGCACCTACCAGCGCCACCATCGACGTTTCACTCAAGCTCGAAGAAATCCCCTCATTCAAGGTTGATGTTGTGCCGTTATCCGGTTGTGAACCTGAATCATCAAGTGATGGATTGCTGCTGGTCAGCGTTTGGTCGCCAGCGGTGATCCCCAGACCGGTGGCCTGGAGCAGCCTGGCTTCGCTGTCTTGGCCAAACGCATACAGATTGACTCGATGACCCTTTGATAATTCGCCAAGCAGTGGTGTGTCCTCAAGCAACTCAGCGGCACGTTGCTCACGACTTGGCCCCACCCCGGAGTTATCGGAAGGCAAAGTCATGCTTTGGCTGGTGTCAACCAAGACCGCAACCTCACTAGGAAGCGTGATCGTGCGTTCGGTTCGACGCTGCAAATCCGCAAACAAGAACACCAGTCCAACGAACACGACCAGACGCAGAAAGATCAACGTCCGACCGGTTGAAGGGGAAAGTTCGCGCACATCACGTCGATAAAATCTGACGATCGCGTACAGTCCGAGAACCACAGCCAAGATCAGGGAAGCCCACGCCCACCAACCTTCAATCCCGTTGAGTCTCGCAAACTCATAAACGATTTCAGCTTGGCCTGATTCAGCCTGAGAGAGGATGGAATGCATCATGCCAGACCTCCCGGCGAACCTTCTCTTCTGACCCCAGCAATCGTCGCCGACGAGTCACTATCCGACGAAGCGACTGAGGTAGGTTGGCCCCAATGTTGGCTGCCAATCCCTGATCGATGCCCGGAAATGGACGACGAGGTGCTAACGTGATAACTCGCCCAGTAAGCGAGCCCCTGTTCAATCGCAAGGAACGCTAGAAGCATGAGAAGCAACATGACAGTCATTGAAGAATTCCGCGAGACTTGATCGTCTTGATTCCAACTTCGACGCTGCAGGAACTGCACATTCAAAGGCGACAACTGTTGGAGGACGCCTGCGTGCTCAGCACGCTCCAGATCACCGTCAGCCGAATCAATGACCGAAGCTTCCGGAATCACTCTCGCGGTTCCATCGGCCGCGATAAAGCCCCACTCGCTCAGACCTGGTTCAAGGATTTCATCGAGGTGTTCATCCCCACGAATTAGCATTTCGGCGGGATCCAAGATGAAGTCGTATCGCTCCGCGACTCCGGAGGGATCCCCCCCCGCTGCACCAAGATCGGCAGCGTTTTCTTCAATTGCCGAAATCTCGAACGGAACGCGCGGTGGTACGATGACAGGCGGAAGGAAAGTTGCGGAGCGTAGGTAGTCTGCGGCCAACATCTGCTTAGAGTACGGCATCTCAACTTCACGACTCACCGGTGGTGCAGCAGCACTCCACAGCCAGGCATTGGCCTGCAACAAAGAGACCACAAATGTTGGATCTCCAGGCCAATTGGTCCAGCTTCCATCCAAGCCAACAAGATGCGTCAGCACCCTTCCACGCCCCACCGAATGCTGAGTGAGCAATGGGCGACCGTCACGCAACTTAAGGGCAACTTGGTAACCTGCACTCAGAACATTAGCGGTCTCATCATCAGCCACCTCGCCCTGAGAGATACCTTGTTCAATGACCTCGCCGGATTGACCATCCGCAGGATCATCCGCCTCATTCCGCGTCTCTCGATTCGACGAAGCCTTGTTATTCACCAGCGACCAACTCTTCGCGACGCTCACGAGCGAAAGCATGCCGTCCCCAGCGGACCTCAGCGGACCAAACAAATCCGACTCATCGGTGAACAAAACATCTCCCGAACCGTCAGCGCGAGGAGCCTCTTCGAGAGATCCCGCTACTCCAAGCGGGGATGGGAGGAGCCGCCGAGTTGGTGTGAGCAGAACTCGGTTGTAGGCATCTGCATCGACCTGTTCACCCAGGAACCAAGCAAGACCGCCTCCACGCTGAACGTACTCAGTTAACGCATCGGCAGCATTTTCGCTAACCTCGGGTAGGTCAATCAAGTAAATCGCGCGATAATCGCTTAACTGCTCGTAGGTGATCGACCTTAAGAAAGAAGGTGGTTGTATCTCTGGGATCACACCAACTTCAACCTGACTTCCGGGATTCAGGGAAGAACTAACGTGGTAGCCACCCACACCGTCGACGTCAGCGTCGATCACGAGAACCTTTTCTGCACGCGACAAGGGGAGTGTACAAAAGCGACGGTTATCAATCGACAGCGAGTCTTGGGGAAGCTCAACTTCAATAGCGTGAGTCCCAGCTTCGGCGATGTAAACCTGGAATGTCTTGGTGATCTCCTTGCCTGCCCCAAGAGCCTCGATCATCAAATCCGGTAAAACGTCTGCTTGGCCGCTAAACATCGCAGAAGGATCCGCATTGATCGGCTGATCCGGATAGCTGATTGAACGC
>JAKMEW010000384.1 GCA_022425745.1 Rubripirellula sp.
CTTAAACGCTTCGCCAACAACGAAGGGCTCAACTGATCCTTCTCGCGGTTGCTCCAGTGACGGAACGCTTCAAGCGTCTGCCGCGGTGAGAATGGTACATCATGACGTGACGCGGACTCAGTGCTAATGGAGATTGACTGTTGGGGTTGGTCTGTCTCATCGCTTGATGATGCACCGTTGTACCGCCGGATGACGGTTGGCAATTCATAGCTTCCCATCTCGGTGCTGGTTTCTGTTGCTTCGCTTTTGGTCGTGATCACTCCCTGAATTCCAAGCCAGTCGCGAATCTGTTTCCAGTCTTTTGCGTTTTGAGTCGTCGATTGACCATCTTGTAGATCTCGCGTGGCCTTCCAGAATGATGCAATGGCTGCGCTTCGGATGGAGGTCGCACTATTGAACACCGAGGTTCGATCTGCCAAGTGCCAGCGACCGAACCAGTTCATTCTGCCGCCCGCTTCGACTTCAATCGCACGATCAATCGATACGGTCTCCTGCCAGTTGATGGGCCATCCTGAACCCGACCGTGTGCGAAGCCATCGAGTACTCAAGTCGTTTTGCACGTTGAAATCGAGATTCAATTCTGATTTTGCCATGTTGAGGATTTGTCTCTCAACGGCTATCGGGATTTTGAGCAGTTGTTGCTGAGCGGAGAGACTCAGATCCACCAACAGCAGTAACGTGATCGCAAATTTGATGCGTTGATGACTCCATCGGTAACGTGAGCGTAATCCAAAAACCACAAGAAGTGCGCCAGCGACACATGCTGAATGAATGAGTGACGAGGTTAGCTCCATCCACGCTTGACTGATTTGCAGTGGTCCCCAGAACGGATCCTTGGGAAGCCAGGTTTGCAATGGGCTGGCAATGATTTGATGAGAAAGATGAATGGCCCATGTCGAAATCGCTGCGACAAATAGCGTTAGAAAAGTTGGTGCCATCCATCGTCGGATTCGCTCCACCGCAGAAGGTTGATCCAATAGGCGAGCCGTTGAAATGGAAAGGCCGATAACAAAAAATGGAAGCCATTTTGCGGGGTATCGAAACGCATCGTAGCCCGGGATCAACCAGTACATGATCCAGTACAGACCGCCTGCTGATTCATCAAATGCCTCCATGGTTCCGGTTGCTTTTTGAATCAGCCAGATCAGGCCAAAAGACCCGAGAGATGCGACGATTCCGATGAGTCCAATAAGAAGCCATCGATCGAGCGGACGCCGATTCCATCGGGCTCTGATCGCGAGGCAGCTAAGGCCGACAAACAGACCCATGTAAAGCGTGGGGGTCCACATCCTCGCTTCATCCGGGAAGCGTAAACTCATCCGAGTATTGATTGGATACAGTTGCCCAAACGGAGATGGTGAAAGCAGTTCAGCCAGATGCCAGGGGGCAACGGAGAAGGCAAATGATTCTTGCTTTGATGATCCCCGCTGCGCAGGTCGAAAGAGGTCACTTAACACGCCCGAGGCTGTGCCAGCATCATTGGATGCAGCGCGATCGCTTTGCAGACTCCAATCAGTTGATGCAGCGAGCTGAGGAGCTGTCAACGCAACGCACAGAATCACCGCCACCGCTAAGTCGCGAAGCCGCATCACGCTCGGTAGACCTCGGATTTTTTGGCTGATTTGCACTCCAAGGAGAAGTAGCAAGCAGTGAAAGGCGGTCTGCGGGTCTCCGCCGAGGATCATCATTGAGAGCGAAAAACCGATCCAAGCAGATCTCCGACCTTGAAGACTTTTGTGTGAGCAGAGCATCGAAGCTAAGGCGATCGGAATCCATGCAGCGCTAACGAGAAACGGTAGATTCGTGTGTAGGAAAAAGACGGGGCCAGATAGGGCGTAGCTTACGGCGGCAAAGGCAGCTGCGGTTTGCGATGTGCCGTGCCAGCGTGCAGCGATCCATGCGGTCACCGCTGCGATGGAGAGGTGAAGCCAGATGTACCAAGCAATCGATACTTCCGGAGTCAGACCTAGCGACCAGATCGCAACGCGAAGAGGGTAGTAAAACGCGGTGGTGGTCTCACCAGCGAGGGGTAGGCCGGTGTGATCTAAATCATTCCAGAGTGGGCGCCACGAGCTCGTTTGGCGCTCTGCAACGTAGTCATAGAGCGGTGTATAGAAATGACTGACATCTCGAAACGCGATTCGTTCCTGTCCGGTCAACGCCGTGGCCAAGAGTGCTGCTAGCACCACGGGCGCGACAAAAACGCTCGCTGGTATTCGCTGCATGGAAACTGCCTAGTTGGGAGCCGTGACCATCCCGGTCAGTGATTGACTACGTAGCGAGTCAGCTCGGTCAATCACTTTGTCAGTCTTCTCCATCGCCTTCGGAACCAACTCCACCTCAATCACTCTCTCGTCCCGAATTTCGCCTGGCCATAGGGATTCAGAAATGAAATCGAGCCCGGGCAATTGGTACCAGGGTGGGTTGATCTTTCTCAGCACCGTCTCGGTGCGGTAACCATCTTTTTCGATCCTGAGTTCTCGAGTCCCGTAATAGACAAAACTCGTTGCCGCAGGTGTGGTGCCAATGACTTGATTATCAACCGATACCGTCGCACCGGGTGGGTTGGTTCGGACCGTCATTCGCCGCCGAACACAACCGGTGCTCATCACGAGACTAACCAATCCCAGCACGGCAAAGAAGCGCAGCAGATAGCGATGACGTAAAACTGGGGTCGATCGATCAGCGAATGTGGGCATGAGCGCGAGGATCTTCGTTTTCAGCGGTGGATAGTTCCCCTACAACCTCTGTCCTATCAATCTCGACGTACCGTTCGCTAGGTCGGTTTCAGCCTCTGCACCAAATCCGCCGCAAGAATTACTTGATTCCAACGAATCCAACCACACTCGGTGGTATTGCGTCGCGAACGACTGCCGTTGCTAGCATCTAGGCTTGGCGTTTGGATTCAGTGATCAGTGACTCGATTTGGTCGACTGCCAAACGGAGCGAACGAGCCGCCATCACGAAGTTAGTGTGTCCGCTCACTTCAGGCTGGATTTCTTCGTATAGCGTGGTAGCTCGTTTGAGCTTGCCAATTTTCTTTTTGGCCATTTTGAGGTACGCCTCAGGCGACTCTGCTTCATCGAGCGGTCCGACGGCGAGGATGAAATCGTAAAGATCCCGCACGATTTCTCGCAGCTCCTCATCATCCTCGGACTCATCTGCATGTTTCAGAAAAGTCCGAACCATCCAAACGTGCGCGACCTGTTGGTCGATCGCGCGGATGATCGTCGAGTTGTCACGCGGTGGCGTCATGATTTACCGGCCGTTTGATCTCTTACGAAGAGGCGCTTTCTGGAGCGGAGCCTGGACTCTCTGACTCAATGTTCGCTTCACCGCCTCCGGACACCGGGGTTGCCTTGGCTGGTGGATGACCGTGTGGTGTGTTGGCCGCGGTCATGATAATTCCGACAGCAACCAGCAGCATGCCAACCCACAGCAGCGGACTAACCGATTCACCCTGCTTGAGACTCACGTACGCCGCGATGGCGTTCACCGACACCGCTCCACCGAAAACAATCGGCATCACGTAAGCTGGTTTGCCGCCCGCTTTGGTCAACGCAAAGGTCAGGAACAGTGCGCCCAAAGCACCGAGGCAACCTGCAAGGAATCCAAATTTCATTGCAGGATAGTAGGTGCCGGAGTAACTGAAGTTATCGTTGAAAGCGATCTTCATCATCATCGCCCCACCGATCACCGCGATCACGAGGTAGGCAACGCCGATGAATAGATAAGGCTTGAAGGGCCCCCATTCTCGGTTGGGAGCACGAGCGTGGCTCAAGGTTGGACCGTACATTCCCCAGCAAAGTGCAACGCCTAGTGCACAGGCGACAGCTAACCACTTCATGTCAATTTCTCCAATGATGATCTAGACGTTGAACAAGAAATGGCAAATGTCGCCATCTTGCATGATGTAATTCTTTCCTTCGACACGAAGTTTACCAGCCTGTCGAATTTCCTTCTCACTCTTGTAGTGTTCGAGGTCATCAAGGGTGTAGACCTCGGCGCGGATGAACCCCCGTTCAAAATCGGTGTGGATCACCCCTGCGGCCTGTGGAGCAGTCGCTCCGATCGGTACCGTCCAAGCACGAACTTCCTTTTCACCGGCCGTAAAATAGCTTTGAAGACCGAGAGTTCGGTAGGCTTGCTGGGCGATTTGATGGAGTGCCGGTTGTTCCAGTCCCACTTCAGCCAGCATCTCGGCGCGATCTTCTTCGTCCAGTTCGGCAAGTTCTGCCTCCAGCTTGGCACAGACGCACACCACCTGAGCACCGGCCGTCTCGGCATGCTGCCTGACCTGTTGAACCAGTTCCACTTCTCCTTGCAAGTCATCCTCACCGACATTGGCGACGTAGAGGATGGGCTTGGCGGTCATCAGGCCGTAGCTTGAAACGGCATCTAGTTCGGCATCATTCAGTTTAAGTGTCCTGAGTGGCTGATCCTCAGAAAGATGGGCGTTACATTTGCCAATCACCTCGACCCGAAGTTTTGCTTCCTTGTCACCGCTACGAGCCGTCCGCTCAGCCTTGCTGAGTGCGTTTTCGAGCGTTTGTATATCCGCAAGCATCAACTCGGTCTCAATAATCTCGATGTCTGCCAAAGGATCAACGTTCCCCGAGACGTGAGTCACGTCGGGGTCTTCGAAGCAACGAACCACCTGAACGATGGCATCGACCTGTCGAATATGGCTTAAGAATTTGTTGCCGAGGCCTTCACCTTCGGATGCTCCTTTGACGATTCCGGCGATATCAACCAATTTCAGCGAGGCGGGAATCACCTTTTTGGTTGCGATGTTCGCGACGATTCGATCGAGCCGGGAGTCAGGAACGTTGACAATGCCCTCGTTGGGCTCAATCGTGCAGAAGGGATAATTTTCGCTTTGAGCTGCTTGCGAACTGGTTAAGGCGTTGAAGAGCGTGCTTTTGCCAACGTTTGGCAAACCGACGATTCCAGCTTCCATGTTTTTCGTTTCCTGATCTGAGGCATACCTGACAGGCGAAATCGTATCACCGCAGTGCCTCAATTCGTAGAGGGGATCTTACGCTTGGGGCGAAATCGGGAGCGGAGCGGCCGCTAAATATTTTTCTAGATTTCGCTCAAGGATGCTCCGGTTCCCTGCCGATACCTACTCATTGCAAGAAGCACTCCGTATTTTTTTGGTTTCATGGACGAAGCTGGTGGCACGCATCCGCCTAGCTCGACAGGGCCGGTGTTGCGTGTTTTCGCAACTCCCAGCTCCGAGCCGGTCCCTTGAGAACCCTTCCACTTGGCGTACTAATCGTCTGCGGCGGTACGTTCGCAGCGTTGCCATTTCGCCGCTATCAACCTGATCAAATGCCGATCGCTGACCCGTTTAGGGTCACCGGACCGGAATATTCCTCACTGATACCCGAAGAATTCGAGACAACCAGTCTGCGGGCTGATGTCCTGCGTCTCGATTCGAATCTCGCCAAGGCAGCGGAAGAGATTGTCTCGGCCGAAAGTGCAGATGACGGGAAACAAGATCTGAAGAGCATGCCGAGGTACTTGGTGCGTCGCTCCTTGGATATTCCTCTTACGTTCGAGGATCTCGCGCAGCCCATTGAGCATCCGGGTTCTGCGAAGGACCGGTGGGTGACCACCGAGTCGGATGATCAACAGGCAGACAACTCAATTGGGCTTGGGGGAGAAGATCGTGATGCGATTCAAGTTGACGATTCAGCCGATGATCGCTGGAATTCATTGGTTCAGTCGCCCACCCAAGCGGACCGGCTGAACGCGAGCCGCGGCAAGACGGGCGAAGAGCTTTTGCAAACACCGCATGAAAGGTGGAGTGCGGAGCAGGTTTTCGACCAACCTACCGATCGTTCCGTTTCAGCAGGACGCTTCGCCAGCACGGGCCCTAACCAGTCTTCTTTTGGAAATTCATGGGCCGATGAGTCATCTGCGAACCGCGTCACTCGCCCCGACTCCGCCGCGGGAGGCGATAGCGAGCAGACGTACAGCTCGGCACGGCGAGCGTTACCTGAACCGACCGGGCGTGATCGTGATCATCAATGGATCAAACAACCCTGATAGTAATGATCGAATCGCCAGTAGCGATGCCATCAGAGTAGATCGTGAAGCTCTTCTTCTCCGAGACGCTTGACGATCTCTCGCACTCGCTCCTCGGCGTGCTTGGGAGCCACAAGCGTCGCATCTTTGGTTTGCACGACGATCAAATTCTGAACATCGATCGTCGCAATGGTGTGATCCGATTCGCTAACGATAATGCAGCCACTTGAGTCGATTGAAAGGTGTTTGCCAACGACGGTGTTTGCGTCTTTGTCGGGTTCATTTAGTCGCGAAAGGGATTGCCAGCTGCCGAGGTCATCCCAGCTGAATGGCGCCTCGATGGTGACGACGTTAGGATAGCCTTCCATCACTGCATAATCGATCGAAGTACCATCGATCGCCGTGAATTCACGATCCAGAACTGATTCGTATTGATCAGATCCAATCGAATCGGCAATGCACTCGATGTGCTCAAACATCTCAGGCACATTCGTCTTCAGTGCGTCCAGGATCGTTGATGCTCGCCAAACAAAAATACCGCTGTTCCAGTAATAAGTTCCGCAGTCCAAGTACTGTTGAGCGGTTGAACGATCGGGCTTTTCACGAAATGACTGAACCTCAAAAGCGGCAATCGAAGCCGCGGATCGGTTCGAGGCAGGTGCCTGAATGGAACCGCCGCGTTGGATGTAGCCAAATGATTCTGCAGGGTAGGTCGGACGAATTCCAAAGGTGACGATCCGAGTTGGGTCTTCAATGATCAACTGCTCTGCAGCAGCCAAACCGGATTGAAACTGCTCGTTAGATCGAATCACATGATCCGATGGCATGACTGCCATGATCGCATCGGGATCTCGATGTTGAACCAAAGCGGCTGCTAATCCGATGCACGGCGCCGTGTCTCGCTTGCACGGCTCCCCCACCACATTTTCTGAGGGAAGTCCCGGAAGTTGTTGGGCAACGGCCGGAACGAGGTCGCGATTAGTAAGGATCATCTGTCGCTCCGGCGGCACCAGGTCACCGAGTCGCGTCATGGTGCCCTGAAGCATGGTTTGTTCGCCCGACAACGCCAGCAGTTGTTTGGGACGCAGTCGGCGACTGGCCGGCCAAAAACGGGTGCCGCTTCCACCAGCCATGATGATTGCGTGAAGCATGGAGAGGCCTTTAACTAATCAGGTTGATTTTTATATGCGTGTTGCCACGGCACTATAAAAATTTGCCGTGTTGGTTAGAAGACGAATTAAACGAGGGGCTATTGCCCCGTTTGCTCCTTTTCAAGCTGCTGCAGCTTTTCCTTGAGTAGATCACGAGCTTGCCGGAAGTCCGGTACTTCAGGTTCGAGTTCAACCGACTTCTCTAGGCGTTCCATTGCCTCATTCATTTTTCCTGCCAGATAGAGAGCGAGACCAAAGCGGTACTGGACACTCGCGTTACTTGGTGCCAAATTCGCATCGCGTTCTAGAAGAGGCAGTTCTTGTTCACGCAGCGTCTCTGCTTCTTTGAGCAATGCGGTCGCGTTCTGGGGGGGTTGCTGGGAGGCGACTCTCTCAAGCAGGCTGGAAAGATTGGATCGAGGCCCGGTTGTTTTGGGTTCAACGCGAATGGCCGTTCGATAAGCGTCCACGGCTTCTTCAAAACGCCCTTGTCCTTCACACAGCATTGCCCAACCCAAGTGTGCTCCCGCGCGATCCGACGCCGCCATCAGCGATTCTTTGACCCCCCTGAGTGCGAGGTTAATGCGAGTCTGTTCATTGCTGGATAGGTTTTGGTACGTGCCTGAGGCAACGAGAACTCTTGCTGCTTCGTTTCTCAGTAGTTTGATTTCGCTGTTGAGCAGTGGCATGAGTGCTCGACGTGTGATTGTTGGTGGTGCGTTCATCAATAGATTGATTGCGGCGGCTTTCACCAATGGCGACTCGGAATCCTTTTTGAGAATTGTGACTGCCGCTGGGAATGCGTTCGGAGTGCCACTAGCGGCTAGCTCGTTTAAAGCGGACGCGCGAGCGATCGCGGGCGATTGTGTATCGTTTTGGTTAGCGAGTTTAAGCATCGACTTGATCGAATCCGAAATCGTCTCAGGATTTCCGGTTTCGACGTTCTTTCGATATTTTGCAATTGTCTCCGCAAAATGCTTGGGCTTCTTTCGTTCTGATCCGTACCAGTTTTCGCACGCTTGATCGCACCATTGATCGGTTTTGGCAATCAGTGACGCGATCTGCTGGTCACCCTGTTCGGCTTGTTGAATCCAGTCGGCGTATTCTTTGAGAGAACCCCGTTTCGTTTCGGGTAGCGATTGCAATTGGTCCTTTACGTGGCAACCACTGCACGCATTCGGGGTGCCGAGTGAGACAGAGAGGTCAGGTCGAGGAACTCGAAGGCTGTGATCACGTCGAGGATCGACCGCCATATAAGTTCGCTCAGGCATGTGGCAGTTGACACACTTCGCGCCCTCGGTGCCGGGGACGTGGTGATGATGCGATGGAACATCGTACTTACCTGCTGAGTGTTGGTGGCAGGATGTGCACGTTTCGTTGCCCGGGTATTTCAGTTTTAGGGAGTGCGGATCATGGCAGTCTGTGCAGCGAATCCCTTTGTGGTACATCTTGCTTTGCACGAACGAACCGTAGACGTAGACTTCATCCTTGATCTGCCCATCAGCGAAGTAGGTGTCTTCTTGAAGTAGTTCAAGTTGAAAATGGTCGCAGTATTGATTACCCGCGTGAAAGTCTGCATCAAGCAATCCACGCCGGCTATGGCAGGGAGCGCAGGATTGCAATTGAGGCTCTGCGTCTTCGCCTTTCAGTTTCGCAAGCCCGTATCCGTACCGGCGATCCCAAAAAAGTGATTTAGATTGGGCGAGTTCGACGTGCAGGCTGCCCGGCCCATGACATGCTTCGCAGCTAACGTCGATTTCTGAAAAGGTGGTGTGATACTGATTCGTTTTGGAATCAAAATTACGTTTCAGATTTGTTGAGTGGCAATCGGCACACATCGTTTGCCAGCGTTGACCGATCCCCGTCCAGTGCAGCGGATCGTCAGGTTCCAACTTTTCGTTTACATCAGGGGGACGAAGGTAGAACCACTCTTTTTTCGCTGTGTCCCACGTCAGTCGCAGCACTTGCACTCGAGGGATTTCATCCTCTTTCATTTCCGGAGTGCGGTCGAACTCCACCATGTACTGCTGCAACGGTTCCACACCAAAGACGTACTTGACGTGAAAATCTTGCATGGTTCCGTCTTCGCCCTCGGTGTGAATGATGTAGCGTTCACCATCGCGAAACATACGGCTTACAATCCCGTCGTTCTCAAATGTGACGTTATCAAAGTCTGCCAGGACGGTTTGTTCCGTAGCGAGGTCCATCGCCAGGTCGTGGTGAGAGCCACGAAAAGTCTCTGCCTGGTTCTGGTGACAATCAATGCAAGAAGATCGCCCCACGAACGTTGCCTCAATCCCCTCGGGACGAGCAGACCAATAGTCGTTGAACAGGTAGCCGACGATGAGCATGACGATAGCGATCGCTATCTGAGCAGCACGGTTACGCATGAATCGAGAGAAAGCAGGCAACGTTGACGCTTACATTTAGAATGAGTGGGCTGTCATGGAAGACGTTTAAGTGTATCACAACCCACCTTTTTTTGACCCCTGTGTCATCAATCTATCAGTGAGAAGTTCACGAGCAGTGACCCGCATTTCATCCACCAAGCTAACTGCCGAGGGGAGTTGGTCCGCCTGTTGTTCCAGTAACCTCGCAGCCTTGAGGAGTTGTTCTGCTGCTTTGGCGCGAGCCAAAATCGTCTTTTCAGCTTGATCGCTTTGGCTTCTCGCTTGGATCTTTGCGTCGAGAGGCGATTCCAAGTCGTCAAAACCTCGGCTTGATGCAAGTCGCGATGAGATGGAGCCGGTCTGTCGCATGACCTTCAGCATGTCGTCTAACACGATGTTCCCCGTTTCGCCATCGGGGAATTCGCCATTGGCTGCCGCTTGGAAAACTCTCTGTATCTGCGTCTCGAAGGGGTCTTGCGCGTCGGGGTCTTGCGCGTCGGGGTCTTGCGCGTCCGGTGAATCTTGGGATCCAGTTTCTTGTCGTCCGCTTTGGATAACACTCGCCATCTGAGAGTCGAAAACAAGCTCTTTCAGATCAGAAGTCGATGAACTCGGTAAAGGTGG